>DAPR01000057.1 GCA_002502605.1 Euryarchaeota archaeon UBA258
TGGATTGAACCTATATTCATCGGCGCCGACCTCAACAGACTGAGCAACGATGGAAACCACGTCTACATTGCCGCAGACAACGGGGCTCACCAAATGCACGCCAATGGAACTGTCCTCCAAACGTGGGACACTTCCAATACCCTTCTCTCAAGCAATGATGTCACTGTGGTCCAATCAGACGGCTCGACGGTCATTGTAATCAACGAGTTTTACAGCGAATTTTTGGCCATCAACCTCACAGGTGCTCAACCTGTTGTGTTCGAAAGCATCGTGCTGGATACCGGTTCTGTAACCGATGCAGCGATTCACGCCAACGTTGCCTATGTAGGCACTCAGAACGACGGATTGCTGCGCTATGATATCGCCAATGATACTTGGCTTACACCCTGGATTTCGACGGGCATCAACGGTGCAAACGATGTCCCTGTCGCCGTAGTTGGTGACATTCTGTACTTTGGAATCCCTGGCTACGGTGTGGCGCGCAAAGACCTTTCCACGAATGAGATCCTTCTTCCACTTACGGAGTCAAGCAATTCTGGCGGCGGTAGCTCCACTGAGATCTTGCCATCGGACAACATCTATGCTCTCGAAGCCAATGGCAATGTCTTGTACATTGGCACCTCCTTTGGCGCCGTTGAATGGAATGAGGCAAGTTCCACCGCTAATTCCTTCCAAATTGGAAGGAACTGGGACGAGCGCCCTCAGCAATTCTTTGATTTTGTTGTTGTTGGTTCGAACGTCTACGCCGCAACCAACATCGGGGTGTGTGAATTCCCAACAGGAACACTCGATATTGAAGAATGTTTGAATGTCTACGACGGCATGCCAAACTGGGCAACATACTCCATCGGAGTGGGCATTTCGAACACCTACCTGTTCGGAGGAACCAATTCTGGCGTTGGAATCATTACAATTTCACCGTTCGACGTGGTCGGTGAATGGACCGCTGGTGAGCAAACAAACAATGCACCCGTTGTCGTGGTCGGCGATGTTGCGTTTATCGCCCTTGACGGCATCGGCATCGCACGGTATGACATCCCCAACGATGAATGGCTTACGCTGTGGACCGATGACAATTTCCTTGACAACGGCAATGAAGATGCAACTGCACTTTCCGTTGACATCAATCCAAATTACATCTGGATTGGAGGCGCCGACGGATTCCAATTGCTCAATGCTACGACAGGGGCCGAAGTGTACGACATCGAAAAATCAAGCAGCTTGTTTGCTGGAAACGGCGACCCTCTTGATATGATCCTCAAAGGGAACACCATGTATTACCACGACGGAGCCAGCAGCGACAATCTGTATCGCTTCGACGCCCAAAATTTCACAGCCCTTTCTGCTCTTGATGCAGGCGCACAAATTGGTCAGAACAATGGCGATGTCAATGGAATGGGCCTTATTGGTGACATCATCATGATCAGCGTAGCCTCTCAAAACTGGTGGCAGGTTGATGGCTCTGGTGGCATCGCACAATTCAACACAAGCAACGGTTCTTGGGGTGAAAACATTCTGCCAATCGGGCAAGTGGATCGTGTAACCGCATACCAATCCTCAACTGGCAACATGTGGGTTTCATGGGGCGAAAACTCCCTTCAATACATGGACGCTAATGGGACACTGCTCGGCGAATGGGACGACGATGACTTCGAGTTCCCAATCCGAGAAATTATCGAATATGATGGCGAGGTTTTGTTTGCAACCGAAGAAGGGGTTGCGAGGTTCAACGAATCATCAAACCAATGGCTCACGACATGGGAGGAGGGTTCCGGCCTTCCAAACAACGCAGGTGAACAGATCTATGAACTCTGGACCGATGGTACAAACTTGGTCATTGGTGGCGGCGAAGTCAGTGGGTTTGGACAATTCAGGAACGGCGCCATTTCTCACTGGGATGGAACCACATGGAACGATTACTCCACTGGCCAAAACGGCATCCCGAACGGCTATCCAATCACCATGACAGAATGTGCAGGTTTGCTTCACATTGGCATCTATGCCAATAACGGCGGTGTGGCCCGATTTGACATGGCAAATGATTCCTTCTTAGGCACCTTTACGACAAGCGACTGGAACGAGAACTACGGAGAAGTTTCTGGCGTTGCTTGCGATAGCACTGACACCCTTTACGTCTCATTCTATGAAGATGAAGCAGATGTCAAGAAGTACAGTTACCCCAGCAATGCATGGGTGAGCCCAATCACAACGGTCAACCACAACCTTCCAAGCGACAGGGTCTGGTGGGACGCTATCGACTACGCCAACGGCATGCTCGTGCTTGGCCATGGCATCGGCACCAGTGGCGACAACATCATCGGTGGAGGCTACAGCGCTGTGGCCACATCTGGATCTTCTACTGCTCAGGTGAATTTCAACGGGCAAGGATCATCTGTGACTTCATTCCAGTGGCTCACCAATGAGTGGCTTGTTGGTCAAGCGGGTGGCTCGTCAGGATACAGCCATGTGGACACCATCAGTTCACTCGGGCAAAACACCTTGCTTGACTTCCCTGGGCTTGTCAGCGGCCAAGTCACTTCAATGGCAGGCAATTCCACCCACATTTGGGTCGCGACTGAAGGGGCAAGCCAAGGCTTCGGCCAAAATGGCGCATCCTCTGGTGCTGGTCTTCTTCAAGGCGAGCGACTGGCAGACGGAACAATCGACTGGCAAGATGGCTGGACAATGACCGCAAACAGTGTTGCAAAAGACATGGAACTGATCGGTACAGATTTGTACATCACAACAACACCAACAGGACTGTACAAACTTGACACACTCAACGGAATGGTGATGCGACTCAACGGTGGCCTCCACTCAAATATGGATGGATTATTCGTCAATGGAAACACCCTTGTCATTGGACTGCAAGGAAGCTCGGGATCGGCCGCAGGTGTCCAACTCTACGACCTTGCAACAGGTTTCGGCAATGGCAAATTACTCGGAGGACTCCCTTCAAACGTCATCAACGCTTTCGCAGAAACAAGTTCGACCCTCTACATCGCAACCAATGGAGGCGTTGGCCGATGGGATTACGCTGCTAGCGATTGGATGAACCCGCTCACAACAAGCGATGGCCTCCCGACAAATGTTGTCGAAGACATCCAAGTCATTGGCACTGACGTGTGGATGGCAACCGCAGCAGGGGTTGTCAAAATGGACACCCTCACAAACGCCACAACGCTCTATTCGAGTGGAACAGGTTTGATGGCAACCTCAGCCCAATCCCTGACCACCGCAACACAGACCACCACCGATGACACTGGAACAACGACCACGGTAACCACCCTCTTCATCGGCCATGATGGCGCAGGGGCTGAACGCCCAGGAGTGACCTCGGTCGAGGACACGAGCGGCGCAATCCAGTGGCACAAATTCGATCAGTTGCCATCCAACACAATCGGCGCCCTTGCATCTGATTGGTGGGGCCTCCACATCGCAACTGATGTGGGACCAATGACCCATTACAACGGCCAGAGCAACCAACTCGAAGACGGCGTACCGTCCTTCCAAGTAGCAGGCTGGCCAATTCAGAAGATGATCAGCGATGGAGATCATGTCTTGGCCATCGGCGAAAATGGAGCATCGATTCTGAGTGCCAGAACGCCCACTCATGCAACGCTCAAGGTCTTCCAAGAAACTGATTTGACTGGTGGAACAATCACCTCAGACGCAGTGTGGTTGACAACAGGAGAAATTGGCTTGTTCGGCTTTGAAAACAACGCACAATACACTGAGATGGACCGATTCACACTCCGGAAAGCAAACCCGTTGAACGTCGGCTTCAATCTACAATCCTTGGACATCAGCGACATGACTCATCCCGGCATGGCCATTCAGTTAGCCGATCTCGACAACCCGGTTACCCTCGACCCGTCGTTCGGTGTCGAAGGCACCAACGGCATCTTGTTCCAAACAGTGCCGTTGGCCTTTACTTCACCCGTCAATTATGCAGCAACATGGGCCAAATCAGTGAGTCTGAAGTACAACGCTACAATCGAACTCAACAACAACCCAGGCTTCGAAACCACGATGCAACTTGCCGTCGACAATGGTATCATTGTCAACGGAACTCAATTCGTACAACTCACTTTGCGTTCACCAGCCAATGGGTCCATGCATGTGCGCCTCATTTACGACTATGTCAAGACTGAAACGCCGATCGCACTGTCTGAACTCATCGATCGCCCAGACGATGGTGGCGGAGCCTTGATTGCGGAATGGAGCCTTGTTCACGACGATGATTTTGCACGCTACCTTGTGTATGTGAATGAAGGTGCAGTTTGGGACCCAAGCGGCATCACGGTTGACTACCTCAGCACGCGAACCGTGGACAAAGCGATATCACTTCACAGTCGACTTTCGAGCGAAGTCACAACGGCAAACGGAATCGACTTGGTTGATGGTACAGATTACTATGCTGTTGTCGTTGTCGAATACGACGATGGGCGCTTAGGTGTTCCATCGCCAGTGATCGGACCAGCCTCACCAAGTGATGAAGTTCCGCTTCCGCCCATTTGGGCTACTGCGGGGCCCCATGAGGGCGGAGAGGACGGCGATCTTGATGTCGAATGGTCGCGATGCACAAGCCTTGACCTTCTGCAAACTAACATCTATGCATCCACTCAACCAATGACTGATGTCCTGGGCTTAACACCCGAGGCTGGAGTCATGAGAATGGAAGGAAATTCCACCGTATTGTCCCTCTCGCCCGGCCAGCCATATTGGCTTGGATTGACTTGCGTCGACGAGGCGGGTCAAGAGGATTTGATGAACGCCCTCATCGTTGGACCGTTTGTCCCAACCGGTGGACTCAATGACAACACGCCTCCGCCGAAGATGGAGAATGTAGCCGCCATTGACACCCCGGATGACGAGGGTGGACGAATCACCGTTTCATGGGATGCGAACCCTGCCGAGGACTGTACGTTCTACACCATCTTCATGCGAACATGGGACGAAGCAGAAACTCCGATTGATCAAAGTTCGATGCAAATGATTACTGATTACGGCTTCACTCAAGCGAAGATCATCAACGATTGCTCAGAGGAGTCAGCCATCGTCACAAGCATTGATGGCGTCGCACTCCAAGACGGTCAATCCTACTATGTGGGCGTCGTAGCGTACGATGACTGGCTCAACGCCAACCTTGTTGACGTCACCCTCGTACAGGTGACGCCTCTACGAAACACAGCTGGAACCGGAACAACTCCCGATCGTGTTTCCACCGTCCAAGCCTTCGACCATCCAGATGATGACGGTACTGCTATCGACGTGCTTTGGTCCATCTCAGACGCTGATGATTTCTCGCACTACACGGTTTGGGCGGCCGACCAACCAATCGCAGACCTTACAACAGCATGGGCTGCCTTTGGCCAAGATCCTGAACGTTGTGGCTGCTTGAAAATCAACAAGCAATGGGTCGATGAGGACTTCAATCCAATTGAAATCACCCTCACCTCAGCTCTGTACAGCGGTACAACCAACATGATGGATTTAACATCAGCAACACCACAATTGATTCAACCTGGAATCGAATTGTTTGTGGTCGTTACAGTGCATGACCTTTCTGGAAATGTCCACCTGACTGACCTCGTGGAAGCAACGGTCACCCCAATTGACAATGAACAAGACACTGAGGCACCTGCAAGACTGGAGTCACTCGAACTTGTTGACCGGCCGTCTGACGACGGCAGCGCTCTGTTGCTTGACTTCGAATTGAGTGATGCGAGCGATGTCGGCTCGTACGAAGTCTATGCCGCAACATGGTCCTTCACAAGCGTAGGAACTGGGACATTAGGCCCGAGCGCACCGATTGCAATCCTCGCCCGTTCCCCTGACCTCCCGCTGACCATTGACTTGGTTGCAGGAGATACACCAGTGATTCCTGGGCAGGAAATTTGGGCGGTTGTTGTCGTTCGTGACACCTCCGGTAACGCTCTCACAAGCGACCTCGTGGTGGTTTCATCTCAATCGGTTGACGATGGAGTCGATGAGCGGGGCGACTATCTCCCGGATGTTTCGGGCGTTACCCTTTCATGGGTTGATGAATCCAACATTCTGGTGACCTGGACATTGTCCTCTGACGACAGCATTGAAAATTACGTCATCTACATTGCAGAAGATGAGTATGACACGACCCTTGAAGCGACGTGGTTGGCGGATGTGAAGGCTTCCAATTCGTTCTTAATCACCGCTGAGATCTTCGAAGATTTGACCAACGCAAGTGCATGGTATGTCGGCGTCACAGTGCAAGACAATCTGTTCGAAAAGCAGGCCATCAATCCCCAAAAGATTGACCCTGTCAAAGGTGAAGGGGACGACAGCACCCTTCCGGGAGATGGCAACGATGGAGCCGATTTCTCGTCCTTGTTGACAACACCAAACCTCCTTGCAGCAGGGTTGTTCTTCGCGGCGATTATCCTCTTCATTGCAGTGGTCCGCACACGTGGAAACCAGCGCAGCCGATCGAAGTCGTGGGAACTTCAGGAAGCGACTTGGGGCATTCAAGACGACCAAGGATGGGGTGATGCATCGCCTGCCACTCCACCGGCTGCAGCACCGCCAATGGCACCTGCTGCAGCGCCAGCGGCAGACATGTACGCGCCTCAACAGACTCAGCAAGACATCTATGGGCGCCCTGCTTACCAACCAGCACAACCGGTTATGCAGCCCGTACAGAACAATGAGTTGTTGAACGAGTTAGGTGCTGGCCCTGCTCCAAAGCAACCAAGCAAGGGAATTGACACCTCTTTCTTAGATGATTTACTTTGAGATGAAGGGGGACTGACTCGGTGCCTACCAACCCGCGAGACAAGGTGTTCACCACGCTTGTGTGGGATGGGGGTAGCCATCTTGCTGACCTTCAACTCCACCTTGAGCGGATGGAAAAGCATGCTAAGCGGCTACGAATTGCTTGGCCTGAACACATTCTGTCCATGCTTGATGCAGCATGGAGCATAGCAGAACCTAGCACTTCCCCCCCGCAGTTTCATCCATACGGCCTGATCCGACTCGAACTCTCGAGGGAGGGCCAAATCACAGTTCAACCCCGTCAGTTTTTTCTTAGAAACGATGAATTTGAGGCAGTCACAGTCCCTGCGCCCCGGTGGTCTCCGAAGATCAACGGAACGAAACACGGCGACTGGGAACCGTATGTTGAGGCAACAAAACATGCAGATGCGAAGGGGTCCGATCTTGCCTTACTGGTCCACGAATTTGCCATCATTGACGGGGACCGTGCAACCCCCCTCGTGATTGACGAGGACGGCACAGCATGGCTTGCCTCTGAAGAGGAAGGTGGAGTGCAGAGCGTCACTGCAGACATCCTCACGCCGCTGTTGGAAGCATCAGGAGTTCCCGTTCACCATGGCCGCTTGAATGAACGAATGGTGGCGCGGGCATTGGAAATGGTGGCCATCGGCAGTGGAGTTGGCGCTTCACGAATTGCGTCGATTGATGGAGAAGCGATCGGAAATGGACAGGAGTTCACACAGAAGTGCCAAGCAATGTTGACCCAACATTATCAAAATGTGAACGCTTGGACTCATGTGGGGGCGTGACCATCGAAGAACGCTTGGTACCCCTGTTGCATCATCTGAACGAGGTGGGTCTCATCGGCCCAAATGCGTTCAAATTCGGAGGCCCTGATGAGTTGCTGCTGGTTTCTGGGGGACCAGCATCTCACCTCGCAAAAGCCTCGATGCTTTGTGGCCCTTCACGTCGAAGATTGGTGGTCCGTCAACCAAAAATCCATCCGTCTGAACCTCATTCTCCAAGTAAAGGAGATGTTCGCCTCACCTCACAAACCTCGCAGTTGGTTGGCCATATTGAAGAGTGGAAACATGGATGTTGGTACCATGCCACCACCATTTTTGACGAAACGCTTGCGGGCGTGTTGGAAAAACTCCAGGCCTTCTCAACCCAAACCGAGTTTGAAGGCACCCCGCTGCCTGAATTGCCCAAGCGTCCATTCTGGTCTGGTTGCCTTGCGTATGATTTGGTTCAATGGACACAGCCTTTGACGCTTCAACACCCCCCTGAGGAGGGCACGATTTTGTGCGTCCTGTTCTTTGTTGAACGGTACCTCGCTGAAGACAAATCAACTGGGGAACTTCACGCCTTTTCAATCAAGGGCGATGACTGGTCGCAGCGGGTGGGCTCTGAACTTAGCCAAGCGCAAGAAAAGAGCATCGCCGTTCACGCACCAAACCCTCATCCTGAATCATCCAACATGACGGACGAAGAACACAAAACCGGAATTGAGACCATCCGTGGAAGCATCGCTGCAGGTCAAATGTATCAGGTCAACCTTGGGCGCTGGTGGCGGGGGCAATTGAACGAGCATCCAAGGGTCATTTTCCAACGGCTTTGTGCCACAAATCCAGCGCCGTTTTCTGCGTACATGCATTCTGAAGACCTTGGCCTTGCCTTGGTGAGTTCGTCACCAGAATCTTTGCTTCAATGCGATGGAGTTCAACTGCGCACAACACCAATCAAAGGCACCCGTCCACGAGGTGAGACGCCACAAGAGGAACTCCGGCTTCGCGAGGAAATGATCAATGACGAAAAAGAGCGTGCTGAACACAGGATGCTTGTGGATTTGATGCGAAACGATTTGGGTTCGGTGTGTGCTGTTGGGAGCGTCGAAGTTGAGCGATTTGACGTCGAGGCTTATGCCAATGTGCAGCACCTCGTGTCTCAAGTCACAGGGGATTTAGGCCCCGAAAACACACCTTTTGATGCGCTTGAAGCAATCTTCCCCGGCGGAAGCATCACCGGATGTCCGAGAACCGTTGTGTGCGCCACCATTGATGAGCTTGAACAGACACCTCGCTCTTTTTGGACCGGATCAATTGGTTGGTTTGATCCCTTTAGCGGAGCAGGAACATGGAACATCCTCATTCGGACCCTCATCGCAACAAGAGCTCGCAAACAGTGGCATGGTGCCATCGCAGCTGGAGGTGGCATCACAATTGGTTCGGTTGCTGAAGAAGAAATTAAGGAAGCCAAGTGGAAGGCTGCAGCCTTGCGCAAAGCGTGCGGTTGGAATTTAGATGAGCGTGCGTCATTACCACAAGGTCAGTTGGCCATTCACCATCTCATTCCAGAAGAAGCACCTCCCTCAATCGCACCTCAAGGAACGGTGATGATTGACACTGTTGACCTCCAGATTGAGAAATGTGTGTTGCTGATTGACAATCTCGATTCCTTCACCCAAAACATTGCACATGCAGTGGCCGGACGAGGGCACAACGTCGTCATTCATCGTTCCAGAACCAGTGACCGACCCGTTGAGGCGGTCAATGGTGAGGTTGATCACATACTTCAACGGCTCAATCCATCGCATGTGATCTTAGGCCCCGGGCCTGGCGAACCAAGCGATTCAGCCTTGACCATGGACATTGCAAAGCAAGCCATTCGAGGTGAAATTTCAATCCCTGTTTTGGGCATCTGCCTTGGGCATCAAGCCATCGGTCTAGCAGCAGGGATGAACCTAAACCAAACACCATCGGGTCCAGTCCATGGCTCTCCAAGAAACATTATTCATACTGGCAATGGGCTGTTTGAAGGCCTCAATTCCCCCCATCCATTTACGTTGTACAACTCACTGATTGTAGCGTCTGGGGCAGGCGATGAGTTGCTAGAAACGGCCCATCTCGAAGGTACGGGTGAAATCATGGCCATTGCGCATTCAGAGCACTCCGTGGTTGGTGTTCAATTCCACCCCGAGTCGGTTGGCTCACCAGAAGGCATCACCTTGCTTGCCAATTTCCTCAGGATGGAAGCGGATGCTTGAAGAATCGTGAGCATTTCGGAGACAATGAGGGAAGACCATGCCAAGTTGCCGTTACTGTTCAAGCACCTACCCACGTGAACAATTCATTCATGGAAACGGGCCTATGACACAGGTTTGTGTGCGCTGTGGTTTGGAAAAGGGACTTGTCTCAAAAGAAGACGCTGCGAACATGTACGACGGCGGATTGGGCAGTGCCCGTCTGCAAACGCTCGCTCGGCGTTACAGTATTTTCCTGTACATTCCGTTGCTCTGGACCCTTTGGATTATGGTGATTCGAGATGTTCAACCGTGGGGCTTGTATTTCTTGCTCATTTTGCTTGCCTTGACGCTCTTGACGCCTGTTTGGTTCATCTACCGAGGCGGGCAATATTCTGGAGACATGGCACGTTTAACCCCTGCCTACGATCGACCAGAAGGCCACTGATTACGATTTAGCGTGAATTTTCAGAACATCTCCGTCCTGCAACTCATGGTCGGAACCAACAACACGTCGGCTTCGTCCATCGACGCCCCGAATGAACCCGTTTCCTAAATCGGTGTGCACCTTGAATGCCAAGGCTTTGGCTTGTATGCCAGACGGGACCACAAACGCATCGGGCAGCACCTTTCCATCTCCATCGGTCCAGCGAGCTTCATCCTGTACGGGATAGACCACGATATGATCCAATTCATCGAACAAGACCGTGTCGAGCACCCTGGCTACACCCGTTCCTTGGTTGGTTTTGAGGCGTTCCTTCATGTGATTAAGTGCTTTCATTTGAGCTTCATTGAGCGAGGATTGATCGCTAAATTGGAAGTCATTCTCGCCGGGTACATATGCGATGAGGTTTGCTGCATCCGCCCGACGCAGACCCAGTTCCACATCGGCCATGCATGGTATGATGACGCCATTGGCAGCAACACCATCCAGCACATCGTTCGGAGCAACATCAAATTTGTTGGCGGCGATGTGGATTGGGAAAAGAGCTGTTCTCAAATGGACGGCTAACGCTGCAATGACATCTGAATTCCAATCCCAGGGGGAACCAAGGTCGCTTTGTTCTGAAAAGAAGGCATCGTATGCTAACGAGACAGACTGTAGCGTTGCACCTAACCCCGTAAGCCGCTCATGAATGAACGAGACAAGGCCTTTGTCACCTTCAGCTTGCACTCGGCGCACCCCACGTGACCAACCATCCAGCAACAAACCGGCAATCCACGCATCAAGTTCATGTCCGAGAAATTCAATTTCTTCATTGACTCGTGCCCGGGCGAGTTCCGATGGTTGATTCAGCCCCTGGGGGTTGCCTTCGAGGTCCGTGCTTCCGGCAGCATCCACAACTTGTATGAGCGCGTTACAGTTGGCTAAATCCGCCAAGAAGGCGTTACCACGTCCACGCCCTTCGCTCGCTCCCGGAACAAGACCTGCAATGTCAACAAGGAAGCAAGGGACAAGTCGGCGATGACCAACACAGGAACCCGTTCTTGGCTCACATAGACTGCCCTTTCTTGGATCGTCTTCCTTGACGGCCTCGATTCGTCCTTCGGCTTCCAGTTTCACCCTGATGTCCTTGCAGGGACAATCAAGACGTGCTGCGACAAACGCAACACCGACGTTCGGTTCAATGGTACAGAAGGGGTAGTTCGCGATGTCCACCTTGGCCAATGTTGCAGCGCTGAAAAAAGTAGATTTGCCCACATTTGGTTTGCCGACAAGGCCAATTCGCACCCAGTCCACATCCCCTTTGCTGCTTCACTCTTCTTCAGAAGTGCTTTGCATGGATCGAATTTTTGTCACAGCAATGTCGAGTTCTGGAAGGTTGATCTTTCCATCGCCATCAAGATCCATTGCCTCGAGAAGAGCGCTCATTTCCCATGGAGGGAGGTTGGCGATTTCTGCGTTCTTGAGCGCTCTTTGGAATTCGAAGCCATCGATGGTGCCCGAATCATCAAGATCGATGGATTGGAAGAATTGGAACAATGATTGGTCCGATTCTGCGAGGTAATTTGACAGCATCACCAACTCTTCGGCTGGGCCTGTGCCGTCGTCTGGGAATTCAGTGATTTCTTCATTGTGAAGGTGGGCACTAACGGCGATTATTGTGGCACCATCGTCCTCTTCACTGTGGCCAATGTTGAGTTCTGTATCGATTCCAACACCTCGGCCAAGCAAGGTTCGAATTGTTGTTGTGCCTTCAACAAGGGTGTAAGCATTGATGTCGCTTGTTGCGCTTTGAAGCACCGCATCTGCGTTGCCACGGGTACCGGTACGAATCATGACCTGTGCTGTGATGATGGTCGCAATTGCACATAGATAGTACATTGAAGAGGCAACGAGAAGGAAACCACCTGAGTTGGCAACTGCATCTTCCACTCCGGAATTTGCAACGGCTTGGTTGGTGAAGTCGCCCATCAAGCGGATGACGGTGGACATGAGACCACCGACAATGGTAAGCCAGACTGCAAGTTGTGCGTTTGAGGTGGATGCCAATAGCTTTCGTGCAGCAAGCGGGTATGCTGTGAACACACTCGCAAGCATCATCAAACCACCAACCGTGTACATGAAGCCTTGATCGACGGTCGTGGCCATTGTACCGAGGTTTCCAAGACCAACGAAGACGTCCATGCTGGTGAAGTAGCCACCAACAGCATACAATGGAAGCAGTAACATCGCTCCGGTAGCTGCAAAGGCACCAGGATTCTTGACAATCGCTTCTGCGTTTGATTTTGCTGTGATAAGGAGGTTAAACGATCCAGCAAGCAATGGAAGCAGTCCAAGGGTAAGGAGAATAGCGCCTACATTTTGGAGGAACTCTGCACTCGTTGCTGCTGTCATGAAGAACGGGGGGACGGTCACAAACAGCAAAAGCATGTTGACCTTGAACAACGACTCTGACCAAACTGGAGTGCCGGTTGTGTAAGGGATGATGTGGTAAGCAAGCCCGAAGATGAGCGCAAGTGGAACCCATCCAGTGAGCACATGCTCTGCCATCCAAACGGTTTGTGTGGAGGACATGAGTTCGCCAATAAAGGCCATGAGGCCGCCGGAGATCTTTGCAACAAGCGCCAAAACGAGGAACCATGTGGTCGGAGAAAGGTTGTCAGATGCACGGTTCGCAACGGTGATGAGCACGTTGATCAGAATTGCTGCGTGAAGCAAGGAACCGACCACAAGCGAGGAGACATTGGTCACGGTGTCAATGATGCCTGCTTCGTTGTCGAGGGTCACGAACGAGAGCAGGACTGGCAGGAAAAGATAGGCAGCAGTGGATACTGTGAGAAGCAAGGCCACCATAGAAGCGCTCTTTTCACTTGCAAGTCGACCTTGAGCGGTACGAGAGACGGCGACAAGAGCGCCACCGACAAGCATGTAGTTGAGGGCAGTCATGAAGAACACGTTGGTGTATTCTGTCAGCATTGAGCCATCGTCATAGGACCATCCAATGCTAGCAAGGGAATCGAGCGCAGTGCCATCGTAACTGTGCCAAAGACCGAGGAAGCTTGAGATTGCTGCAAAAATAAACCAAACCATACCGAAGCGAATCCAGGTTTTGCTTCCACTTCCAGCCTCATCACTGAACAGATCAATGATGCCCGCTGGGGCTTTATTGAGAAGGAACATACCCACTTGTTGAAGCGGTGCGCTCATTCCACCGATGCCTTTGACAAGGTAATTTGCGGTGAAGAAAAGAATGGCAATCAAAAGGCCAGATGTAATGAAGACAGTTTCCATGCATCACACCTCCTAATCGACGATGACCTCTGCAAGAAGTGAGGCCACAATGGCACCAATACCAATGAGAAGGCCAATGAGGTAATACCAGATTCCACTACCACCAAGATTTCCGATCAATGGGACCAGTTCACCGAGCAAGGGAATGTTGTCCCAACCGAAGACATTTGAGAACAATGCGAACAGGCCAAGCACGCCAACTGAGAGCAGGGTCAAAAGAATACGACTGGAAGCCGGTTCGCCGGTTCCAACGGTTACATCTGGAAGACTGGTTGTGTTTGTCATAAGGTTCACCCGAACATGACCCCATAGGGGTCATTCCGCCCACTCGTACAGCGGTCATAAAGATTCACACCTTGCAAAGAGGTATGCGGGCGATTGCTCGAAGCAGATCAGGGTGCCCGCAATGCATCCAAAACATTGCCACGGCGGGGTTTCGAAATACCGAGTGGTGTTGGCAAAGCGTGCTCAAGTGCGACCTCTTCTGCCCATGCCTTCTGGCAATCGCATTCCAACCCTTCAAACTCAGCCAATTCTCCTGAAACCGCATACCGCTCGATGGCGGCCACGACCTCAGCATCGCAAGCCCCGCAGTTGTGTGCGCCGCGTACACGGCCACCAGCTGTTGGGTGGACAATGAGTCGACTGACTTGCCCTTCGCCACCATTGCCTGTGTTGTTAGGATGAATCGTTGGGTGAGCCTGTCGAATCATTTCGACCAAAGACCACAGCCAAGGAGGGCGATACTCATTGTGACGGTGCAATCGATCGATGATGGTACCGCGCTGAATGTTCATCGGGTTAACGGATATCTCATCGCTCTTTTCGGCCACCGCCTCAATCCATTTGACTCCATGAAGCAGTGCATCTGCTTCATTCATGAACGGTGGTTTGAACATCAAATAGGTCTTGACCCGAACGTTGAATTTCTTGAGGTTGGCAACAGCCCGGTCCCATGATTTGGTCGTGAACCCTTTGTTGACGTGGAAGCGAAGCACTTCATCGTCATAGGCCTCAAGCCCGATGGCGACTGCGAAACTTGTGTTGATCGAGGTGGCCCAAGCCAACTTCTCTTCCGTGAGTTGTTCGCATCGGGATTCAACAATCAATTCTTTGCCAAGATCCTGGCAATCGCGCAGCACAGTTTCTTGGAAGGGAACTGGAATTTCTCGATCCTCAAGCAGTGAACCACTGGTGTAAACTTTCACCATCGCATGGTCTTTGAAATCGTCGAATTTCGATTTTGCATACGCCCATTGGGCGTGCAGGTCCTCGTTCGTGACATCGTCGCGTGTGTCGTTGAAATAGCCGCAAAAAGTGCACCCACTTGACCACCACCAATGGCATCCCTTGGTGCGCAGAATCACAGTCACTGCACTGCAAGGAGTTCCATCTGCGAGTGTTTCTGGAGTGTAATACACTGTTGCAGGTTCACTTGCGTCCCATGATTGCTGCCTGGCTTTTGCCCAAGGCGTGTTTGCCGGGGCTTTGACCAGGTCGTGAATACGAGCACCTTTCTGACCATCGCCAACCAAAGTGAGTGATTTTTGATTCGCCATGAGTGCCCCCCTTTGGTTTGTTGGCCGGCCCTACCGGTTTCAATCCACCGACGCGGATTCAGCAATGGGATGGAACAGGATAGAGGTGCCTGCCTGAACAAATTGCCCTTTTGGATAAGCCTCTTGGTTCATTTCCGCAGAAACAACAGCGGACGAGAACGCGGCCGCAGGAACACGAACATCAACCCTTGAGCCAAGACGAATCATGCCAAACCTCTGGCCACGTCGCATCGGCTCGCCAATGCCACTCCACGGGATGATGGTCCGCGCCAATGCTCCAGAAATTTGGGTGACTTCAACTCGAACTTGCTCATCGTTGAGAAAGACCGTTCGAACCCTTTCGTTGTGTTCGCTTTCTTTTTTGAACGCTGCTCGAAACGGTCCTCGCTTGAGTCCTTTACCTGTCCGATGCTCCATCCGTTCAATGGTTCCAGCCATTGGGGCTCGGTTGACATGGACATCCAAGGGCGACATAAAAATCGCAGCACGCACCACATCATCTGCACTTTCCTCCCCTTCGGGCACCGCTTCGAACCGTTGTTCAGTCTCAAAGGACAATGGATGTAAGCAGGCCTCGCCAACCCAATTTCCAGTGAGGCGGTCATCTTCGATGGCTGATTCTTGGAGTTCTTCCTTTGAGGGTCGTCTTCCCGTCGCTCGTTCTCGACGCACGAACATGACACGCCCGTCTGCAGGCGAAACCAAAACCCCTTCCTCTTTTGGAATCGGTCGGTCGGGGTCACGCCAAAAATTGACGAAAAAGGCCGACATCATGAGGCATAAAATTCCAAACAAAGGAATGAGGCCGCTCAAAGGATCGATGAGCGCCCCTACAATGAGTGAACTGACCCCCATCATGAAGGTGATCAAAACCGGCGCATGGCCGCCATGGGCCAGCCCAGACATGTGAGTGCCTCACTCTGCCCAAGGGTCGTCGCCATTCGACCAATCAGAAGGCGTAGCCTCTGTGGCCTCGGGAGTTTCCGTTTCATCGGCAGGAGATTCTTCCACAGCTTCTTCTTTTGCAGCCGTGTTGCTGTTGTTGAGGACTCCGTCGTCGAGAAGGTCTTCCACTGCACTATCGCCCACAATTTCAACAGAGGCCGAATCGGCTTCTGCTGAGACTTGTTCTGCTTCTTCAATGGTCATGTCCGCAGCACGTGCTTCGACCATGTCGTCCATTCGCTCGGTGAAAGCACGAGACATGTGTTGGGATTTGCGCTCTGCTTCGACAGCGCGCTCAATCATCTCATAACGCTCCTTGATCGCCTTGTTGAGGTCCTCAAAGATTTGCATGTGGTCGACGTACCAGTCGTCACGGGCTTTCATTTCTGAAACGGCCAAACGAAGGTCATTATCCAGTTCTTCTGCAATGCCAAACACTTTGCCCAGACGGTCTTTTTCACGAGAGTATTTCTCTTCCATCTTTTCGAGTTCTGGCTTGAGGTGCTCCACTTGCTTTCCGGCTTTGACAGCCCGCAATTCAAGTTCACGAACACGAATTTCTCGTTCATTGAGAAGAGCTTCTTGTGTCTCTTTTTCGATCTCACGTTCGATGATTTCTTTTTCCAAAACCTCGTTTTCCGTTCGAGCATCGAAGAGGTCTTTCTCCACTCCTTCGTAAGCAGCGAACAACTTTTGCAAACGGTCGGTCTCAGTTGCGAGTTGTTCCTCAAGTTGTTGAATTCGAATCTCTGGCGTGACGGTCCCTTCTTCGGTCATGGTATCACCCGGAGGCGAGCCTCCATGCAAGTCCACTTAACTCCACCCTATCAAGCCGACGCTTCATCGACCGTGAAAACGGGCATGAATTCGCAGAAGAATTCACTCGGAAACTGAATCTGTTGCAGCCACAAGTTCCCTAGCGATGCTCACTTCACCCATCGAGTGGCCCGCATCGGCAACAATGATGAGGTTACTTTGAGGAAGGGCCTTGTGCAATTCCCAAGCGCTGCGGGTTGGACAGACCACGTCATAGCGCCCTTGTACAATCACTGTTGGGATATGGGCGATGACTTCTGCATGGTTCAAAATATGGGCTTCTTCGACAAAGATAGCGTTGATGAAGTAATGGCATTCGATGCGCGCAAAGGCCACTGCGAAATCCAAATCCTCGGCTTTCTCCAAGTAACTCGGGTCGGGGAAAAGACGACTTGTGGCCATTTCCCAACGGGTCCATTGCTTTGCAGCGGCTCGGCGAACTTCGACATCTTCGCTGGTCAAGCGAGCGTAGTACGCTTTGATGAGATTGCCTTGTTCTTCTTTTGGTATGTGTTCCCGGTAAGGCTCAAACGCATCAGGGAAGATATGGCTTGCACCGTCCTGGTAGAACCAATGCAGTTCACTTTTTCTGCACATGAAGATGCCTCTTAAGATCAAACTTCGAACACGGTCGGGGTATGTCTGAGCATAAATGAGGGAGAGAGTGGATCCCCAAGAACCGCCGAATACATGCCATTGTTCAACACCAAATGAAACCCTTAACGCTTCGATATCAGCCACCATTGCTTGTGTTGTGTTGTCTCGCAACTCGGCGTGAGGAGTTGATTGACCACAGCCGCGTTGGTCGAATTGAATGATGTTGAATTTTGCTGGGTCGAAGTATTGCCGGTAGGCGGGTTGGCCACCGCCGCCGGGCCCTCCATGAATCACAACGACTGGAATCCCATCTGGATTACCGGACTTTTCCCATGCAATTGAATGGAGGTCGGTCACTTGAAGCATTCCAGAATCATAAGGTTCAATCGAGGAATAAAGCACATCGTCTAGGGTCGTGGTTGAATCGAGCATGGTTTCGGCCAAAGAACGGCAAACCATGTGCCTTTCGTTTGAGGGACATGTTCAAGGAACGGCCACAAAGCCACGATGTATGACCACCCGAGCCGCCACCGATTTATTTTCAGAATGGGCCATGAAGAACAAGGACGAGGGCATGGAAAGAGGCCATGCAGCATCTGTTACTGAAATGCTCGACATGTCTTTGGCTCAAGTGAATGCCCCGTTTTCGGCCGTGGATGTTGGTTGCGGTAACGGTTGGGTGTGTCGAGCGCTCGAGGCGATTGAAGGTTGCACTCATGCCGTTGGGGTCGATGGGTCAGAAGCGATGATTAAGAAGGCAAAATCACTCGGCGATGGAGCGTTTCACCTCGCTCTTTTACCTCAATGGAAGCCGTCTGAGCGGTTCGATTTGGTTCATTCTATGGAATTTCTCTACTACCTGAAAGATCCTTCTCAAATGCTCAAGGTGCTCCATGATGAATGGATGAACGACGGAGGAGTACTGGTTGCGGGCATCGACCACTACCTCGAAAACTCAGACAGCCATGGATGGCCAGAAGCGCTTAACGTCCACATGACGTTAATGAGTGAATCAGAATGGAAAGAAGCCATGATTGCTGCGGGTTTTGTGGATGTCGAGATGCACCGTGCGGCTGCGAAGGATGGTTTTGTTGGAACCCTCGTGATGATGGGGAAGCGGCGCTAGTCTTGCACAGGTTCTTCGATGAAACCAAGCTCACTGCCCTGTGGCCCACACAGGCGGACTTTACCCGTGAAGAACGGGCATGTTTGACAGTGGTGGGCGTCATGTGCCTCGAGGCGAGGTGGTTCTTCGAGGCCATCAGGCACAGCAGCAAGATGACCAATCCACTGCAATTGTTTGTTCAAATCTGTGCGGGCTTGGGAAAATTCTTCATCAGACAGTTGAATCAAACGCCCGGATGCCCCAACAAGCAAAGCGGGAGGGAGGATCCCTCGGCGTTCTTCAAGCGGCTTTTGTGACTCAATGGCTTCTAGAGCAACCGAATACAAAGTCAGTTGGAGCCTATGCTCGTGCAGCAATGCTTTCTCAGCCTCAGTTGATGGTTCTGGATTGAGGATATCTCCGCTGTATTGTTGAAGCGGCGAGCCGTTTGTTGCATCCTCCGCATTGAAACCGTCCCGGCAGCCGCTGGTTTTGAGATCGACAATTTGGAGGTAGCCTCGCTGCTTTTCATCGCGTAAAGCAAGCACCAGATCCGCCCTTCCATCAAAGACCAAATCCAATGCATCGAACACTGAAGTTTCCACAGGCCCGTTCACATCGAATTTGGAACGGCGCAGGCCATCGACCGGGACTCCATGACGGTGATAGAACGGCAACTCTGTTCGCAAACCTTCGACCGTAAGGCCACCATGTTGCTCGCCTTTGGACCAACGACCAAGCAAACCGTCACGAACAAGCCGTCCCAAATGCGCTAATCGTTCAGCCGTTCGCTCAGCGATGTCCTTGTTCTCGCCATCTGTGTTTCGGGAATAACCTTCCTCGTTGAGAACGACATCAATAGTGGCCGTGTCATCGAGGTGATCTTCTCCCCCATACTGCCATGCTGCGGGCAGGGGTGTTGAATGTGGCAAGGCTGAAGCAGATGGATTTGCCAACCCCAATTCAACCAAGCGATGCATCATTGTTCCAAACACAGTCGCCACCGGGAAGAGCGAGGTTGAACCCAAATTCGTTGTGTGGTTGGTGAGGAGATTGAAGCGTTCAGGGACCCATCCTTTCACCTCCGCTAACCAGTGCCTTCGTCGGCAGTTGTGGCTGGTGTCCAAACCGTGAGCAGTCATCCGAACGGATTCTGAAACGGTCAAAGATGATTCTTCAGTTGAACTCGCATCAAGTCCTGCTTCTAGCCTCTCCTCAATGCTTTGCCAAACATTGAGAGGGGTCCGGACCATGCTCGATTCGAAGCAATCTGGATGGGTGTAGATTCGGATGGAGTCCACCGCTTCTTCTCCCAATTGTGCATGCTCGTACAATGCATAGGGGTCGAGCGAAAGAGTTCGCTCTCCGTACGGACGAAGGTCGGCACGGTCAAGGTCGGTGTTGACAAGCCAGGGGGAGTCTGTAACTTCACCTTGGTGCGCTAAACTGCGCAATCCTTCCAGCCACATTCCACCCATCGTGCTCTTCGAGGCTTTGGTTTTGATCTCCAATTTGCCGTCTGCACTTGGCAAGGTCTTGTTTGAATACGCACCAACAAGGATCAAACGATCGCGAGCGCGGGTGAGTGCGACATAGAATGAGCGGCGACGTTCGGCCTGTGTCTGTGCTTTATCCAAAGCCAACGTAAACTCCCACAAACCATCGTGTGGCCGGTTCACTGAACGCCAAGGATTGATTCGACCCGCGATGATCTGTGGGGTGACAAGGACATTCTCTTTGGTGTTTAATTTAGCATCTGATGCGCCCGCTTTGAACATACCAGCAACAAACACAACATCGGCTTCAAGCCCCTTAGCGTTGTGAACGGTCATGATTTGAACGGCACCGCCAGGTGGGACGGTGGTGGCTTGTGGGCCCTTTTGACCAAGCCTTTGCAATTCGCATAGCCTCGTGTGAATTGCTGCTGCTTCATGGCCCAGTTCGTTGCCAATTGACACGACCAATGTGTACCATGCCTCTGCATTTTGACGGTCGGTGTCATCTGGGAACGCGACGAGCAGGTCTGAATGATCAAGAATCGCATCGAGCACTTCGTACAGTGCGCCCTCATGAACCAAACTCCTGAGGTGGTGGAGCAGTGCAGCCACGTGCTGGTTTTGCGAATGCTGCTGGAGGTGGCCCCACCAGTCTCCTTCACAGGGCTCGCCCATCATCGACTGAATTTGTGCGTCGGTAAACCCGAGCACTGGCGACCGTGCAAGGCCAAGAACTGCAGCTCTTGAGGCTGGGTTGGCAATCAAGTTGAGGGCCGCCATCAAAGGCTGAACAATTGGTCTTCCCAACAAAGCCCCCTGCCTGTCTGCCACGACGGGGATCCCTCTGGACTGAAGTCGCCTCATCAGGTCAGGAACATGCGTCCGAGAGTGGACAAGAATCATCACGTCTGATGCGGAAATTGGTTCTTCTTGAGTTTCAAGAGGTACAAACGATGAGGCGCTAGCACTCCAAACGCGTGTGTCTTGGCCTTGAAGGAGAGCGGACAAACGTGCTGCGATTAATTCATGTTCAAGGTGAACCGGATTGGATGTTGAATCTGCAAACACATTCACCGGTTCGGTGAGATCCGTAGGTTGCTCCACCTCTTCTTCCACAAGTGGCATAAGCCATTCAAGCACACCGTTTTGTTCGCCTGAAGGGCGACCAGGGACCAAATCCTGTGCAGTTGCATGCCATTCCCCGGGCAGCAAATGATGCCGAGAATCAAAGACATCCCTGAAGATGCCATTCATGGTGTGAACCAAACCGGGTTTTGTACGGTAATTGCTCGTCATGTCGATGA
>DAPR01000046.1:0-3060 GCA_002502605.1 Euryarchaeota archaeon UBA258
TGTCCTTGACCTTGTCCTTGACCAGGTTGTGGGTTTTGGGCTCCGGCGTCGGATTCGCCGCCGCCTTCGGTGTCGCCATTGCCAGCGCCGGAGTCAGACTCGGTAAAGTCTGGATCGTAAGCGTCTGGGATGCCGTCACCGTCGGAGTCGGAGTATTCACCGTCGTTCGGATCGTTCGGGAACGAGTCAACGTTGTCTGCCTTGCCGTCACCGTCAGTGTCTGCGTTGTTCGGGTTGGTACCCGATGCATACTCTTGGGCGTTGGTCAAGCCATCGCCGTCAGGATCTGCATTTCCGTCGCCACCGTTGGTTGGGTTAAGGCCGTTGGAGACTTCCCAACCATCTGGTAGTCCATCGCCATCGCTGTCTGCATTGTTCATATTGGTGCCTTGGTTTTGTTCCTCGGAGTTGGTGAGACCGTCACCGTCCCAATCGGCGCCACCATCAGATGGGTCGAGTGGGTCAGATCCGTCACCGCTCACTGCAGAGACTGCAGAGAGAGCAAGGAACATTGCAATTAGCACGCTCATTATTTTCTTATTCATGTTTTTCACTTCCTTTTTTTGTTTTGGTTGTTTTTACACAGAGAACCCGCTGTTCTCTCTCTCCAGATTGCCGGCCCAGCTGGTGGGAAGGTCATTCTGGGATTGCGGCGATGCTGCGCACTGAATCATGTCGTATTTCAAGCATTTAACAAGGGTAAAATTGGACACTTTGGCTGCGCCATTGTGTGCAACGAACTGGCTCGCAGTTCTTTGGTTTGTGCCCTTGTTGTATGTCTTGTATTGATCCTCCGAATGCATCGTTTTTCACGGGTAGGTCTTAGGGAACCCAGCGTTCCCTCTAACAATTGGAACAATCCGACCCTATATGAAAGGCGCGACGCGATGAGCGGCTGCTTATCGAGCATGGATCATCGCCGCAGGCAACAAGATTGATGCCTTCTGGGAGAGGACAAATCGGGCGACGAGGTCTGCAAGTCCTTCGTCTGCGAACGAATGCAATCGTTCATCGCCGTTTCCTTTGGCGGGTGAAAACAGTTGAATCGGCTTCGCATATCGGCTCAATGCGATTTTCGCAGCGCGAATGGCATTGGAACTTGGCAAGCCACCGATTCCGTCTAATCCATTCCCCATGAAGTGGGCCAATTTCCCCTGCCTCACGCCGGACGTCCCTTCCATTGCAAGCATGCCCAGGATAATGAATTGATCACGGGTCGGGGCATCCCAGCGTTGGTGGTCGCCTGAGAATTTTTGTGTAAGCTTCTCGAAAAAGCGAGTTTGATTTTCTGGTAGTCGGTCAATGCGTGGCGCATCAACTTGGATTCGCTTTCGGAGTTGAGTTTCTTTTGGTAAAATATCTCCAAAGTCTTCCCATTTGTAGGCGATTTCAAACCAGTTGGAAAGTTTTTCAGAAAAATATGGATCGGGGCCATTTAGATTCCAAATGCTTCTTTTAATTAATTCTGGAGCGAGTGTGGAAAACCCTTCTGGGTCTTTTTCCGCAAGCGTTTTCAACGCCTTGAGGTACTTTTCATTCTTCGACCGTTGGTGGTCGGCGTCTGCTGACATCTGTTCTTTGGTACGCGGGGTACCATAATATGGTTTGTTCTTGTTGATCTGTCTTAATCTCATCATATCCCCTCCAAACGACGCATGTCGTTGAAAGATCACATACGGTGTTTTTTCGTTCATATTTTCATGTTTCACAAAATCGCATAAGCAATGTATGGCTCTCTTATGCCGAAAAAAGTGATTACACTATTTGAACAACAAGAGACGCTAGAGTTTTTTCATCATAGAACGATGGGGCCCAATATTGGGGATCTCGTAAGGTTCATCGATCAATTGCCAACCTTGTGAGAGGTAGAACGGTATCGCTTTTTCTCGTGCTTGTAAGAGCGCCACCCTTGCTTCGAAATGAGTTACTGCGGCGTTTTCGAGCATCGAAAGAACTTCGCTGGCGTATCCGCGACGTTGTGCTTCTTCTCTGGTCCCCATTTGCCTGATTTGGATGGCAGGTCGGTTTTCGGGGTCGGAAAGGGGGCCAAATGGGGGGCATGTGCTTGCATTGGGGCCCGCATGGTCGGGTGCTGAACCGTCGCTGTCATTGGCGATCAGGTGGGCCCTACCGACTGCGACAATGTGTTCGCCGTCAGGGACCCAGGCGTGAATCGCTTGGCCGTCATCGGCAAGGCGTTCTGCTCCGCGTTCGAATCCAAGCGGAGCCCTAAGCACCGCGAACCGACAATCGAAATACGATTCTGAGGGCATGTTTGGGGGGAGCAATACGGCCGGATGCACAATTTTCACTCTCTCGCCTCACATCAAGCAGCCATGCGCCGAACATTAACCCTGTGATGTTTGGTAAGAGAGCAGTGGCCTAAACTCCTCAAAAGGCGCCTCCATAGGACATGATGAGAAGGATGATAAATCCTACAAAGAAGAGGATGGAGAAGATTGAGGAAGAAAGCAAGCCCCAGCCAAGTGCGTTTTTTCCTTTGACAAACGACACGATAATGGCGCCGATATACACCAGTGGCATCAGACAAAATACACCCTCGACAATCTCATCTTGATTTGATATAGACTCGTCCAATTCATGATCATAAGTTTCAATTTCTACTGAATAGGACGTCAACTCCTCGCCGGTTGGAATAAACCACAGCGTTTCATTTGAACTGGTCAGTTCGCCGATCTGGACATGTTCTTGCTCGCCAAACCAAGAAACGCTCATTCCGTAACCTGTTTCCGTTTGGCTGGCGTTGCAGTAGTGGTAGACCGCCTCTCCACATGAGTGAACCTGGAGGATTTCATTGTATGAAAAAAAGGCCGCGTCGTAAGAAACGTAGAGCGTTTGGTTGGTTGGAGTGAACGTGCTGTTCAGGTAAGAGGTTGATGATGTGTTGTCCGTCTCGTGGTCTGCAGAATATATTCTATGGTAGAGATTGCCATTGCTGGTGATGAGGCGAGCTGATACATCGTCCGCATTGTTTGATGTCCCATTGTACGACACAGAAAAAGTACCATTTTCTTCATCCATAACAAAGGCCAGCGGTTG
>DAPR01000046.1:3159-9162 GCA_002502605.1 Euryarchaeota archaeon UBA258
GGTCTCACTGAAATTTGCGCAGAATAATGGCCGTTCTCATCTGGACTTACGGACGCCACTTCATAGCCATACAAGTCATCATATTGGCCCGAGGAGACCAAATCCCCTACGAACACAAACAGAAGGCTAACGGCGATGGGGGCGAACAAACCGATGAAGAATTGGCCCCAGCGAAACGAGGGCGGTGGAGAGGTGGCTTCACCCCATTGCGGTTCGTTCTTGACATAGATCGGCGAATTGGCCCCTTCTGGATGAGGTTGGAGGGTTGACTGAAAGACCGGTTTTTGGACCTCTCCAAACGTTTGTCCTAGAAACACTGGTGCTGGAGCCTCGGGGATAGATTCGCTTTTTTGCCCATCGTCCATGGTGCAATGCGATGGATGCTGTGTGATTAAACATCCTGCGGTGAAGAGCAATGCACGCAGACATAAGCACTCTTTAGGCCCCAAATAGGAATCGGTTGCGTTGAAATACAAGCCCTCAATCCGTCAATCACTGCACGGGTGTCGGAGCGGCTACGTCGGGGATTGCAAATCCTCTTACCTGGGTTCAAATCCCAGCCTGTGCTCTTTCTAATCAAACGCTTATGTTGCGTTAGCATCGCGCGCAGTCTTGATATTCAATGGCGACTTCGTTAAGGCGTTGGATGCATGTCCAATGGGTGGGAGCCGTTATGCCTGAAATCAACCGTTCATTGTCAAATGTAGGCATCGGCTTTGCTGCATTCCTCTCTCCCCCCGGTCCAGAAGTGATCCGATTCACCGTTGGACAACCGGATTTCGACACGCCGATTCAAGTGGTCAACGCGGCAAAGGATGCCCTTGACCGCGGGGAAACGGCGTACACTCGGACTCAAGGTTCGGAAGAATTGTGCCAGGCCGTTGCTTCACACCTGACCATTCACGGCATTGAGGTTGACCACAATGATGTGCTGGTTTCTCCCGGATGCAAACAAGCCGTCCTTTATTCGCTTATGGCCACACTTGATGCCGGTGACGAGGTGTTGCTTCTTTCGCCAGCTTGGCCCTCATACGATGGAATGGTGAAGTTGCTCGATGCTGTGCCGGTTCACGTGCCTGTGAAGCGAGAAAATTACCATCCAGATTTCAACAACTTAGAAGCCGCCGTAACTTCGAAGACCAAAGCCATCATTCTCAACTCACCAAACAATCCCACAGGAGCCGTCTACACCCCCGAAGAAGTGGCTAAAATCGTTGCTTTTGCCATCAAACATGATTTGTGGATTATTGATGACATGATCTACGCCACCCTCGTGTGGTCCGACCACCCATACACATCCCCATGCACCATTCCTGGTGGAGCTGAACGCACCATCACAATCGGCGGTTGGTCGAAAGGCTGGGCCATGACTGGTTGGCGGCTCGGTTGGATTGCCGGGCCCAAGGTTGTCATGGATGGCGTCAAGAAAATCAATGTCAGTGCAGCAACGCACGTGGCGACCTTCATGATGCCGGCGGCCACTGTTGCGCTCACCCTTGAGGATGAAACTGCTGCTATGGCCTCTTCGTTCAAAGCACGCTGCGAACTGATCCACGAATTGTTGAGTGAATTGCCGGGCGTTGTTGTTCCAAAACCCGAAGGGGCATTCTATGCGTTCTGTGACATCACAGGGACCGGAATGACGGACATCGAATTCGCCCAACGAGCGCTGGATGAAGCCAAGGTCCAACTGATCCCAGGATCGCTGCTCGAGGGCGGTGAGGGGTACGTTCGAATTTCCTATGCCACATCTCCAGAGAACATTCGAGAAGGGGTTCAAAGACTCAGCACCTGGCTCAACAACAAGTAAATCGTTGGGCTCTAATTGACGGTTGGAACGATTCGGTACAAACCACCGTTGCCACCAAAGGTAGCGTAATACAGCGTCCCATCGGGTGAAAAAGAAATGGGTAAAGGCGTGCCAACATCGGTTGCAAAACGGGTCACGTGGGTGTCCCACTGATCAGCAGGTTCAGTGGCATTGGTCGCGTTGGTGGGGGTAAAATCGATTCGAAGGATTTCATGACCTTGGGGAAGAAGTGTGTTCCATGAGCCGAACACAGTCCCATAGAGCGTAAACCCTTCCGAACCATTGGCATTCAGGCCCGGGGCAGATGAGCCATTTGGCCGCAAAGCAAGGCCGTTAAGCGATGTATGTGGCGTCCAAGTTGCGACCGGAGCAAGGGTGCCTTCTGGAATGGGGTGATCAGGGTCATCGTCAGGCCAGCCATAAGCGGCACCGCCGACAAGCATGTTGAGTTCCTCTCTTGGATGATCGCCTTCCCAGTCCCTGCCGTTGTCACTGAACACATAGCCTGCCCCATCGACCCACACACCGTCAAAGGAATTGCGGACACCGGACGCAAGAACGCCATGATCGCCATTGGTTGGGTTCACCCACAGAAGGGCTGCGTTTCGTTCATCCTTTTCTTCACACACATTGCATGTTGAGCCACTGTGCCAAATCAGCGTCCCGTTTGGAAGTGCGTTGATGGCATTGGTTTGGTGATTGCCACTTGGAACACCTGAGATGAGGGCGGTTCGGTTCTCAAAGTTCCAGCCGCTTCGATTGTACTTTGCCAAAACACCCTCCTCTGAAACAAACAGGTGTTCCTCTGTAAGGTGAATCCCGTGAGGGTGGTTAAGGCCTGAGAGAAGGGTCGATTCACTGAAGTCATCGCTCGCATTGAGCATCAAAAGCCGTCCGCCGTCTCGATCACACATCAACAAGAGATTGTCTTCCACCCAGTGCATGCATGTTGGACCGCCAAATCCACTTGCTACTTTTTCAATTACGAAACCATCCGCAGCCTCGGCATTCAACGGCTCTGTGTACGGATAAATCTCCCGGGCGATGAGCAGAAAGAGCATCAAGGCAACAACAGGTGTTGTGTTCCTCAGAATGCCCATGGTGTTGTGAACAAAGCAGGGGCTATCAAGCCTTTGCGAATGACCGCTTACCTCGCAGATTATGCTTTGAGTAACGCTGCTTCACAAATGGCGATGCGGGTTGGAGCCACGTCGCTCTCCGGGTCAAGAGCAAGGACGGCTCGCCATGCTGGTTCTGCCAGATCAAACCGCTCTGCCTGATGATGGATGGCTGCAATCCGCTTTTGGGATTCAAGATGAGAGCCATCGCAGCGAACCGCTGCTTGGAAATCATCGAGTGCGTTGTCATTGCGGCCAATTTCGAGGTAAAGCATGCCGCGTTGAAACCATGCAGCAGCATAATTTGGCTGAAGTCGAATGGCTTCATTCAATGGCTGTTCAGCGCGTTCAGGCCGCTCAAGCGACATGAAGCATGATGCGAGTTGTGTGAGGGCCTGATGGTGGTGTGGAGCCGATTCGAGCACGTGCTCCAAATCATCACGAGCTTGTGCCCACTCTCCGAGGGTCATCAATGCCTCAGCTCGAAGGAACCTTGCGTACATCATCGATGGTGCTAAATCAACGAGGATTTGGGCGTCGTCAAGGGCTTTTCTCGGCTGATTGAGACCCATTAACGCACTGCACCGGTTCAGTCGAGAACGGATATGAGTTGGTTCTGACTCCAGAGCAGAAGTGTATTGCTCGACCGCTTTGTCAAACAATCCTCGGCGCAAAGCAATGTTCCCTCTCACATAGGCAACAGTAGCAACATTACCAAACACGGAAGCGATGTCTGCGTGCTTGCTCGCAGTGGAAAGATCGTTTTGATCGATGGCCAACAACGCAGCTTCTGCAGCGGCGGAAGGGTCGTTTTCTGGAAGCAGTCGCATTGCACGGGCGATGTCTTCTGACGCACCTTCAATGTCCCTCAGGAGTCGCTTAGTTCGTGCAATTCCTAACCATGCAACACCGAGTTCTCGATCAAGTTTGAGGGCTCCTTCAAAGGAAGAAACTGCCTCAGAAAGCAAGACTGCATCGGTTTGACCGGTCCCGTCCCTTGCTAAATCGCCCAGCGCAAGATGAAGTCGTCCTTCGACCACATGCAACAATGCATGGTCAATGCCAAATGGCGTTTCATCCAAGAGTTTCTGCGCCGATTGAAGATCGCCTTCGAGGAGTTTTGCTCCAGCCATCCTCGCCCTTAACTCAGCGTTTGCTGGGTCCTTGAGAAGTGCCTTTTCTAGAGTTTCTTCTGCGGCTTGGGTTAAGCCGGTTGTGTGTTGAAGATTTGACTTGAGGAACACAAGGTTTGTTCCACCTGCATCCAAAGCAACAGCATGCGTTGCAGCCTTGAGCGCTTCTTTGGCACGGTTGCCGTGGGGGGCGAGGAGTTCAGCCAGTAAGGCCCATGCTTCACCGCTTTGGCGATCCAATTCAAGACAGCGTTCAACCGCTTGATGGGCTTTGCCAGCCTCTCCCTCTTCGTTGAGCAATTGAGCATAACTCAGCCAATCCGCTGATTGGTGTGGATCTTCGGCCAGTGCCTGTTCAATCGCCTCTAAGGCTTCTGAACGGGAACCTGCTCGAGCCCTTAGACCGGAAAGAAGGGAGCGATCTGCTGCTGTATCGACGCCGAGCGCCTCCAAGCGAAGCACGTCTCGTTCCGCCTCTGCATCGCCGAGTTTCGCCAAAAGGTGAGCGTGTGAACGAAGCAAATCAGGCTGGTCTGGATGCACGGTCATTCTAGCCTCAAGCCAATGGCGGCGAACTTCATCATCGCCCTTGAGCAAGGCAATGTGTTCCAGTGCTTCGAGGATGTTGGCGTTCCCTGGTGAGGATTGATAGGCCAAACCAAAGCATGTTTCAGCCCAATCGAACCGGGCCAAAAGAAGGGATGCGTGCCCGAGGCGGTGTGCAGCAACAGGGTTGAGCCCCAGAGTGCTTGCAGAAACGGCTTGCTTGTCAAAAGCACCGAGGAGCCGCCCAAGGAGTGAGGCCGAGGTTGCTGTGAGGAGGGTTTCATCCCCAATTGAAGCCTCGGTGGAGATGTGGGACACGAGTGTTTCCAAGGCAGACATGGCATGCGCCACCAGGGTGTGATCCGGAGTGTTGTTTTCTTCGAAAGCCTTGATGATTTCATGGGCTAAGATGGCTCCGTGCATTTCTGGATTCGTTGCTCTAAGAGCAGACACGAGGTCGGTTAATTCCTGCACTTGGTGGCGCAGTGACCCGACTTCGCTGTTGAGGTGGGTGAAATGGGCGGCTTGAGCTTGTTGGAGAACGACGGAGGTGTCGTTGACAGTGGTGAGGCGGGCGTCGGCCTTTCGAAGCCAGAATCCAGCACCTCCGCCTGCAGCAATACAAGCAAGGCCAAATGCAGCGGTGATAGGTTCCATTGCCCCTCACCTCTTCTTTGCACCTTTATGGTCTGCGGAACATCAGAGGGGTTCAAAGTGGTTTTTTTGACCTTTTTACAATGGCCAGAGGGTTGCCTTTCAAGGAATGGAAAAAGGGCATCATGCCTCAAATCCAACCTTAACGGGCGTTATCATTGCTCACATTGAAAGGCTCTCGGTCGTGTTGGGCGCTTGAGGTGGCTGAAGTGGACGAGCAAGATGCGGCCTCAGACACTCGGCCGTGGTACTATAATCGGCTCATGGAATTGGATTCAGAAGGGTGGATTACGGCCAACGTCGAGGACTACCTCGGGATGGATGAAACAATCGGCGCGGAGCGTCTATTGTACCTTGACTACGCTCTTGAACTTGCACAATCGTTGCAAGAACGAACTGCATATCTTGGGCGTCCAGCAAGCCATCAAGCCTCCGATGAAATGGAGGCGTGGGCTGCAGACCTTGAGGACCCTATGAACGCTGAACGTGTGTTCGATGAGTATGAGGCGTGGGCAAAGGAATGGAGGCCATGGGAACCTGCCCTCTACCGCAGCGAAGAAGCGTGGAGAAACGATGGTCTTGAGGATCTTCATGCTGGTCTTTTGGCGAGGTTTGACGGGCTAGATCCTTCATCAAAGCCATCAACAGTCGTACTTTTACCCCTGCTTGCCTACCCAAATGAGGTTGATACAATCGATCAAGCGCTTCGTGGAATTGAGGACGATGAAAAGAGGCAATTGGC
>DAPR01000046.1:9232-24679 GCA_002502605.1 Euryarchaeota archaeon UBA258
GATGGACTGGATCGTGTCGCCCGTTTGCACGACCTTCATGATGTGCACGAAGATTTGCGCCTGTTTATCTCCGAACAGATTGCCCCCTTTGATCCTGAACTTGCCTCGCATCATGAACAGCGACGAATTGGATTAATCGAACAGGGCGAGCGGGCCGATATTGGTGGTTTACGCATCCAAATCAGCGCCATTGCGGATAACCTCCATCAACGCATGGCCATGCTCAACGAAGTTTTGAATGGATGGCGCAGCAAAGGCATCATCTTTCCTCATGCAGATGGAATCCGTGCAAGTGAATTGCTTGAATGGGAAGCCAACCTACCGGAAATTGAGGCAACCCTTCAGCGTCACTTCAGTGCTCTTCAGCGGTGGAGGGGCGTAACAGAAGTTTGGCCTGAGGAGAAGCCGAAAGCGTCCCACTGTGCCGGCTATTTGGATAAAACAGAGGTGTTCATTGACATCGTCGATGACCTTGACCAGCGGTGGAAGCAGCTTGAATTAGAATGCTTGAACCGAATCGAGTTTTTCGAACATGCGGGCCTTGTCATGGACACCTGGCACGACCGCATTCAACATGACCCGAAATTTGGACTTGAAGAACTCAAACGAAATCAATCGACGTTGGAACTTCGAGTCAAATTGATTGAACGGCTTAACAGCTTGGATGTTTCATTCGAAGGAGCCATAGAGGTTGAACAAAGGAAGGACCTCTTGCGAGAATTGGATGTTGGTGGCGAGGTCTTAGAAGACAGTTCCAGATTTATTGAACACCACGCAAGAAGAGGCGCAAGGCACCGGCGAATGCTAGAGCAAGATTGGCGAGGGCTTGTCACCCAGGGCAAAGCAAGCGACTCGACCGTTACATCCTCATTCACATTGGCTGAATTCGAAGAGGAACTGGCCCACATCCGCCGATTCGGCACCTCGATTGCCTCCAGTAGGACCGGTGCCTCATTCATCTCCGGAGATGTCCACGACCGGCTTCAAGCGAGGCTTGAACAGGAACTTGCATTGCTTGCAGGATCGGGATGGGCCATTGAGGAACTTCGAAGTCTGGCAGAGGACGACATGGTTCTGGCGTCAAGAAAACTGAACGCTGTTCGCCCTGCGATTGAAGGCCATGCTGTTCTTGCGCGAAGGTTGGTGCATTTGCCATGGAATCGAGACATCGCCTTGGCGTTGGATGTTGAAGCCTCTTTACGCAATCCCCTCAAATTACCGTTGCTTGATGACCGCATTGCAGGATATGCGCGCCATCTTGCTAATCGACCAGTTGAAGATGAATCATTCGAACTCACCCCGTGGGCACCAAAACCCCCTCGCAAAACGCTGCTACCGGTTCCCGAGCACGCATCAATTCCCACGATGATGCCCGCAGATGCCCTTGGTGACGCTCATGAAGCAATGTTGGACGCTATGGACGGTAAAAGAGCGGAGGTCGAGCCTTCCAGAACACAATCCACTGGCGCCGTGGCAAAAATTGTACGACCGAGTGACCCTGTTGATCTCCCACAGCCTAAACCTGCACCGGTGCCGGATGTTGCACCTCTCAAAAAGGCACCATCGCCAAGCGTTCGGGCGCCTGTCGTTGAATCGCAAACCACCAACCAAGAACATGGGGGCCCTCCTGTCACAAATGCGAACACGATCAAAGCGTTGGCGCTCTATCTGCGTTCGATCGATTTCGATCAACTCGCCTTAGACATAGAAACGGATGGTATCGCCGCTTTGCCTCACGTTCGAAGAGGGTTGGCAAAGCAGGTCGGCATCGAACCAAGAGACACCCGAATCGACCGGCTTCTTCGGTTGAGCCTTCGCCTCATGCCACAGGGAAATGAAGACGATGCACAGCGCATCGTCTTATTGACCCAACTTGCCAACAACATGAAGAAAATCAAACGATGGATGCGGGTTCGGCTTGAACACAGGCATTCTGGCTCCAGCAAAGATTTTCTTACTGATGCCAATAAACTTGGTGAAGCACTCCGTCGAATCCCTGGCCCTGGCCATCCAGTGCCCCTTGCTGCCGATGAAAAGGAACTTCCAGACGCTGACGACTTAGCCATGCTAGAGACCGAGGTCGCTGCACTTGTTGGACACCTCAGCCCGAATTCTGCGGGCGGAATATCTGCTTAGGACAGTTCACTGAGCAATTCGTTCTGCTCGTCTGGGGAAAGCGTCTCTTCGATTGGCGAGGCTTCAACTGCAATTTTCGGGGCATCAGGCAGAGGCGCGTCGAGTGGAAGGGGCATCGGTGGCAGGCCACCAGCCAGTGGAAGGGGCATTGGCGGAGGCAAAGGGGCAGGGGGCAGAGCCATGGCTGCGGGTGGTGCTGGCACAGGCGGACCCAGAGGGGCTGGAACCGGAGGGCCCATCGGTGCAGAAGGAGTTGGGATCGAAGCAGGTATATTCTGCGGAGGGGGTGGAATTGGGGTTGAGGTTTGGACAGGTGTGTTCTGTGTTGCAGGTGGACCGACTTGAGGCGGAGCTGGAACCGTCATTGGCATCGGAGGCATTGGTTGTTGTGTGCTCTCCAGTTCGCTCAGAGGTTGAGCCACGATCGGCATCGCTTGCACCGCAACGGGGCGGGGTTGTGGCGGGGCTAGAACAGTTGTATGAAGACGTTCGAGTTCATCGACATCCATGGTCCCCGTGCGAATGAAATCTGCCATGCATGGGCCAATCATCGCCATGCTCGCTCGGAAAAATCCACGGTTGCTTCCATACGCATGCAAGGCTAGGCGCTGTGGCCCGCCTTCGTTGACGAACTCGATGGTGTGGGTTTCGAGGTGCATCATCACCCAACTTCGCACACCAATGATCACCAATAAGGCGCCAAGGACGCCAATTGCCCCTGAACTCAATGCTGTCAAGGCCAGTCCCGAGAAGAAACACCCAATCCAGAGCATCTGGTGTTGATGCATCAATTCATTGTGCTCGTGGGTGAACCCAGTGATTTCGCGTTTCACGGTCATTCGCACCTTCATCCTTCGATGGCCATCGTCACCAAGTTCAGTGTCCACCACGCGAAGGAGGTCATCGTCAACCACAATCGATGTCGTTTGACGGCCATCTAGCGATTGCTTTAGCGGGTATTCTGTAACCTGTTCTCCGCGTTCAGCGAGCACGGGCCCAGCACGAATCGGGAGGCCCCAGGATGGAGTTGAATCCGGTTCTGTCGAGGGTTTTTCCGTTCCCTCTTCCCTTGTTTTCTCTCCGTCAGACACCTCTGCTGAAGAGGTTGTTTCGACCACTTCTTCAGACGGGTCTTCACCCGTTTTTTGTTCAACAGGTTCAGGGGTCGGGTCTTCAAAGGGATCCGTCTCGTCGTCGAGCCATCCTTGATCTTCGCCGTCCGCCATGGTGTGCCCTAGGAGCAACGCCTTAGATGAACATGGTTGTTGAAACTGAATCAACGGTGCAAGTCAGCAAGCCATGCCGAAACGCCTTCACGGTCAGCAAATCCTTTACCGGCTTTCGTGCCGATGACGGTGGGAATTGCAGCTTCAGAGGCAATTTCGAGGGTGCGTTCGCTCACCGGGCCATTGAAGACAATCGCAACAGCTCCATCTGCACTTCCTGCGGTCTTCGATAGCGTCGAAGGGCCTACAGGTTCTGAGATGGTTCCGTCAACCATGACGAAGACGGCCTTGTTTTTGTCAAGATTGTCGAGGTGGTCGAACATTTCGTGGACTTCTGCAGGCGCTTCAGGCGCAGTGAATTCCTCATCCATGCCTTCAGCCCAGTTCTTATCTGGAACACCGGCTTTCTCGTCGTCCTCTTCTTGCTTCTTCTTGAGCACGTGAGCGAACTTGGTTGCTTCCACTTTCTTTTGGAGGCACATTGTGACCGTTTTCTGTGGAAGAAGTTCCCACTCTTGGCCCACAGGAGCCTGAGCAACAAAGTCGACCTTCATCATTTCAATGAGTTGGCTGAACAACATTTCGCCTCCTCGGTCACCATCGATTCCTAGAATCACGGTTTCCTTGCTGTTTGCAAGGTCGATCAGTTCTTGTTTGATGTTTCCAGCGCCGTCGGCGCTGATGGCGTTCTTGACGCCACAGTTGAGCAGGTTTCGCACATCATTGCGCCCTTCGACAATAATCAATGAGGACGATTTTTCGATGTTCGGCCCACAGGTGAGGCCGTGGAAGCTGGTTGCCGTGCCGGTGGTTAGGACGGAACGAACTTCTTCGATGACGGTTTTCGATGCTGCTTCCCCAGAATTAACCAGGTTGAGAAGGAGTTCTTTGGCTCGGTCAACGACTGCGGTGCGCTTGGTTGCGCGAATATCGAGGATTTCCTTAACGGTGATTTTCGCACTGCATGGTCCAATTCGGTCAATTGTTTCGAGTGCGGATGCAATAATTGCGGTTTCGACATTGTCAAGGCTTGATGGGATGATGATCATACCGTGGACCTTTCCGCCCTTGGTGTCCATTTCGACATCAACGTGTCCGACACGTGCGGTTCGTTGCAATTTTCGGAGTTCAAGTTCATCGCCAAGAAGTCCTTCGGTTTGACCCATAATGGCCCCGATGATGTCCTTGCGTTGGACCGTTCCGTTTACCTTAATATCAGCGCGAATTTGGTACTTCATCGCCTTGCTTTGCTTGTTGCCGCCTCCGCGGTTAGAGTTGTTTCTTTTCATGTGAATGTCTCCGTTGGTATCAACCGCCCTATTCCTAAGGGCATGGGGCCTTGGCCCCATAGGTTCTTTGGCTGCTGTTTAGGACGGATCCTAAACTGCGTGAAAGGGAGGTGGATAGTTGTTCCAGCAGCCCCCCCCTTTTCAATGCTCTCCAGATAAATCTGCCAAAAATAACCATTGCTTACGAGCAACGATTTGAAAAACGGGAACGCCATGGTCTGTCTGTGACGACCGGTTCCTCGCATCGTTTGGATGTCTTCCGCAGCACCATCGAGGTGATGCTTGTGGATGGCGTTTTGACGCGTGAGGAAAAGCGATTGATCATCAAACTTGCCAGTGCATTGGAGCTCGATCCGTCTCAGCCCGCAGAGATTTATGAGGCCATTCAAAACAACACTGAGACCGAGCCTGGCGCGCAAATCAGTGCATCCCTCGCTCGGGCAATTTACACAAAGGTGTTCGAAGTTGCTATTGTCAACGCCTCCCTTTCTCGCGATGAATTCAGGGTTCTCGCGCATTTGAGGGCGGTTTTTGACATTGATGAAGATGAGCACCTTTCAATCGAAACCGAGCTGCGAGAAATCGTCAAAGAAAAATTCGAGGATCCGAACGTCATCGACAAAATGCTCTTGACGCTCCGCGACTCTGTTGGCTTGGTTGGCGATATCTTTGAGACCGTCCGGAAGAAGGCCTCCGACGGTGGATCCGAATGAATTCACAGTTGGATCGTCTCCTCGCTGAACCGCAAGCACGCTTGCTCCGATCTCGGCGGAAAACGTTGAAATTCCTTCTTCGGGCTTACCATGCTGGCGTTCCCGGACTGATGGCAAAACCGTCAACGGATTTGCTCGCCCATAGTGGAGGCTATTCCTTCCACATTGGCTGTCCGAATCCAGAACTACGAACCATTGCTTCTTGGATCATGACCTCCGGGCAGAATGATATGCGTCGCGTGGCAAGGTTAATTCCGCACCTATGGAAACGACATGGACAGGAAGATCTCGTCTTAGTCGGGCTTCTGCTTGCAAACATGTCTGAATCAGAATTAGGAGAGAGTCCATGGGTGGCCTTGATTCATTTGTTTGGCGCGCAAGAGCCTCTTGGGGCACTGTTGGAAATCGCAGAAGAAATGGTGCGAGGCGGTCATGAAATCCCTGATGAACCTTGGTTGATTGCAATGGCTGGGCAAAGTGAGTTGTGGCACCAAGTCGCCGTGCTGTTTCTGTCCTTGAGAAAAACAAAGATCACCACGGCCCGAGGGTTGATTGCTACCGCTCCACGCGGCGGAGACTTGTTCGAACGGATACGAAACCGATTGCTGTCTCAGGAGCATTGAAGCCCCGGCTCACCCAGCCTCACTTTGATGAGCGAGCGGTTCTTACCTTCCGATGACCCTGTGCTAGAGGCTGTCTACCAGTGGACTGTTGAACGGGATGCTCAAGACGTTCGGCGGTTGTTGGAGTGGTTACCTGAAGCAAGATCAAGTCGGGAACGGCGAGCGTTGCTTGAACGTGTTCGCAGCCTCTTGGCCGAACTAGAACGAGCCCTCGATGGCCTAGATGAGATGGTTTGAGGATGGTGACCGTATTCGTCCTTGCTGGAGGAAAAAGCTCCCGAATGGGTGCTGATAAAGCCTTCATGAATGGCGGAGTGGATCGAATCCGTTCGATAGCCATGGAGTGTGGTGCGGAACGCGTCATTACCTTGTGTGGAGCCGTAGAACGAAGACACTTGTTTCAAGGAGAAGTTTGGCCTGACCCCATTGATGTTCGTTCGTTAATGGATGTGCTCGCATGGGCCATGGGGCAAGTCGGAGGAAGAATTCAACTGATTCCATGCGATGCTTTCTCGTTAGAAGTGAGTGGGATGAGGGTTTTATTGGGTTCTGAGGGAGGGGTGCCAATCGACCTTAATGGTCAGCGCCAACCCTTGCTCAGTTCATGTCCGGAGGGCTTCACCATCAACGACCATTCGTCGATCAGTTCAATGTTTTCCACCCTACCCTCATTGGATTTAGGAGAACTTGCAGGACAAATGGAAAATTTCAATTCTCCTCGGGTTGAGTCATCGTGACGAGATGATCTACAATCTTTGGATAGAGGTTGTGTTCAGTGATTTTTACCCGCTGGGAAAGAGAAGCCTGATCGTCATCTGGGAACACGGGAACGCGGCTTTGGCCCAAAATTTCACCGGTGTCCATGCCTTCATCCACCCGGTGGACGGTGCACCCTGTGACGTGAACATTTGAGGCCAACACATCTCGGTGAGCATGTGCGCCGGGGAAAGCGGGAAGGAGTGAAGGGTGAATGTTAAGCAAATTTGGAGCCCATCGCTCAATCAACCATGGCGTTAGCAGCCTCATGTATCCACTCAAAAGGACGAGTTCAACGGCGCGCCCATCCAGAATTTCTTGAATCTGTTGTTCGTGTGCAAGCCTGCGGTTGTTAGGATCTTCAATGGAGGGCAGTGGGATGCAAATCGATTCTATACCCAATGCACGGGCCTTCTCGAGGCCTTGGACATCAGGCCGGTCAGAAATCACAACAACGGTGGTGTGGCCACATGCAATGTTTCCTTGTTGATGACGAATCATTGCTTCCATACCAGAACCTGAACCTGAAATCAAAATCGCACATCGAATTGGTGATGTGGCGCTCCCGGCCCGTAGAGGAGGAGTGGGTGGCACCATGCTTCGGGGTGGTGCCACATATCCTTGAGCGCTTCGGAAGCGCGCCCATTACTTTTTGATATACGCGCCTTAGGCCCCACTGAGTTCTATGGGCGCGTTGGGGGGTTCGAGCCCGGAAAAGCATCCACCTTCCGAACACCGCGAGGCGTTGTCGGGGCTTCATCAAAGCGATGAAGAGGTTGTGAACAGGGTGTTGGCTGAACACAAACCTTCGCGCAATCCGCTCGTACGTGGCGTATGGATTGTGTTGGGCTCTTTGGCTGTTGTCTTTGCCGTCATAGGCCTCGTTGTGCCGGGTTGGCCAACCACTTCTTGGCTCGTTGGGGCTGCGTTCTGCTATGCGCGTTCGAGCCAAAAATTGTTCAAATGGCTGCTTACGAATCGATTGTTTGGACCAGTGCTGCTCGAATATTATCGGTCTGGAAAGGCGCTTCCATTCCACTCAAAAATGATCATCAGCGCAATCATCTGTGTGGTTTCTGGTGCGTCAATCTATGGGATCACCAAAGCCGGAGACCCCGGTTTTGGCCAGGCAACAATTCTCATCGTGGCCGTTATTGGCGTTTGGTGGGTGGGCTGGAAAGTCCCCACCACTGCCTAATCCTTTGGCGGAAAATATCGATTGACGGTGTTTTGCCCAGCGTTGGTGTCAATGTTAGGGATTAATCCATGGATGATCAAGCGCAATGCGCCCAAAGTAAACCAAAACGACATTTTCCAAGCACCAATCAGATGTGCGAAGTAGGATTTGTTGATGTCAGAAAGATGGCCCATGCTTGAACGGGCCGTCTCGATAGCCTTGAAACCTTGGTAAAAAATCAGTGCCGGAACAACCGGTGGCCGGTAAAGAGCATCGAAATACCTCTTTCGTTTGCTGCATCGATGACCTCTTGATCTCGAATCGACCCCCCCGGTTGGACAATTGAAGCGGCACCAGCATCGGCTGCCTGCTCCAATCCGTCTTTGAATGGGAAGAAGGCATCCGACGCAAGAACACACCCTTGAGCACGATTTCCAGCTCGGCGGGCTGCAATTTTTACTGCCTCCACACGACTGGTCTGGCCGGGCCCGATGCCCACTGTAGCAACACCTTGCACCATGACGATGGCGTTTGATTTGACCTGTTCACACACCCGTACGGCGAATTTCATGCTCGCAATCTGTTCTTCAGTTGGGGCTTTTTCAGTCGCAACCTTGGCTTTTGCCCAATCGATGACCGGCGGTTCTTCGGTTTGAACGAGCCAGCCACCTTCGATTGGCTTTCGGACGAGGATTCGTTCAAGCGGTGCGAGCCGGTTGCGTGGAGAATCTATGGTCAAGATGCGGCGGTTTTTCTTTGCCATTACGATCGATTTGGCTTCATCGTCATACGCTGGAGCCATCAAGACCTCAATGAAGAGGGGTTCCATTGCACGGGCCGTTTCAGGTTCAAGGGGTTCATTAAAACAAATAATGGAGCCAAAAGCAGATTCGGGGTCGCTCGCTAAGGCAGCCTGGTAAGCTTCGACTTGGGTTGACCCCAAAGCGGCACCACACGGGTTGTTGTGTTTGACAATGATGCAAACATGAGGGGTTTGGGGCCACTCGTTGGTTGAAAGGGCGCGGCACAGGCGCAGGGTTGCGTCTGCGTCAGAATAATTGTTGTATGACATCGGTTTTTCCCCTTCGACTTTGGCCGTCACGAGGGTGGTGTGAAGCCCCATGGCCTTTGGATCGGTGTAAAGCGCTGCGGCTTGGTGGCTGTTTTCACCATACCGAAGGCTGTGAGACTTGTGGGCTGATGCAAGGAGGGTATCAGGTAGACGGGATGTTTGTTCGGCTGGCGTATCGCTGTGCTCTGGCCGCCCAATCCATCGTGCATGGAGTTCGTCACTGATGGCTGAATCGTATGCTGCAGTATGTTCGAACGCTTCTAGGGCGAGTGCTCTGCGAAGATCCATTGTGACTCCTTCAGCACCGCCAGCTGCCCTCAGCGCAGCGATGATCGAGTCGTATCGGTCTGGATTGGAAGCGATGATGACGTTTCTGTGATTCTTTGCCGATGCACGGACCATAGTTGGCCCGCCAATGTCAACCATTTCCAGTAAAGATAGGTCGTCAAGTGCCGGTTCTTGGCGAGCAGCATCTGAAAAAGGATAGAGGTTGCATGCGACAATTTGTATCGGTGGATAACCCAATTCCTGCAAGCCTTTTCGATCTGCTTCGGTCTCGAGCCTAGCAAGAAGTGGGCCATGAATAGCAGGGTGAAGGGACTTCACTCGCCCATCAAAAATCTCCGGATGGCCGGTCACGTCTGAGACGCCGATGACATTCAAGCCTGCTTCTCGAAGTTTCTTGGCTGTTCCACCGGTCGATGCGATTTCAAAGCCGAGTTCGGCGAGTGCTGATGCAAATTCAACAATACCAGTTTTGTCGTACACGCTCAGGAGGGCCCGAGGTTGGAAAGAAACGGATGTGCTCATCAGAGGTACCCGTTATCGAAGGCATTGGTCCGATGATATTGAACCTAACGACCCCGTTGAATGGGGATTTCTTTCGCTTCAATCCCCGCGGGCTGAAATCACTTGATCGACCCTGAGGAGGCCGCATGCCGTTTCACAAGCCGCCTCAATCGCATGGGCGAGGGTTTCAGCGCTCGACAATGCCGACTCGATTGGTCCGGCGTGTCCAGATTGTTGGACACCGCTGTTCGTTGCCCCATCCCTGTGAAGAGACCGTAGGGCGAGGAGCGTGTCGAGGTGGTCATGGCCAGCATTTGTCGCAAGTGAAGCGGGGATGGACTCCAGCGCCCGAGCAAAGGCTTCCATGGCCAATCGCTCCCGTCCACCTTGGGCTTCGGCTGCTTCTTTAATGGCAAGACTTGCCGCCATGTGCAGACTTCCTCCACCGAGGAGAACTTCTCCGGTTTCCATTGCGCTGGTCACCGAACAAAGGGCATCATAGAGCCCGCGAATGACTTCTTCGCTGGCAACACCATCGCCCCCACCTACGTCAATGGTGGCTAGGCCTGCCTTGGTTCCAGCGTCAATGTGCATTCGCTCTCTTCGAGCATCGTCTCCCTCGAGCGTTTCAATGTTCATCGATTCAAAGGAGCCTAAAGCGGATTCGTCAAGGGAATCGAGATGGTCAATCATCTGAGCCCCTGTCGCTGCTGCGATGTCTTCGGCACCCGAACGCTCCAAGCCCCCGAGAGCGAACACGCCCTTGTCGACGCAGCGATGGAGGACACGGGCGTCAATCCCTTCTGCACTGAACACCAAATTTGCGCCGCTGTTGAGTATGGCTCTCGCTTTGGCCTCAAGTTGGGCGTCTTCTGCATCCATGAAGGCGACCCACTGATCTGGTGATGTAACTTCAATCTCGGCCTCACGGGATGACGATTCAATTTCGAGTGGGCAGGAAAGAACGGCCACTTTGCCTCCGTTGAGGTGGCGAGGAAGACGATCGAGGTCCAAACGGCGTTCAAGAATGAGCCCTGGTACCAAGCGGCTGTCAGCAATACCCCCGACGCCCCGCTTCGCCATTCTGACGTCCTCGGTCCGGACATGGAGGTTGCCGTTGCGCTCAGTAGCCACTGTTTGGGCAGCGGTGACGATGCATTGGGCAAGATGGTCGCTTCCTGACTCTGCGGTCGTGCCCATCATTGCAGTACGAGCGACGTCGAGAAGTCGTTCATTGTCGGTGGCTTGGATGCGGACGACTCGATCATCGAGCGTGTCGAGAGTGGTTTGCAACGCACGCTGGTAGCCTTCGACAAGCACGAGAGGGTGGAGTCCTTTCTCAAGAAGACGGCCTGCTTCCCGCATGAGTTCACTTGCCACAATTATGCACCCTGTTACGCCATCGCCACATGCGTTTTCTTGAGATTCGGCGAGTTGAACAAATGCTTTTGCAGCTGGGTGCTTCACAAGAAGTTCTGCTACAATCTTGGCACCGTCGTTGGTCACCGCTGTTTGGCCGTTGGTCTTGTACATCATTTTGTCAAGACCGTTTGGGCCAAAGGTGCCTCGAAGGAGGTCGCCAAACGCAACAGCTGCGCTGACCAATTTCTGAGTGACTGCGACCCCACTCGTGACCGAGGTGGTTGGGCGGACGATGGCCACAGGGGCGCGTCCGGAGCCATCGTTGGGTTGAGCCATCGTTTCATTGGGCTGTGAAGCGCATAGATGAACCCTTTCTCTTGAAAAGAAACGATGCGATTCAAAGAATGAAGAAAAAGGCGGCTGCACAGAGCCCGAGTGCCCCGCCGGTAGCGGCTAAAACAACTGGGATGTTGATCCCAGATGCCTCTTGAACGGGAGGGAGTGGAGCTGAGCCATCGAGTGGGGGAAGTTCTGGCAGTTCCTTGTCCACCGGTGCTGCCGCTGCCGCCTCTTCTTCGGCACGAAGGCGTTCGGCTTCTGCCGCTTCTTGTGCGCGGAGGGTTTCCGCTTCGGCTTCTGCCTGCATCTTTGCTTGTTGTGCATCAAGGCGGGCTGCTTCGAGATCGGCTTGTGCCTGCACCTTTGCCTGCTCTAATTCGGCTTGTGCCTGCGCCCTTGCTTGCTCAAGTTCGGCTTCTGCTGCTCGCCTTGCATCGTCTTCTGCCGCACGGGCTGCAGCCTCTTGTTCTATACGAAGACGGTCTGCTTCTTCGGCAAGAGCTTTCTGGGCTTGTTCTGCCTCATTACGCGCTGCTTCGAGTTCTTCTTCTGCCTGCTTCTTTGCCTGCTCAAGTTCAGCCGCTGCTAGGCGACGGGCCTCGTCCTCGGCGGCTCTGGCTGCTGCTTCTTCCTGCGCCCGAACTCGCTCGGTTTCGACAGCCGCAATTTGTGCTTCTGTCTCTGCCTTGAGTTTGGCAATTTCGTCTTCGGCAGCCTTGCGAGCGGATTCAATTTCTGCCATCGCATTCTCGTGTTCCTGCTTTCGAAGTTGTTCTTGGGCATCGGTTTCGGCTTGTTCTGCAAGTTTTCTCGCTTCCTCTGCTGCCTTTTCCGCCTTTTCTTTCACCATCGCTTCGACGTCTTCGGGCGTTGAAACAGGTGCTGGTTCAGGTGTAGCGGAGGCGTTTGCTGCAGCTTCCGCCTCAGCTTTGAGCCTGAATTCCGCTTGAACCTTGGCCCTTGCCTCTTCTTCTGCTTGTTTGACCATTGCAGCGATTTCTTCTTTGGATCGCGTGTCTGCTTCTTCCTTTGCTTTAATTTCAAGACGTTCCTTCATGCCAATTTTTGACAATACGGCCTCAACAAACCCGTCATATTCCTCATCTGAGATTTCGCCTGCCATTTCTCGGCGGGCGTTTTCCATCAAAATCTGTATGTCTGTCGGGATGAATGTCCCCGGGTGCGCGTCGATTTGGCCACGGAAGGTGGTGTAAAACGATCTGTGTTCGGAGGATATGCTCCCATCCTTCGTCATGGCGTCTTGTAGGGAGGACAGCACTTCGGTGAGATTGAGGGTGGCTGACACATCAATGCCTCCTTAGATGTTGAAGTCCAATCACTTCTTCAGGCCGTGAATTTTTCTTGCTTCGTCATTGGCCCAGTGGAACGCTAGTTTGAGCAAGCGAAGGTAGTGGCCAAGGCCGTCTCGCTCCATCTTTGAGTGAAGCGTTTCGTTTTCCATGAAGATGTCGCCCCAAAGGTTGGCTGCTGTTCCTTTCTTGCCCTTTGGCAAGTCGAACACTTCCTTGACCGTCGGATCAAGAATGGCTTTCCAAACCCGTGCTGGATTCACTGCCATGGTCACTTCAACGATGATTTCATTCTCGTTGAGCCCGGTTCCGGTTTGCCATGAATCTTCGCCCATGTCAGCCAAGAATGGCAAGCAAATATCTTGAATTGAGAGGCTGGTCATTGGGTCTGCGTTGGTGAGAGCCGTGTATGCTTCTCGCATACGTCCACGGTCTGCGCCACGCGAACCGGTGATGTTGCGGAGTTTGTCGATCGATGTTGGCACCAAGAAGCGGATGTCTGTGTAATACACGAGAGGGTTGTCATCTCGCGCTCCAAAGATGTGGGAGTATGGTGCTGCATCTCCAGTTTCGCCCAAATCTGCAAGCGGATACACCGTCTTGAGAGCGTTGGTTGCGATCGACTGCACACATCGGCGCATGAGTCGGTCTGGTGCTGCGGATATATCGTTGAAGGTTTGGATGTACTCATCCATGCTCATCACGTCGTATCCACGAACCGAGAGAATAGAGTGGACGTTTGGTCCAACTTGCTTCTTCTCGCCATCGTGGAAGTCAGCTTGGCTGATCCAACGGGAGCCTTGGGCCACGTCGCTTGCTGCGACAAGGTCTGCATAGGCTTTGAATCGGCGAGTGACACGGTTCATGAAATCGGCCTGGTCAAGTTTGGTGAACACGGTTGCCTCATAGTTGGATTTGAGGGCGTGGTCAGCGACTTGGCTGGCGTTCACACATGTCAACAAGTTGCCTTGATCTCGTGGGTAAAGGAGCATACGTCGGCGCTTTGCTCCGCCACCTAGGCCACCAATCCAAGGATCGGTGAGCATGTATCCAATAGAAGCACACACTTCGAAAAGGCGAGCGTACTTGTCTTCATCACTCGCGCTTGCAATCCATTCGTCCAATCCGGGTTCGATGCAGTGGAATTCAAGAGGGACCATTTCCGAACCAGCACCAAACATTTGGCGCACAGTCGAGGAACTCATCATACCCATGAGGCTGTAAAGTGAGGTCTTACCTGTGGTCATGAAGACATCCGTGATGCCTTCTTCGCCGAACGAGAGGCGGCGGTCAGGGAGATTCACGAGCAAGTTGAACGCTGTTGGTGATTCTCGGTTTCCATTGACTGCGGGCCAAATCCATGTACCCGGGCGGGTCATGATGTAGCCACTGGCATCCTTTCCAAATCCAGCAGGAGAGTATCGAGTCCAACCCAAGCGGTTGTTGAATGATACGCCACGGTGCATCAACGATGGGTAGAAGCAGGTGTCGAGTGGGTCGGAGTCGGGGACAACACCACGGTGGCCAAGGCCCCAGAGGATTGGTTCCCACTCTGGTTCTTCACCTTCTTTTGCGCCCAAAAACGGGTGGTCTACGCCAGGTCCGTCTCCGGTAAGGAAAGATCCACCCATGCGCTCTTCATCTCCGGTGGAACAAAAGAACAGAGTTTGTGTGGTTGAGAGTTGTTTTGGCGTCCACATGTTTGCGTTGACAATTGTCTTTTGCTTGAGGAATTCCGCAACGTTCGAGATACGTCGTTCAAACTTGAATCGCTCTGCTTCAATCCATGAAGATCCGAGGATAAGGTTGGTGTTAAGCAGCCGAGCGCGTGCTGGGCCGATGTAACGAACGCGTGGGTCTGCCTTTGAACTGTCAGAGGCAGGAAGTTCTTCCCAAGGGCCGCGCCGGGGCACATACTTCAGGAATGCTTCGTGATCGAATTCGTCGACTTGTGCCTTTGACACAGCCTCTTCGACAACGTCCATCAAACGAACATATGTTTCGTTTGGACGCATTTGTTTGGTTTCAGCATAAGCTTTGTTTGATACAGATCGATGTTCCCACATAATTTCACCTCAGAATTTCTTTCGCTGTCCTTCTTCATCTTCCGACGTTGCAGCGCTTTCGTCGTTTGTTTCTCCAGAATCTTCGGCAGGGTCGGCGTCGGCGCCAGCGTCACCATCGGCTTCCGCCTCTGCTTGTGCTTGGGCTTCTGCTTCCGCCTCCGCCTCTTCTTTCTCTGCGGCAACAATTTCCTTTGCCATCTTTTCAGCGGATTCTTGAATTTCATCTTCCTTGACTGCGGAGATGATGAGTGCTGCGGTTGCTTGCATTGAAGCATCAACATAGGGCGCTGCTCGGTAGAAGTACTGAATCATGGTTCCAACGGTGCCAAAGACGGCACCAAGGCCGATGACCCATCCATTGTTGATGTTCTGTACATTCTCTGGATTGTTGTAGAGTTCGGAGGCTGGAATGCCGGTTTCTGGAGGCCACCATGTTGCGCCTGAAGCGTTGGTCAGAACTTCGATTGTAGCCCACACTGCGTAGATGATCATGAGAATGGACATGTAGTTCATCATCATGCGGTTTTCCAACAGGAATTTGACTAGGGCTCTGCCGTCGCTTGGCGCGGCGTTTTCCTCAGCGGTCATG
>DAPR01000032.1:0-13235 GCA_002502605.1 Euryarchaeota archaeon UBA258
TCAGCAAGGTCAGCAAGGTCAGCAGGGTCAGCAACAAGACAACGGCCAAGGTCAACAACAGCAAGGCGGCGAACAAGGCGGCCAGCAAGGTGACCAACAAAGCGAAGATCAGAACGGACAAAACCAGAACGGTCAGAGCGAGCAGCAGCAAGGACAAACCCAAAACGGTCAACAAGGCCAACAGGGTCAACAAACCGAGCAGCAGCAAGGTCAACAACTTGACAACCAAGCTGAAAATGGCGAAAATGACAACGACGGCGACGGCATCCCTAACGATGTTGACAACGACGATGACAACGACGGCATTCCTGACAGCGTTGACGAGAACCCAATGGATCACGACAACGATGGACTTGATGATGCAGAAGACTCCGACGATGACGGTGACGGAATCGACGATTCTGAAGAAGTTCAGGACGGCGACCCGAACACCAACATCTACGACCACGACAACGACGGCATCTCCGATGCTGTTGACCTCGACATCGACAACGATGGCATTGACAACCGAAACGACATGGACGAAAACGGCGTAGACCTCTCCCGTGACCACGACAACGATGGCATGGATGACGCTGAAGACACCGATGACGACAACGACGACATTCTTGACGTCGATGAAATCAACGGCGCCACCGGCACCTACCGCTACGACCATGACAACGACGGTATTTGGGACGCAACCGACAACGACGATGATAACGACGGATTGCTCGACTGGTTCGAGCAAAATGACGGTAACTCCAAGACCGGTCAATTTGATCACGACAACGATGGTCTCGATGACAACGAAGATGACGACGACGATGACGACGGCATTCTCGATGAATTCGAGGCTTGAAGTTCAACTGATTGAACATCGACACCACCGATGCTGAGGCATCGGGTGAGCCGGATCCTCGGGGGGTTCGCCCCCCGAGAATCCCTTTTCCCTCCTTCCATTCTTCGACAATTTTAGATCTAATTTAGAGGCCCTTTCTCTTTTCATTTGGTGATGATACTCATCGTGTTCAGTGATACCAACGCCCGCATGCGCGCCATCCCTTTCAAATAGGGTATGACGGTGGCAAGTTGATTCCAGAGGTGCCCACATGCTCTCAAACATACAAAATGAAACCCTGCAAAACCGACAAAAGCTCAGCATGTCGTTGACAATTGTGTTCTTGATGCTCACCAGCACTCTTCTTGCTGTTGTCCAAGACTTCAGCGCTGATGAACCATCTGAAGCAAACGGATTCCAAGAAGGTCAGCGAATCGGCCAAAGCATAGCGCAATCGACCGCTCAAAGCGGACAAGGCGAATGGACCGGCTTCCAAGACCCATGGCACGAAACCAGCCACCCTTCAATCACTGATTTGATGTGGGCCGACCCTGGTGTGATGTCTGGAATCATCACCGATTTGAGTGCCATAGAAGCCCTCGCTCCAATGTATGCTGGACTCCTCGAGGAATCAGCCAAAGACGACCACGACAACGATGGCATCAACGATTTGAACGACCTTGATGACGACAACGATGGAATTTACGATTTGCTTGAGCGGTTCGATGGTTGCTACGGCACCCATCCATTCGATCACGACAACGACGGCATCCTCGATGCTGAAGACTGGGATGACGACAACGACGGAATTCTCGAAGGACCAATTGACTATGTGGCTCTCGAGGGTGAAGGTCTTGATCCACGAAACGTTTCGACAGACCGTTACCTCGATGAAAACATCGTCCATCCGTGGACCGGTGCTGCAGTTGGCCCATTCTACCTCGCCGACCAGAACCCAATGGACCACGATAACGATGGCGTGACCGACGAAGACTCCGATGGCGCAGGCCCTGGCCGTTACGATGAGGACGACGACAACGACGCACGAATTGACCAATTCAAGTGGCCTTGCGACCTTGACAACGACGGCATCCAAGATTACTTTGACAACGATGATGACGGCGATGGCGTCGACGATGTCGAAGACTCACACCCATACGATGCTTCGATCACCACTTCTCACACTGCAGCAGGAAACCTGTTTGACGAAGCCGTTTCTTGGGACTTCAACTCCTATCGAATTTACTCTGGTGGCGTCAACTTCCTCAACGCTGAATTGAACCGTGTGAACGCAGTAAACGCTCCTTCAGTGACCTCAAACGCTCCAAATGGCCTTCCAGCCTTCACCACAATCATCGACGGTGATTTGGATGGCGATCTGATTCCGAACTTCCTCGACCCTGACAACGACAACGACGGAACCCCTGACAGCGCAGATACAGATGACGACAACGACGGAATCCTCGATATGTCTGATCCAGATGACGACAACGACGGGATCCACGATGTCTGTGTTAACATTGACGTCAATGGTGACAACAAGGGCGATTACAACGGCCTTCTGAACGGAGAGCCAACCGCTTTGGATGCATCAACGCTCGCTGGTGGCCTTGCATACGTGACTTCCTCTGGCGTTGGTACTTCAGCGCAATCAGGTATGGGCATGACCGTCGATATTGTTGCAGACGCAGCATCTGGCGGTACAATCACTTCGGTGACCATCAACAACCCGGGATACGGTTACTCCGTTGGCACACAGGTGTCGATCAACGGAGGCAACTCCGGTGCATCAATTGCTGTGGCAAGCGTCAACACGGTTGACTTTGAAATTCCAGGTGCAGACGGTGACAACGACGGTAGCACCGATTGTGAAATTGATTACGACCAAGATCTCGATGATGATAGGCTTCGACCTTTCGACCAAAATTACAACTCCATCTATGACTGGCTCGACCCTGACATGGGCGGGACGCCAACACCCGACAACCTTGGCGACATCACCGTAAGCGGTGACGCTAGCAACTTTGAATACGATCTAGACGACGATCAAATCCAAAATGAAAACGATTCGTTCCCATTGGATAAGACATCAGATGTTGCCACATGGAATTGCCCAACAGCGGCAACGCCTAACCCAGTCAACCCTGATCCAAGGTGCACATCCCGCCGCGCATCCTTCTCGCAGTTCAACGATTGGGACGGCGATGGCATCTCCAACTGGGATGACGTTGATGACGACGGCGATGGAATCATCGACGTGCTGGACATTGATTGGGATTGTGATCTTGACAACGACGCAGATCTTCACGCCATCAACGGTGCTTTGTACCGGGACGATGGTCCGAATTCAGTTGACTCTGACATTGACGGCGACGGGCTTGAAAACGACATTGATTGGGACGATGACAACGACGGAATCGCTGACATTTACGACCCCGATGACGGAAACTGCGGAACGGTCGACTATGATCCAAGCGATTCATTCGCCCGCCCATATTACCCAGTGGATGACGGCGGCTCCCTCGATGGCGCCCAAGACAGCACACCATACACCGACAACGCAACAGACCACTGGAACCTCCTCTTCTGGCACAACCCGTTCGCTGATGTGATGCTCAACTACAACGGCTATGACGCCACAACTTCACCAGCAACTCCGGGAACTGTCCCAGAGTTTTACTGGTTCATGTTTGCTCGCTGGTCGCCTTACAATGGCGGTAACGAGTGGGACATTGACGCAGACGGAGATTCACTCACAAACGGACTTGATACGGACCAAGATGCCGATGGTTTACCAGATTGGTGGGACCAAGATGAAGGAAACGATGGCCAAATGGACGTCGACGATCCGAAAATGGGCGGTTCATTCAACCTCACCCAATGTGGTTGGACGGCTGGAAATCTTGGTGGCGGCTATGTGTGTGGTTACCAGTACGCAGTCGCATATCACATGCCACTGAATGGCGTCAATGCTCAATTTGGTTCGCCATATTCAACTCGCCCAGACGCCTTTGTCGATCAGGGTGCAACGGCTGGCGGCCCCTCGAACAACTGGAGCTGCACTCCGGGCGCTCAAGGTGGTTGTTACCACTACGATTTCGGTGGAGACGGCACCATCGAGTCGGGAATCTCTCATCTTCAAATGACCGATAACAGGGACGCATTCGTCACCTGGGTCGGGCTCTTGACAGGGCTTTGGCAGTGGACTTCTGACAATGGCCCAATTGCTGACTTCCCAGATGAATTGGGAGCAGACTTGCTCAAGAACGATGTCGATGGCGATGTTGATGGAGATTTCACCAACATGACCGTTGACCTTGACAATGATTACGACGCAGTGTATGACTGGTATGACGTCGATGACGACAACGACGGAATTTGGGATTATTTTGAAATCGACAGCGATGACGATTGGGACAACGATGCAGGCCAAGAAAACGGCAATTTCTTCAGCGGTACAAACTGCGATGACAACGACGATGACGGCAACGATGCCGACGTTGACGAAGATGGATTCTTCCAAGCAGTTTGGGACCGTGGAATCATGTCACAAGGCTTGCGAGAACCCTCTCTTTATGACGTTGACAACGACAACGACGGCGTTCCAGATGCCGAAGACACCGATGACGACAACAACGGTATTCTCGATGTCGACCAAGCACTGCTTCCAGGTTGCTTCTGGGGCGAGGAAGAATCACCGTTTGACCACGACAACGATGGGATCGTCAACTGGGCAGACAACGATTGGGATGGCGATGGAATCAGCAATGCTGTGGAACTCACCATCAGCATTACTCAAGCGTTTGACCACGACAACGATGGCGCCCGAGACGACATCGATGAAGACGATGACGAAGACGGCATGAAAGACGAAGACGAAGTGCTCCTTTGGCCAACCCGCTTCGACCGCAATTCAACCAACCCGTGGGATCACGACGACTTTGGGAACGGAGAGGGAATCGCAAACCCTCTCGACAGCAACACAGGACCTGATGCGATCGATGAAGACGACGACAATGACACACGAGCGGATTTGGACTTCAACCATCTCGAAGAAACTTACATCAGCACTCTGCCATGCTATAATGGTGGAGAAACCAGTGATTGGGACAGCGACAATGATTGCAAACTCGATAATGAAGACAAAGCCCCGACTTTCATCACCCTGAACCTTCCGAATGAACTTTGGTTGGACGCTCAAACACCAGCAATTTTCAGCGGCCACGTTGATTGGGTCAACCCGACCACACAACAATTCGAACCAGCACCAGGCTTACCAGTTCAAGTTCACATCGAGTGGACCGGCAACAACACAACGGCCATCGAAACGATTGACGTGCTCACCACCGCTTCAGGGAACTTCAGCGTGGGGCAATTCCTCTACCCTGAAGATTTGACCGTCGGCGATAACACGACTTACAGAGTCTATGCTGAAGTGACAGAAATGTTTGCTTTTAACGGCAATCAGTCACAGTCATACTACGTTGGTGCGGAAGCAAATCTAACCGCTGACATCTTCATGAACGATTACTTCCGAAGCGACGAACAACCGTTCTGGGTCGACATGTGGTCGTATTACTCTGCAGACGTTCAACGCGGAGTGTTCAACAATTTGATCCCTAGCGTCCCAATGACCTTCTCAGTCCGAGGAGGCATCTTTGGTAACCTCACTTCCCCAACCAACTTCACAGGATTGGGCGGCGACGGATACCGCAGCGGCGCTTCCGGATTGGTCTCTGTGACGTTCGTTCAAGACATAGGCATCAACGGAGTTTGGAAGCAAATCCAATGGAACTCAACCCGCGACAATGGACAAGGCAAGGTTCCTGGTGGGTATGAGGAAGTTGCATGGAACTCCAACACCAACATGCTCGAACCTCTTCTCGATAGCAACGGCGACATCATCGAGTATGATTACACCAATACGAGTTTACCCGCAGGCGACTACGAAGTGACCGCCAGCGTCCGCCCGGACCTTGGGGCCGAATGGCCATTCCCGTACCTCCATGGTGATGACACAGAACCGCAATCGATCCGCGTCATGCATCGCATGAACATCGAAGCACAGATGATTTTCGAAGGCACCAACCCTGTCTACTACTTCGATGCAACCATCAACAACGGAGATGGAACCTTCGGGAACTGGGCGACCCTGTTCCACCAAGAAGCACTGAACGGAGCAGGACTTGTGTTCAACGACATTTCACGGTCCAAGCCTTACCCAACAAACTGGGATGGCGCCCCTGAGAGTTTGATAGGCGAAGCGGCAAATCTCCGCAACTTCATCAGCACGAACTCCACACACTGGTTCATCAATTTGGTGAATGGTGGCGACGGCGACTTACCACCTTGTGGTGCGGTTGACCCAACCGATCCAAACAGCGAGGTGCGATGTGAAATTGTTCCAGAATTGAACACTGGCGACTCCCTCCAAATCATCGGATCCGTCACCAACCGAACCAACGATCCATGGGACGCAGACCCTGTCGCTCTCCAGGTCGACGTGGACGGAAACGGCCAATTCTTGGGCGCTGGTGAAACAGCATACACTCAAAGGCCAGTCATGAGCAACGGTGTTGCTGGATTTGATTACAACTGGTCTTGGTACAGCCAATACGGTTCGGGAACCTATGGAATGCGTGTGGACTTTACCAACTCTGCATACTACTTCACAGGCAACAGCTCAACCCTTTCCGCTACTGGTGCGTACATCAACGTCACAGTGGTTGGTACAACAGACTTCCAAACCACGTCGTTACCACGTTTGTACCGCAACAGCAGCACAACCATCCAAGCAAAGCTTGTTGACAATTCCTTGCAACCTGTTCGCAATGTACCTGTGAACTACACATGGTCTGCAGATGGTAGGAGTGGCGTGAATTACACGGATGAAAACGGTTTCTTCGAGATACCGTTCAATATTTCAGCGCAAGACGCACTCGGTGATTTCACGTTGCAGTTCGAGTTCGCTGGCACACCGTTGCTCAAGGGCAACACGATGGTGCAGGAAGTATGGGTTGTTTCGAGAACCTATCTTTCTGTCGTGTCGGCGGATCCGAATTTACGACAATCAGGCGATCGATGGGATTTCACAGCGCAGGTTGTCGATGACAATAAGACCTCAATTCGAGATTCTGGTGGAGCAGCCCTTGACGGCGCGAACTCAGGACTGGTGGACGTGATCTTCGAAGGCACGGACTTCAATGGCGTGTTCCACCGACAGGTGGTCGCAACCCTTGCTCCGTCCGCTGGACTGATTTCCCTGCCAGAGCCACAGCCTGACAATTCTCACCTGTGCTTCTACGATGGGAACGGCGACTCCATCCCAGACCGTGATTTCAACCAAGATGGAATTCTTGACCGAAATGAAACGGTTGGGTGCTTGAAGTCCAACATCAGCCCTCTGAACCCACAACTCTTGCGTGAAGATCCAGAATCGTTCCTTCCAGATGGATTCGGGCCTGTGAACGTCATTCTGCGGTTTGAGGAAAACCTTCCAAACGAAGGTTGCCAAGAACTTCAGGCAAGTGCTTTGACCATTCAAGGGGCATGGGACCCGTGCACAAGCGTGCCTGGAAACGACCACTTCAGACTGAAGATGACCAACAACGCAAATGGGTTCTCTCTCATTGGGCGAACAACGCTCACCGTCGACGATCAAATTGTCTACACCAGCGAAATCAACCCGGTGACAGGAGAAGTTGTACCAAAGCCAATGATTGTCACAGGACAACTCCAAGACGAACTTGGCACCAACTTGACCAACCGAAACATTCGGGTCACTTACGAGATGATCAACGGACAATCGAACCCGACATCTTGCCAGACAGGCATGACGGACATGAACGGACAATACTCGATTCTGTGCCCACTGTCGGACGTTATGGCTGGCAAGGCTAAGGTCAGCGTCACGTACTCTTCGTACGACAACAACGATGCTTACCGTTACGAGAACAAGACCGTTCAAACTGAGTTTGACGTGTTCTCGAATTCCACTTTGGCCATCAGCGAAGTTGGACCGTTCAAGTCCAGCGTTGAATCGTGGACTGCACCTAACGGGTCCAACTACCCGGTGCTCTATCTGAAGGAATCGTACCACATCGATGCCAAGCTCACTCAATCCAACGGACAATTTGTTGGTGGCAAGTGCTTGAACATCTACCTCGATCCACAGCAAAACATCCGCCCTGTTTCGACCATCCGAACCAGCGAAATCGATGGTACAATCGAATGGTTCAGCGGTGATCCAAGCCAAAACCCGACCCTGAAGGGTGTTGAAACCACTGGCGGTAAATTGGAAGGATTCAGGACCCTCCGTATTGCGTTTGAACCAGACGTCAACGTCCCTGGTGGCTGTGATAAGGATTCATCCAATGTTCTCAACGGCTCGTTCGTTGACATGGACATCCTCGTCCGCTCCCGAGTGGATTTGCAAGTCAAGCAGACTTGGAGCCACCTCGCAGGCAACGGTTTGGATAACGACGAACCGGTCATTGGTTCGATTGCACTGCTTCGAGATCGCCTTGACTTGGCGGTCGAGAATCAAGAAGTTTGGTTTGTCCGACAATACTGGTCTGCAGAAAACTCAGAGTGGGTTGTTGAAGGTACGAACAAATCGAAGACAAACGAGCAAGGTGTGGCAGAGTTCGAATGGGCTTTCAGCGGTACTTCCTGCGATGGAGAGCCTTGTGAAGGCCTCTGGCGCATCATCGCCTACTACCCAGGTTCGACCAACTTTGCCGAATCCCAAGACAACATCACACACGAGTTGGTCTATGAGATGCCACAAACCATCGATGCTGCATCCGGCTTCTTTACCCCCGGACGCAGTATGGCGTTGGGTGTTCTCCTGATGGCCTTGCTCATCGGTGGTCTGATCTACTATCAACGAGCCCAAGAACGCCGACAGGTGCAAGCCCTCAAGGGTATCTTGACCGATACGATGATGCAACTAGAAGCAAGCAACGAATACATCGCTGCAATCTTCGATTGTTACAAGAGCTTGGTGAAGCACTTCAAGCGATACGGCTTCATGAAGAAGGTCTACGAGACCACGCGTGAATTCGAATCAGCAGTTCGTGCAGCGTTCAACATGGTGCCAGCGGACCAACTCAGTGCCTTCCTCTCCATCTTTGAAGAGGCTCGCTACTCGGATCACACCATTGACGCATCACATCGCGACCGTGCATTGCAAACACTCAATGCCATCGTCCAATCTCTAACCGTCGCCCTTGGCGAAGAAGGCTCAGTGAGTCGAAAGGAATTGGTTGGCTTGTATGAAAAGCAAACCAAGGCAGGCGAGTTTGTTGCTGCAGATGGTTCAGTGCGTCAAGCCGGAATTGTCGAAGGCGAAGGCTCGGACTTCAAAATTTGAAGCCATCCTTGAAATCGAAGGGGCCTTTTTGAGGCCCCTTGGCCTTCTTGGGAGCCTTAACCTTCAAGGAGCAGGTGCCGTGTGGTAGTACCATGGACGATTGGAAGCAACTTATCGGCGAGGCTATGCAAATTGAGACAACAGATACGATTGCAGCGTTCAAGATCTATGAACGAGCAGTCTTTGCTGGCCTTTCAACAGCACAGAATTTGTTGGACGACGTAGAAGCTGCACAAATCATCGAGGCCATTTACGGGGCCTTGGTTGCTTATTCACAGACGGTCATGCTTCGAATGAAGGCAGAAGACCCAGAAATCGGTGGCGTCGACCATGCCTTCCGAGCCGGACAAGCTTACGGCGTATCGTGCGTGCTCAACCACTTGATCGACAAACTCACCGACATCACTGGCGGTACTGAATTGGGCGCAATGGATGCTTTTTCTGATACCCTTCACGATGAAATTATCATTCAAGGGCGAGCCGCTGGACTCACCGTTGAACTGCTTGATGCTCAAGGGGACATCCTCCTCGAGTGAGTGTCTTCGCACAAAGATGAACGCTTCATCCGAACCCGAAGAATCGGGGCACTGCGACGCGTCGCACCGACCAACCGCGTCGGTGCATTGATAATGGGATGGCGAGTCGGCGAATTGCTTCAAAGCATCGAGGGAGTCAAATGAGCAATCCGACACGAAAGACAAACGCACGACTGGTTGATGTCATCAACCAGTTGAAGGCCCAGTCGCGTGACACCGGAGCAGCTGTTTGGCGAGATGTGGCCATGCGACTCTCAAAGAGTCGCAAAAATTGGGCGCAGCCGAACTTGAGCCGTGTGAGCCGCTACGCCCCCGAGGGTGCAACCATCCTCGTTCCAGGCAAGCTGCTCGGCTCAGGTGAATTGTCTGCCAACCACACCATCGCCGCCTACAGTGTTAGCACCGGTGCACGTGAGAAAATAGAAGCCGCTGGAGGTCGAGTTATGACCTACAGCGAGCTGATGAACGAAAACCCAACAGGCACGGGGGTTGTTATCCTTGGATGAAACAACCTATGTGTTTGACGCCGATGGATTGATCCTCGGTCGTTTGGCATCTGCATCTGCGGACATCCTCCTCAAGGCTGCCCGTGAGCACCGTGATGACAAAGTCATCATCGTCAACGCAGAGAAAGCAATCGTTTCTGGACGTCCTCGTTCAGTCCTCAACACTTACCACGCAAAGTACGAATTGAACCACGCCCGTAAGGGTCCGTTCTTCCCACGTATGCCTGACATGATCCTCAAGCGCGCAGTCCGTGGAATGCTACCATACCAAAAGAAGTCCAGCGGCCGCCGAGCTCTTCGCAATCTACGCGTCGAGATTGGCTGTCCTGCCCACCTTGCAGACGATCTACCAGAAGGTCACCAACATGGCGACCTGACCAAGATCCGCAAGGCAATGCCTGAGCGATTCATTCGCTTAGGTGACATCAGCGCCGATCTCGGTGCACCAACCCACCGTTGGGACGGAGGTGAGCAATGATGGCTCGTAAAAAGCAAAAGTCAGTCCAATCCTCTGGAAAGCGAAAGACTGCAGTCGCCCGAGCATCGGTGAAGGCAGGTAAGGGTCGAGTTCGTGTGAACAGCGAACCAATCGAAATCCTACAACCATCTCTTGCACGTCGCAAGGCAATGGAGCCATTGATTATTGCAGATGCAATGAACCGACTCAGCAAGGTCGATATCAGCATCACCACCCTTGGTGGCGGTATCATGGGACAAACAGACGCCATTCGAACTGCTATTGCACGTGGACTTGTCCACTACAACGGCGGAGCGGAAGGCATTGATGAAGAACTTCGAGACGAGTTCCTACGGTTTGATCGTAGCCTTTTGGTCAACGATCCACGCCGTAAGGAAGCAAAGCACCAACTTGGTCGCGGTGCTCGCCGTAAGAAGCAGAAGTCGTATCGATGAGGTGATTGCATGATTATTCCAGTACGATGTTTTAGTTGCGGTGGCGTCATTGCCCACAAATGGGAAGAATTCAACGAACTCAAGGCCGCAGGTCTTGAGGACGCAGAAGCTCTCGATAAGATTGGCTTGAAGCGCTACTGCTGCCGCCGAATGTATGTGGGTCACATCGACCTCATTTACGAGGCTGCACCATTCAGCACTTCGACTCAGTGAGTCTCGAAAGAAGATCAGAACACGGGGGCCCGTGGGTTAGCTTGGCCTATACTTGGCGGCTGGGGGCCGTCAGACCCCAGTTCAAATCTGGGCGGGCCCACCTGATCTTCTCCACGATGCAACTTCTTGTAAGCCCTCAACTCGTTTGACGGGGACCCTTTGGGTTGATATGGAAGACACGCAAAGAATTGACCATGCGAACCCTTCAGGCAGCAACATTGGTTACTCTTCTTCTGTTTGCTTCATGTTTATCATTGGTCTCTCCAGTGAACGCAGCAGACACGACCGTTAACATGGATACGACATGGACCGGCGATGTCGTTCTGACTGGTAACGTCACTGTGGCAAACGGGACCACATTGACCCTCTCACCGGGCACGACAGTGGATGGTGGCGATGACCATTGGATTCGTGTTCACGGATCCCTCGTTGCCGACGACGCCCACTTCTTTTCCTCAGAAACACCACTTACTCAAGGCTCCCATGGTGCAGGCTTGTGGGTTGGAATCCACATTTCAAGCACTGGCCATGCGGTGTTGGACAATGTGACGCTTGACAATGCGAAAACAGCAGTACGAAACGAAGGTCAACTCCATGCCACAAACTTGACGGTTAACGATGCTTACATCGGCATCCAAAATCCAGGTACTTCCACCATCGCTCACCTCACCGCGACGGATATCGATTACGATGTGGTCCGGACCTCAGGCGTTTTCGACCTTGAGGTCGCAAGTGTCACCAGCGCTGCCGGTGGTGTCATTTCCTCAGGTACGACCGCGGTCACTGATGCTTCGTTTTTCCAAACGGGCTCAGCCCTCAAGGCAACTGCTGGACACCTCGATGCCCTACGGATCGGTTTGGTTGATGTCACGGTTGGAATTGCGAGTCAGTCAGGGGCAACTGTGGAGGTCACCAGTGTGACAGGAACAGACGTTGGTTTGCTTGTTGCTGCAGGAGATAGTGATGGGCTTCATCTCGACACAATGACCGTCACTGGCGACCGCTTGATGCTCGCGAACGGAGCGACCATGATTTCAGCCGATGAAATCACCTTTGAGAGCAATCTCAATGAATCTCGAGCTGTTCTTGACCAGCGATGCAACGGAAATTGCTCCTGGGGTAATTTGAGTTTGACCAATGCGGTCTGGGGCATCTCTCTCAGTGGCACCGGTAGCCATTCCTTTGCCAACACAACGGTTTCCTCGACCGAGCGCAACCTCGATGCAACAGGGACTGGATTGGTCACATTATCCGAATTTGTTTTGACTGGTGCCGATAAGAGTGTAAGTTTGCGCGGTCCAAACAGCGATTTTACAGATGGAACGGTCACAACCTCCACCTCCGCCGCTCTTGCTATCGACGTGCTCGATGGGGCCCATGAATGGAATGATTTGCAAGTCATGAAGCCCTATTCAGCCCAAGACACAACCTCAATCGGCATCAAAGCATGGTACAGCACCATCCACATTGAGGATGGGTCAGTCACACACCACGCCATTGGAATCGATGCTACGGATTCCGCAATCACTGGTACCTCATTGTCTCTGCTTGATGGGAAGTCAGTCGGTATGGCGCTTCAAGACACCGATGTTACCCTGAACGATCTCTCAACCCGTGTGTTTCCAACAGGCGTCCACATGGAAGGCACTTCACACCTTCAAGTCGCATCATGGGGTGCAGAATTGCACGCAACCCCACTCAACCTCGACACCTATTGCACGGCAACCGTCCGCGATTTCCAACCTCAAAACACTCAGACCTCCTCTTCTGACGCTCTTGGAGACGGGTTCTTGTTGTACGGTGGTTCAACCAGCGCCACCATCTCCACCTCTTCTTCGGACTTCCTTGAAGAAACTCCAGTGACGTTCACAGAC
>DAPR01000032.1:13304-26758 GCA_002502605.1 Euryarchaeota archaeon UBA258
CAGGGAAGTACGGTTGATGTCAGCCTAGGAGGTGCAGGTGTTCGGGTAACACTGTATGGCTCGACCATGGGCCAGTCAGTGCAAGTGCCAGTGATTCCACAAGGTGATTGGACCATCACAAGCGGCCAAACCGTCTACCTCGGTCCAAGGCCCGATGGCTCACCGCATGTGCTTACAGGCGACCTGACTCTTGAAACTGGAAGTGGACTGCAGCTGGCAGGCACCACAGTTCTCCTCCCATCAAACGGACTTGTCGAAGTACAGGGCACTGCCCAATTGCTTGGTGACGCCGCCACCATTAGCGCCCAGACCTTTTCGATGGGCTTCGACAGTACCTTGTCGTCTTCAACTTCCGGTGATGGGTTAAACGTCATTGGAAATGTATCGTGGGCTTGTCAAACTCTTCGAGTGTCAACTGGCGTCGACATCACAGGGAACCTTGCGCTTCAACCAGGGTGCACCTTGGATTTGACCGCAGGCACGGTGTCGGGGGCCGTCACCGCCCTTACGGGGGCGGAACTCAACGTCCTTTCAGAATTGAACATCAGGGTCCTTGATCAAGGCGAGCCAGTGGAGGGTGCCATTATTGCCATCGACGGGGCAGTGGGTGAAACCGACGCCGATGGTCGTTTGAGCACAACTGCGGTTGCACGCCAAGTGACCGACGACAGCGAAACGATTGGTGGTATCAAAAACATCAACCTACAAATTGGTTCATTTACAGATTTTGTCACCTGGGACTCAAGCACTTCTTTCGATCATACATTCATGGCTTCAAGGATTCTTGGCGGAACGCTCGACCAATGGTTGGTTTTGGAATCCCAGTGGAGCCCCTATTTCCTCGATGATGATTTGGTGGTCGGCCAGTCTGGCACCTTGAGCATCGATGATGGGGTTTCCGTTCGTATTTCTGAAGGACGAACCATCACCGTCGACGGCACGATGAATGTTGGTGACGCGACCCTCTCATCCACAGGTTCGGGCGCACGGTGGGGCGGAATGCATCTTGGTTCCCTCACTTCCTCGACCATTGACTTGTCCTCGACTTCGATTGTCGAGGCTTCTCCAGCATTGACCGTTTCGGACCTTGGAAGGTTAACGGCAGTTCGATCCGAATTTGCAAGATCATCTGGCGCTGATGCTTTGGTTATCGTCCATGACGGCAGCAATGCCACAATTGAATTGTCTGATAGCCACCTCTATGATGCGGGCGATGGATGCATCAAAACCTTCGCAACAGAAGGTCATTTGATCCTCAACGACGTGACGCTTTCAACATGCAACGGGGTCGGGCTATGGGCTCGTCAATCCAATGTTGCCGTGGACGGATTGAATCTTGAAAATGGCTTCACACACGGTTTCGAACTGACGGCAGTGCAGGGCTCGATGACCAACATTGATGCAAGTGCCTTCGACGGCAGTGGGATGATCGGATGGCTGGAGTCAATCGATGGTGAATTCTCACTCTCTAAGCTCAACGGAAGCGTTGGGGCATCGGGTGGTTTAGCAGGCTTGAACAACAAAAACATCAACCTAGAAACCATTCAAATTACCGGAGCACCAGCCATTGACTTCGACAACACTGCTGGCCGTATGACCGGCCTCATCTTGAACGGCGAGGGGGCGGGGACCGCATTTGCCAGCCACCACGGGCACGCTCTTGATTCGTTGATTGTCGATGGCATTAGCGCAGCGAATTACGCAGTCGCAATCGACTTGCATGCAGATGAAGGAGATGGAACCATCGCACCACTCATTGTCCGTTCACCGGACCTCCTTGCCTCATCTGTTCTCTCCGCCGAACTCTATCCTGCTCGAATCGAAGGCGGTGTCTTGATTGGCGAAGTCGCCGCCTCAGGGCCCATTGCGGTCGATTTGATTGACGTTACCACCGCCCAAGTTTCTGTCTTTGAGGGGGCAGTAGTGAACATTTGGAAGACCTTCAACATCGACGCACAAGTCAACGGCGCTTCGATTGATGCGAACTTTGAATTCCAAACTGAAGGGCATACCTCGATGGCTCCAATCATAGAGAGTGGAGCCTCCATTTTGGTTGAAATCCCAATGACCATCTTCGACGGTACCACCACCACTTCACTGTCTGCCATCGTCATCACAGCGACCAGTTCTGGCTTGCCGGTCAAAACCATGACGGTCAACGCCACCGAAGACATGGATGCTACAATCGTCGTCATGATGGAGCTCAATGGAGCGCCAATCGTAGAAATTTTGAGACCATATTCCGGTCAAAGGACAATGGAAACAACGCCACTCAATGCTGAAGCAACCTACAATGACGATCTTGATGCGATGGAGGCATTGAGCCTTCAATGGATCATCACCGATGCTACAGGCGATGTTGTGATGCAAGGGCCCAATGAACCACAATTCAACATCACCGACCTTCCTTATGGGTTCTATGTTCTTGAAGCAAAGGTGACCGACGCTCTTGGCGCCTCATCAAGCGACACGGTGGACTTTGAAATCACACAACTTGACACGGACGGTGATTGGACCAATGCTTGCACCTTTACCCAGAGCACACAGGTTTGGTTCAATGCAGAAATTGGCTACCCTTGTGGCCCAGATCAAGAGGATACTGATGATGATAACGATGGCTATCCAGACGCCCGTGATGATTACCCAATGGACGCTTGCGCTCATGCAGACACCGACGGGGATGGCCAGCCGGACACTGTCAATTGCCCCGAAGGAATGACCACCTGGCTCTTTGCAGACCAAGACGACGATAACGATGGAATCCCAGATGTCCTTGAAGGCGAAACCGTCGAGGATAACGATGACTTTTCCACCGGGACCTTGCTCTTGATTGCGCTCATAGGTGCGGCATTGGTTCTCTTTGTCTTGCGCATGCGCAAGGGTGGCGGCGGCGATTTAGGCGAAGTCAACCTGCGCCACCTCTGAGGTGAACGTATGGAACCCGCCCTACCTGATCCAAACACATTTGCCGCCTTGGCTGTCGGCGTTTTGTTTGTGATTGTCGTCTGGGATGCCTTCTGGTTGACAAGGCAGCGCGTCGATGTGCCAACCTTGGGTGAACTCTCCAATGGTGGCTTTGCATGGGAGAGCGAAGGAGCGCAAGAGGTCATACGTCAATGGGGAAATCTTGGTTCCATGGCTGCAATGATGGCCTTGCCTTGGGGGCTTGTCGGTGTTTCAAACACCCACGTTGGTTACGCTCTTGCTTGGGACTTTTTCTTGGCCTTACATCTGATTTCTTTGCTGGTGCCTAAACGATACGCCGTCACCAGAACCCACGCGTTTGCTGACGGACAACGCTACGAATGGCAACGTCTCCGCCTCGCTCGCCGTCAACCAGCTCGCCGAATTATGCTGTTGAGAAAAGGCTGGGGCGTGTTTGGACCGTTGCCGTTAGGCGGCGCCCAACATGATTTGACGGTCGCAAGAGAGCGCATCACCCTCGCTCTTGACCATCAAGAGAAATGGGCGAATGCAACCTTGCCAAAGGAAGAGGAATGAGCGCTACCCTCAATAGTCGGATTTCATGTCCCGAAAGCATGGAATGGGCGCGCAGTGGAGAAGACTTGTTTGTGCGGCTCGATCCGGGTGAAGAAATTCACGCTGCTTTGCAGTCATTGGCCGACAAGGTTGGTTTTGATGCAGCGGCCATAACCAGCGGCATCGGGCGAACTCGAGACACCCTCTACGGCTACATGGATGAGGACGGTATCTATCAACGCAGGCCGCTTGATTCACCCTCAGAATTGGTCAGCCTTTCTGGAAACATAGCAAGAACACAGGATGGAAAAGCCTTCACTCACATCCATTGCTGTTGGTCTGATGACGACAACAACGTCCACGCAGGCCACATGTTCCAATCAACCGTTCATGTGGTCGCTGAAGTGCATCTTCGGATCCTCACGCACGCCCTCATGACCCGTTGTCCACTGGCAGATGTCGAGTTGCTTGGGCTGCAATTTTCGTGATGTTGATATCCTGTGACTTGGGTGAACTACTATGGCCGACGCTGAGCGTATCCTCCACTTGGCCGAGACGATTCGGTATCACCGAGAATTGTACTACAATCAGTCTTCTCCTGAAATCACAGATGCAGACTTTGATGCGCTTTGGGATGAGTTGAAGGAACTTGATTCAGACAATGCAGTGCTTCACGAAGTGGGGCCAGAGCCGTTACCTGGCACGGTGAAAATTGAGCATAGATTCCCAATGCGCTCCTTGGACAAAGGGACAACGGACGAAGACATTGTCCATTTCATCACTCAATCAACTTCGGGTGGTAAGCGCTATCTCGCTCAACCCAAGCTCGATGGCTCCGCACTTTCCCTCGAATACGTCGCCGGCAACTTGCACAGGGCTGCTACCCGTGGGAGTGGCGAACGGGGTGAAGACGTCACGCTGAACGCTAAGATGGTGGCCAACATCCCCACACGACTCAACCTTCCAGTCGATTGCCATGTGCGTGGAGAAGTGGTGATGCCAATCGAAATCTTCGAAAAGAAGTACAGAACGATTTCCCCGAACCCTCGAAACCTTTGCTCAGGAGCCCTTCGACAAAAGCACGGAGATGGAAAGGCCGAAGCATCAGACCTAGTGTTCTGCGCCTACGATGTCAAGTTCGTCAACAACCCCCCAGAAGTGCAGCATGACAGTGATTTGCTTGAACTCTTGAAAGATTCAATTGGCATTGAACCCGCACCGTGGAAAGTGTTTGAAGGCGAGAACATCCAACAAGACATGATTGACTACACCAAAGAATGGAGTTCAAAGCGTTCTTCGTACGAATTTGAGATCGATGGAATTGTGTTCAAACTCGATGACTTGGTGCAACGAGAACGCCTAGGTTCAACCGCACACCACCCGCGATGGGCGCTGGCGTGGAAATTCCCTCCGGAGGAGGCGACCTCGGTTCTGCTTGAAGTGAGTTGGCAAACTGGACGAACAGGCGCAGTGACACCGGTGGCGAAAATAGCTCCACAGATGGTCGGTGGCGTCACCGTGGAGCACACAACGTTGCACAACGTCGGTGAGGTAGAACGGCTCGACCTCAACCTTGGAGACCGCGTGTTGATTGTGCGCAGAGGCGATGTCATTCCCAAGATCGAATCAGGTCTTGGGCGGGCAACACTCGAAGACCTTGCGGGTAGAATTTACGCCGATGGCACATCGTTTGAAGGAGGCCTGCCAGAAGCCCAACCCATCACAATCCCTACCGCTTGCCCAGCTTGTGATGGCGCCTTAGAGATCGAAGGGGCGTTTTTGCGATGTACGGATATGATGTGCGACGCTCGAACAAGCCGCGCAATTTTGTACTGGTGCAGAAGTTTGGAAATGGATGGCATTGGGGAGAAACTCGTCGATCAGTTGCTCAGCCTCGGCCACATTCGAAACATTGCTGACCTGTACAGGCTCCAACAGGCGGAATTAGAGAGCATTGAACGGATGGGAACAAAGTCTGCCCTAAACGTACTCAATGAACTCGCCAAGACAAAGACGCTCAAACTGAGCCACTTTTTACACGCGTTGGGTTTGCCAGGAATCGGACCTGAATTGGCCACTGCCGTGGCGCAACGTTTCACTTCACTGGCCAATGTTATGCAGTGGGTTGATGATGCATCAGCGAGGCCTGGCATGGAAGCGTTCGGGCCCGAAGTCGATGAAAAGGGAAAGCCATACAAGGAAAACCAAGCCCTTCGCTCACTCTGTGAAGTGGATGGCATTGGGAGTAAAGTTGCCCTTCAGGTCCGAGACGGTCTTTCTCAGCGCAAGGCCATGCTGGACGATCTTGCTCACCTCATTCAAATCCTTGATGAACCCAAAGCGACCGACCAAGGACCACTGACTGGAATGACCCTTTGCTTAACTGGGTCGCTTGAGCGACCGAGAAAAGAGGTGCAACTTTCAATCAAAGCGGCAGGTGGGAAGGTTGTGGGGAGTGTCTCAGCCCAACTCAATGTCCTCGTTGCCGGTGAAAAAGCCGGCTCAAAACTGGCCAAAGCTCAACAGTTGGGGGTCACCATTTGGAGCGAGGAGGAATTGATTCAGGCGTGCACAACAAATGCAGAACCTCTGACTGACGTGAAGGAAGAAGCAAACGCAAAAATCACGCAGCAAGCATCGCTTTCGGATTTTGAATAAACCTCATTCAAACCGCTTCATGTCCAATCACCATACCACAACACTCTCATACACTGTGATGAACCAAAACTCATGCCATCGGCCCGCCTCCCCATCTTATTGGTTAGTTTGCTCCTGCTTTCCGTTGTGCCATTAACGGAAGGAAACTCTACCGGAAAGTACAACCAGAGCGCTGGCTGTTCATGCCATTCGACCAGCGGCACAACCGCTGCAACCGTTAGCATCAGCGGGTTGTCAAGCAGTTACACTCCTTCAACAACATACACGCTAACGATTTCTGTGACGGGAGGCGTTACTGGTTCAAATGGCGGTTTTAGTCTTGACATCAACAAAGGATCGCTTTCAAGCGGCGTCGGATTCGCAGTCAACGTCGATAGCGCCGGAACAAGCGCCACACATTCAATCACGGGCAGCAATCAACGCTCTTGGAGCGTGGATTGGACCGCCCCGGTATCAGGCTCCGGCCAAGCGACCATCAATGTCGCCGGTCTAACTGCAAACGGAAACGGACAGAATGGCGGTGACCGTTGGGCAACTGCAGTCTATACGCTGCCTGAAGCCGGCGCTGCACCGAACACCCCTCCGACAGCAACCAATGTGCTGCTTGGGCCAACCGGAGCCGTGACGACTTCCACATTGACTCTTTCATACACGTACAGCGATGCAGAAAATGACCCCGAATCTGGGACCACCATTGAATGGTTTAGAGATGGCGTGCAACTTTCACTTACCGGCACAACTGCAAGTCCATCATTAACCAGCAAACACCAGGAGTGGTACGCTGTGATCACACCTTCAGACGGAGACGATGCAGGAACAAACGTCACGAGCAACATCCTCACAATCGCTAATTCAATTCCAACAGTGGACGCCCCATCCATTCTCCCGGCCACCCCAGAAACCGATGACGAATTGACGTTCACTGCTAGCGGAAGCGATGCTGACCAAGACACACTCTCCTACGAGACCCGGTGGATGCTCGAAGGCGTCGTGATTTCAGAATTGGACAACAGTCAGAGCGTCCCTTCTTACGCCACACGAAGTGGAGAAAATTGGTCGATGGACACGCGAGTCAACGATGGTGAGGCAAATTCATCTTGGCAGACATCTCAAACTGTGCAAATCGGAGGTACAATAGAAAACACAGCACCATCGGTGCCTTCCGTCGTGATCGCTCCAGAAAATCCCCTAACAGGTGATGATTTGTCCCTCAGTTACACCTATGCAGATGCTGAGAATGACGTCGAAACTCGTCATGAGGTTGAATGGTACCGCAATGGGCAACTCGATGACGTGTTCAAAGGGTCCGGAATCCCCTCCTCCTCAACAGAAAAAGGACAAATTTGGAACGCTAAAGTTCGCGTGAACGACGGTGCAGCATGGTCCACATGGGCTTCCTCGAATCAGGTCATCATTGGTAACACTGCGCCGATCACAACAACACTTGAAGTCAGTTCAACGTCCCTAACAACGCTTGAAACGACTGAAATTACCTTCGAACATTTCGACGTTGATGGCGATATGATGTCCAATTCAGAAGTGATCTGGTTCAAAGACGGCGTGCGCATTTCTTCCTTGGATGGAAGCACTACACTCTCCGCAGAATCCACTGAAAAAGGGCAAGTTTGGACGGTTCAGGTGCGGGCAGGAGATGGTTCTTCGTTGAGTGAGAACACGCTGAGTCAGGACGTGACCATCATCAACTCAGCACCTAGCCTCACCATCGAATTCAGTGAAAATCCTTCGGCCATCAACGCTCTGAATGCAACGATTGCTACGTTTGATGTCGACGACGACGCCGTGACCACCACCACCAAATGGTATCGAAACGGGTTCCTCGAATCGTCCCTTGAAAATCAAACGAACGTGCCAAGTGTTCTGCTGGGCCCAGGTCAAGAATGGTCGATCGAGGTGGTGGCAAATGACGGCACCCTCTCGAGCAGCCCCACATTCCACTCCATTGCAATTGTTAACCTTGCACCAATTGCGGAACTTCTTCAGGACAGCGCCCCATCTTGGATTGGAGAAAAGACGACCCTTGATGCGAGCGGATCAAATGACCTTGACGGGCGAGTTGTGTCCTACCAATGGACATGGTCAGACACGAACGGGGTCTCAGGAACAGGAACCGGCCCGTCCTACACCTTCATGCCGACCGCAGCGGCTTCTGTCAACCTCCTCGTTACTGACGACATGGGCGCAACCGCTGCTGCGACCACCCTCGTTGTGCCGGTCCAAGGGCCAACAATCTCCAACCTAGAAGCCTCTCCTTTGGGGCAAGACATCGAGTTAACATGGGCTTATGAAGGGCCAAATGCGACCTTTAACATCGAACGGAATGGGGCTGTGATCGCTACAGTTGATTCGATGATGTATTCAGATGAACCATTGGTTGCTGGAGAAACCACCTACACCATCCGCCCGGTATTGGATGGCGTTGCGATGCAGGATGGTTCGACTGACACGGTCTCAATTCAAGTTGAACCCGTTCTTGAACAAGTTGATTCATCCACCCCATTGAGCGCTTCATTGATCGGATTCTTGCTGTTGCTGATTGGGGTTGCAGCACTCGGCTATCTGCTCATGGATCGGAGGGATTAGACTGGCACATCGACGCATTAAGGTCATGCTAGCATTGGTCTTGCTCATTGCTTCAACCACCATTGGAGCAGCTGAACCGGGTGGAAATGGCGACGGCCTTCGTGACATGCAATGTGGCGGCGCTTGCCATGGCGATGCGAGTCAAAACGGGTCAAGTTCTCTCTCATTGTCGATTCAATACGCAAGCCAAGTTTGGGTTGGTCAACCAACCGAGGTCACCGTTGTCGTCTCTGGGTTAGGCGAGGTTCACGACCACGAACTGCTTGGTGTCTTTCTTCTTTCAAGCACCAACGCCAATGGAGATACACCGTTGAGTGACGGTTGGGAGATTCTTTCAGACGGGCATGGTGGCACCGGCAATTATGTCGAACTGACCTCGATTGCAGGAAGCGACTCCATCGAACACACATGGGTCTTGAGGACGGAAGATCTTGGCTCAAAGACCATGTTTGCATCCATCCATCATGGCGATTCGGCAGGCCCTTCACAAGGTCAGCCGTTCTTTGGCATTTCAGAGGGCTACGAAGTCGAAGTCTCCCCATTGCCAGAAAACGCCCCTCGCTTGTCAGCAGCTTTTGATCCGGTCAGCACCCGAGAGGTCGGTGTAGCAATTCAGGTTTCAATCCAAACTGAACACACCCAAACTGTCAACGTTGAGTGGCGGGCTGAAGACGGGGCATTGATGGGGGCCACAGTGAACACAACTGGAGAGAATGAGTGGGCATTCACGCTCCCAGCCTCTCTGAAACCTTCCAGCGTTCAATGGCGCGCCACCCTGATTGGTGAAGGGCCTGAACAAACAACGCCTTGGTTCACGATGGTTGCTCAAACTGCCCCAGAACAAGCAGACAGCGGGCCAATTTACCTCCAAGGCCTTGCCATGGCATTGTTGCTGTTTGGCGCCGTTATCGCGCTCCAGAAACCCCAACGCCGTGAGGAGGACACCACCAAGGTGTACGACAACACCACACACATCGAATCAACTCAATCCACGGATCAAGAAGAGGCTCCAGCTCCGCTACCGGAAGGTGGTTTGCCTCCAGGTTGGACGGATGAGCAATGGGCATGGTATGGCCACGAATACTTAGCCGGAACCTACGGGGGCGACCAACAATGATCTCTTCCAACACATTCCATGTCGTGAGCACGGAACTGGTGGTCGGAGGCTTTGCGCTTGCGGGTCTTGCCTTTCTGTTCTGCATGATAGCTCCAATGCTTCCTTCGACGTTTAGTGACCGCCAAGGGGCTGGCGATGCAGTGGCCCACACTGCGCTGATGTTCGGCCTTGTCGCAACTCCATTTGCTATTCTAAGCGGCCTTTCATCGGCCCCAGGAGAAGCACTGAACAGCGCACTTCTGGCCAACAAAATGCTCTTGTCGCTCAGCGGAGGCGGGTTGGCCTTGGGCGTTCTCGTGGCTCGCTGGCGCAATGGCGGCGGTGTATGGGATTCAACACGAACACGGCTCATCCAAGGATTCGCTGGTGCGGGTGCAACCGCATGCATGTTGCTCACGGCATCATTAGGTGGAAAATTCTCTCGGGGCGAATCCCTGCTGGATTGGCTTCACTTACCCTACAACGAGGTGCTGCTGATGCCCACATTTCTGAGCATTGCTTTGCTGCTCATTGGTTGTGCGTGTGCGGCTGTTGGTTTCCGCTCCACATCTTAACCGTACATCGAGTTGTCTTGAGTTGATTCGGGAAGAGTGGCTCCGTCCATCATCGACTTGATCTGGGCTTCGAGGAATTCAGCCTCTTCAATCAATGGCGCATGAGGCAAATCGATGGCAGGCAGGTATGCATTGAGGTGCTCGATTAAGGTTGCAGCAGCACGTGCATCAGGGAATCGAGGGTCCGCTTCGACCATGATTGACATCAGGTCAAGCCCTCGTCGCCTTGCTTCGCTCAGGATTGCTGCATTGATGCCCTTGATGACGCCTTGATTGAGCAATGGAATGCCGAGTTCTTTCAACATCTCACGGACCTTCTGATTGGCACCAATCCCCACGACATCGACGCCTTCTGTGTCTTCGTATTCGACGGTTGGCTCTGAGCCGTTGAGGCTGCCTTTCATGCCTTCTTTTGCAAACGCATCAATAACCACGCCGGCAACAATGTTGTTTTCTTTGGACCATTCAAACATGGCCCACACGATGTCATTGATGAGAGGTTCAGGAATGACAAGTTCGCTCATCAGCAGAATGACTTGATCGCATCCTTCAATGGTGCATTGTGGTTTTCCCGCATAGGCTCGAATCACTGGAAGTGGTTCACCTTCGTTGACGAGGGTGATGACCGGAAGGCGGTTGTCGACAACTGCTCCAACAAACTCAAGTTCCAAATGGTCAATCAAGAAATGTGCTACAACGCTCGACACCATGCCGATGCTTGGAAAACATGCCACGACGAGGGCATTTTCCGTGTTGACATCTTTCGTAATCCGAACCATTGGGCCTTCCATGAGCGCCAGACAGCGCCCCTTCTGTATCAACACTTTGCCTCCAATGGATGGCGCCGGTGCCTTCATGTTCGTTGAGGATAAGCACAGGATATGGCGGAAGAAGCACGACCACACATGCTGTCACCTTCGGCCTGGAATCGGTACGAAACGTGCCCCCGCATGTACTGGCTGAGCCGCCAAGGCCTCCCAAGAAAAGCCGGCATGGCTGCCTCTGTAGGAACTGCAGTTCACGCCTCGATTGAAGATCTGTTGTTGCTCGATATTACCGCAAAACCAGACGCAGAAAGCGGCTGGTTGATCGAAGAGGGCGAACGGGTTCTCAAACGCCGTTGGGAAGAAGAAAAAGCATCCTTCATGGCGACGCCCCGGCGACCAAAATGGAAGGAAGAAAAATGGAAGGATGCAGTGCAACACCAACGAGGGGGCATCATCATGTTGCTCGATCACGTCGGCGTGAAAGGCCTTGATCACCAACGGGTGACCGCTGCATTGTGGCGAAGGGTCCAATCCACGGCAATTGCGGTCGAAGGGGAACTCAAAACGGCCGATGGCCGATTAATGGGCCGCTTAGATTTGTTGATGGCTGACCTCGATGAAAATGGAAAACCGAACGGATGGTTGGTTGCTGATCTCAAAACTGGCCGCATACCCGATGGCGAACTCAAGGTTGACGTGAACCGTCAATTACGGATGTACAGGGACATCCTTCTCTCGAACAATCCAGACGCTCCACCCGTGCGAACAGAAGGTTGGTACACCCATGACTCCTCAAAGTGGGCCGCTGTTGGAGAAAATGTTCTGGAAGATGCGTACGCTGCTTGGCAAGCAACCGTTCCAACACCAATGCCAATGGAGCCAACCGTTGGCGACGCTTCCTGTGGCGGGTTTTGTGATTGGAAAGCGTGGTGCCCCCACTGGTGGAATTGGAGGCATGAGAATGGCACCTTGCACAAGAGTGATTTTTCAGATGCAGTTGTCCTGATTCACGAATTTGATCCCTCATCAGGTGCTGCGATTTTGGAACTTTGTGAACCTCTTAACTCCGACGGGCGCGCAGTTCCAACGGGCATTCAGCAAGCTGCTAATTTCTCCGGCAGAGGAAAAGAAGCACTGCAAGAGACGCTCGCAGCAGGCCACCAAGGAGCATTATTCCTTGGCTCCATCATGACCGCCCAGCGAGTCTGGCGCGTTGGTCATTGGTGTGATGTGTTGCCTTGGGCGCCAATGCCCGACGGCATCGAACACCACCGAACCTGATGAAACGCTCAGTCATCATCGAAAGTTTGTTCGAAGACTACAATCCATCGAGATAAGTTTTGACGCGTGCTCTCGCTTCATCATCCTCTATGCCTTTTGGTGAAAGCAACCAGTGAATGTAACGAGGGTCCTCAAATTGAATTTCACTTAGGTGGCGGCCTTTGTGCCGGCCAAAGGCAAGCACCATGTGACCATCATCGATTCGAATCTTCCCCAACGAATCAACGGGTTCGAGGTCCGCTAACCCCCGCCCGAGATCCGTTGATTCAGAGCCGACGGTCCCATGGACGGCCCACCGTTCAATTTCTTCAATCGATTTGCGAAATGAAGGGGCGTGGTCGACCGATAAGCGCCAGAAGAGCAGCAGTGATGCTGCGGCATCAGCAGCGGCAGTATGAGCGTCTTTCAGAGCGATTCCATGGCGTGTGCATTGAGCCCCAAGGCCGTGTGGCCGCCCGATTTTCAACCTTCGAACAAGTTCGTAGGTGTCCATGATGGCCTTAGGTTTTGGAGCCCTTTTTCCAAGCCGGAGGTACTCTCCCTCCAACATAGCCATGTCGAATTTCCGGACGTTGTGGCCGACGATGATGGCGCCTTCAATCAGTTCTGCAACGGCATCTGCAACGGTGGAAAAGCCACCCTTAGAACGCACATCGTGATCGTAAATCCCGTGCACACGGCTTGCTCCAGCCGGAATCGGCCGTCGAGGATTGACCAATTCTTCGTAATGGATCGCTTCACCTTCAGCATTTGCGCCAATCAAGGCCAATTGTACAATCCGGTCGTACTGAGTGGAGACGCCTGTCGTCTCTAAATCGAAAGCAAGCACGCGCTCGCCATCAAAAACATCAGGGGCCATATCAAGCCAATACCGCCGTCCCTCTTTCAATATCTCCCACCAAACGGCTCAAGACTTAATGCCGGATTGCTTGACAATTGTCCATGGCCAACACCCAGGCGCTCGCCACACCCAACACGGGTCCAGTGGTGGCGGCG
>DAPR01000076.1 GCA_002502605.1 Euryarchaeota archaeon UBA258
AGCGGTGGTTAATGGACCCCCAATCGATGGGAATGCTTGCTGTCCTCGGTGGCGGTTTTGGTATCGGTTTGTGGTACATTGTCGCTCGCGGTGATGCGAAATTGGCTATGCGCCAAGGCATGAATCCGGAAGGTTTGCGATACGGTAGCAATCAACCAGGATTTGGGAATGCAAAACAGCAAATCAACGCGAAGTTAGCCATTGTCGAAGAACGCCGCCGCGCAAGAGAACTTGCCCAAGGGCGTCTAGCACAACTTGAGGCAGAGCGCAACGTCGCAAAGCAAGCCGCAAACAGGTCTGCCCAAGAAGCGGCCGAACAAGCCCGTGAAGCTGAGCGGTTGCGCCTTGCTGCAATCGCTCAAGCACAAGCAGAAGCTGATGCAGAGGCCCAGCGAGCTGAAGACGAAGCAGAACGCCGTCGCAGGGAGCGTGAAGAAGCCCGTTTGGCCGAAGCACGCATGGCTCAAATCGCCGAAATGGAAGCCCAACGCCAATCCGAACTTGACGCAGCAGAAGCGGCTCGCCTTCAAGAGATTGAATCCGCAAGGGAAGCAGAAGCAGTTCAATCAAAACAAGCAGCGCAAGCCGCAATGAAGGAACTTCAGGAGCGACTTGAGCGTGAAGGTGCCCGTTCATCTGACGTGCAAGTGTCCTTGATGTGGAACAATTTCAACGACTTAGATCTGCACATTGTTTGCCCATCCGGTGAGCGAATCCACGGTGGAAATAAGATTTCGAAGTGCGGTGGAGAACTCGATGTCGACGCCAACGTTCGACCGGAAACAAAGAAACCTGTCGAAAATGTGTTCTGGCCTGAGGGCACAGCTCCAGCAGGGCAATACCAAGTGTATGTCCATCACTACAAGAAGCACAAAAAGCGACGCTCGAGGGATCCAACGAAGTTCCAATTAATCGTCAACTCTGTTGGTGATGTGATGGAATACAAGGCTGCACTCACACATGGGGACCCAATCATGCTGGTTGCAACCTTTGATGTGCCGAGCATGGCCGAGCGCCGCCGCAAGCAGAAGGAATTGGAGGACCAAATCGCAGCATTAGAGCGCGGGGAAGAGGTCTCAGTTTCGCAAGAAGCGGCACCTGAAATTCCACAAACTGAACAATCCGAAGCCATCGTCTCCGAATTGAATGAACGGCTCGAACGCGAAGGAGCAGAATCGACCTTTGACTTGCCAAGTGCCCCAGACCTCGACAAACTTTCTGACGGTTCTTCAGACCAAGATTGAGTGCTTGCATCCGACACCTTCGTCAGCCACTTGAGGCTTCATTCTTGGAACAGAATGAAAAAAATGCAGAGGCGCTACCGTTACTGATCAGATCAATGCTCGTTGCTCAATTGCTTCAAGAGAGGATGTCATGGAGGCGGTTGGCGTCCGCAGCCTTTCGGATTGAGCGAGCGATTCGACGTCCAGTTGACATTCGAGTTTCATTGATGTCCGAGTAAGGTGATCCACCAACAAACGGGTTTGAACCGGCTACGATGCGTGCACTGATTTCGAACACCTTGAATTCCAATTGGTCGGTCACAATGGTCTCTAAGCAGAACGGTCCAAGCATTCCTCGGCTGTCTTCTTCCAGTTCGAACGAAGCAGCGACGGTTCCCTCCGCCATCTCGAATGCACGAGGAAGCAGCGATTCACGAATGACAACGGGTTGATTGCCAGTGACAACAAAGGATGGTTCAAGAGCCATTTCTCTGAGATCTCGCAGCGAGCCAAGTTTGTAGAACTCATCAACGTTGGATTCATCTCGGCGGTCCATCGACATCAATTCAAGGCGACCAAGGTTTTTCCCTGCGTGCTTGCCTCGTCCCTGAACTTGATAGCCATCGGTGGCCGTCGGGTCGAAGAAGAAGTGGAGGTAGTAACGGCAGCCAAGCACGTATTCCTGAATGGTAAATTCTTCTTCAATGTCGACGTTCCGTCGGAAGTCACGGTAGTCTCGGGCAATGAAGTAGCCACGGCCACCTTTTGCTCCAGCGTACTTGACAATGACCGGACCATCGATGTCGTGAGGGTCTTCAAGGACTCTTGGCATTGTGCAACCTCCGCTTTCAAGCCATTCTCTTTGCCTTGCCCTACTGCTTTCCCAGTGGAGGATGCCTCGGTTGCCAAATGTTGGCACTTGGAGGGATCTGAAGTTTGAGGAGCCAAGGTACTCGACAAGGGACCCGTGTGGAATAATCACCACATTGCGCTCTCTGAACCATTCTGCATGGTCCAACATTTCTCGGTAATGTTCGAGCATAAGCCATTCATCAGGCTCGGCACCAGGGAATGCTTTGTAGAAGCGACGTCGGTTTTCACCGACCGCTATGCCGAGTGTCTTGAAGCCCTCCATACGGGCTCCATGGAGGATTTGCAGTGACGAATGAGAAGCAACAACACCAATTGTGATGTTGTCAGAATCGTAGTCGGCGAGCCAATGTTTCAGCGTATCGGAGTCTACGACCATGTCGAGGGGTTCCGTATTTGCTCTATGAGGGTTATGTACATAGCCGCTGTTTTTTCATAAAAAAAGAGTGATTTTCCACTCCCGGAATTGACGCAAGAACGACAAGCCCCCGGCGTTGACATCTTCCCATGCTGTGGCAAAATATCTTGCTTAGGATTCTCCTTTCAGGAGGAGTGATCGTAGCAGCAAGCGAAGTTGCTAAGCGAAACAGTTTGTTTGGAGCGTTAATTATTTCACTCCCATTGGCTTCGATCATGACTTTGATTTGGTTGTACCATGATACAGGTGATGCAGAGCAAATTGCTGTGTTTTCCAAAGAAGTCATGTGGCTTGTGTTACCATCATTCGTGCTCTTCATATCCTTGCCAATCCTTCTCGTTAGGGGTTTCGATTTTTGGACGGCCTTATTAATTTCAATGGTTCTCACCGCAGCTTGTTATCTGCTTGGTGTTTCCCTGTTAGGGCATGCCTCCGCATCCCAGTCTACGCCTTGAACTCAAAGGGAATGGGCTCGACAAGGGTGAAGAGTTCAAGGGCTCATTGGGGATGTCACTCCATGGCGGAAAGAAAACCCGAGCAGCGAATGACCTACGGGGGCTACCTTCGCTTGGAAGAATTGCTCGAATTACAGGATGGACCGGAAGGCTATGGACCTGCCCCTTGTAACGATGAGCAGCATTTCATCATCACTCACCAGGCCTTTGAATTGTGGTTCAAGATGATCCTTAGGGAACTCAAGGAATCCCACGCTATCCTGAACAGCGA
>DAPR01000037.1:0-21258 GCA_002502605.1 Euryarchaeota archaeon UBA258
GTGGGTCTTGTCAGACGCTACCCTATACAACGCATACATTCGTAAGGGGGCCCCTCTCGAAATCATTGAATGAATTTAGTACGGTGGGTTAGATTTAGATATCGGAATGTCGGCTTCTCAGCATGGATGATGAAGCACTTTCTCCAGACGATACCTTACTCACACGTCTTGCAAATCAGGGTTATGCCCTCGTCAGCCGTCTTCTTTACCCTCTTGTGATTGGTGCTGTCATCCTCTTCATCCTGTTCAACGCTTTTAGCTCTGACAGTTCATTTGGAGCCGCGGAATTGATTGGGATTATGGGTGGAGAGGCATGAAAAAGCCGTCCTGTTTGAACCATCAACCAATCAATTCGGATATGTTACAATACCCATTCAACTCTAAAAATAGGTTGTAAGGGTTCGCAATGGGTCGTTTGTGCAGCCACCCATCCGATTATGAAGTGATGAGTTATGATCCTTTAATTCAATCACACTTTGGAAAAGCGGCTCAAAAAGTCCCATTCGAGTTGGTTAACATCCCAAAGGCCTTGGCTACCAAAACAGTTCCAGACAAAGTCGGGGGTGCATGCATCGTTTGGATAGAGGTTGTGACCACCCGAGTGAACCGTGATAAGAGCCACTTCAGATCCTTCAGCACAGTTGGTGAATCCTTGAATGGTGTAAATGGCCCCAGGCTCGTTTCGGTCAGGCACACTTCCATCACAGTCGGTGTAAAGAGAGGTTTCTAGTGCCTCAAAACTGGCGCTAACGATGTAGATCATCAATTGCCTTGAGCAAATGAGATCATCTTCTCAATCGGCATGTGATCGACAGTATCCTTGCAGTAGTGAGCCTCGACAACCTTGCCTTCTTCATCGATCAAAACATCAACCGGAAGGGTTGAGAGTTTGGCGATTGAAAGCGTCATTGGGACATAACCACGGAACAGCGTTTCAAGGAACGTAATGGGGGCCTTGAGTGGAGCGAGCATCACCCTGAAAAAGGATTTTTGAACACCACTGTTCAGAAAAGTCTCGTAGGTTTCATCAGCTACAAGATGGAATGGGACTTCATGCTTTTTCATTCGCTTCTGAAGGGCACTAATTTTAGCATCAAAGATGCCAACCATGACCGTATCTTCAGGGAATTCGTTCCAGCGCTTGACCAGTCGGTGAATTCGAAGGTTGCAGAATGGGCATGAATCAAATCTGAAAAAGGTCAGAATCACTCGCTTGCCTTTGAATGAGGCAAGATCGAGCGATGAGCCATCGAGGCTTGGGAGGTTGAATTGTGGTGCAGCATCGCCAACTTTGAGTCTGGTCATGGATGAACCTCGAAGATTCATCATATAGAGGCTCGCTCCTGCGATGAAATCAATCCCTTGCGAAGGGTTTGATTTGAAAATCAAACAACGCCTTGTGCTTGCATGGCTTCAGCGATCTTGAGGAAACCTGCAACGTTTGCACCGAACACGTAATCGCCAGGTCGGCCATACTTTTCAGCGGTCTCTGCAGCGTTCTTGTGAATGTTGACCATGATGTTGTCCAGTTTTGCATCCACTTCTTCACGGGTCCAGCCATAGCGAAGTGAGTTTTGCGACATTTCCAAACCTGAGGTTGCAACACCGCCGGCGTTGCTTGCCTTTCCTGGAGCAAACATGATGCCGTTCTTCTGGAAAATTTCGACTGCTTCTGGTGTGCACGGCATGTTCGCACCTTCTGCAACAGCCATGACCTTGTTGTCAACGAGCATTTGTGCTTCAGCACCGTTGACTTCGTTTTGAGTTGCGCATGGAAGAGCGACATCGACGTTCACGCCCCACAGTCCGTTTGAGGAGGGTTCTGGAGCGGATGGGGTGAAGGTCGCACTGCTGTATTCTGCAGCATACTCAGAGATTCGGCCACGTCTGTTGTTTTTCAGGTCCATGATCCAAGCAAGTTTTGCTCGGTCAATACCCTCTGGGTCGTGAATGAATCCACTTGAGTCGGACATGGTCACTGGCTTACCGCCAAGATCGAGAACCTTCTCGCAAGCGAATTGTGCAACGTTCCCGGAGCCTGAGATGGAGACAGTAGCGCCCTCGAAGGACTTGCCTTGAGCAGCAAGCATTTCACGAGCGAAGTACACAAGGCCGTAGCCAGTTGCTTCGGGTCGGATCAAAGAACCACCATAAGAAAGGCCCTTACCAGTAAGGACACCTGCTTGGAATTCGTTTCGGAGTTTCTTGTACATGCCGAACATGTAACCAATTTCACGACCGCCGACACCAATGTCACCAGCAGGGACGTCACAGTTATGGCCGATGTGTCGCCATAGTTCCATCATGAACGATTGGCAGAAGCGCATGACTTCATCATCAGACTTGCCCTTTGGGTTGAAATCCGATCCACCCTTTCCGCCACCCATTGGAAGACCTGTGAGTGAATTCTTGAAAATTTGCTCGAACGCAAGGAACTTGAGGATGGAAGCGTTGACGCTTGGGTGGAATCGAAGACCGCCCTTGTAAGGACCAATAGCGCCGTTGAATTGGATTCGGAAGCCACGGTTGACTTGCACATTTCCAGCGTCATCAACCCAAGGTACTCGGAAGTGAATCAAGCGGTCTGGCTCTACAATTCGCTCGACGATGCTGTAGTACTCTGGATGTTGCTCAATCACTGGATCAAGCGATTCCAAGACTTCCCATACCGCTTGGTGAAATTCAGGTTGGTTTGGGTCGCGTGCGACCACTGCATCATAGATCTCTTTGGTAGCGCTCATAATATCACATATACAATGGATGTATTGCTCTTGGCGAAATGCAGACCCTTTCTAAGCCTTACCTCGGCGTGCGCTTCGCAGACCACCTTTTGTCAAATGAATGAGAACAAATCAGTATGGGCAAACGGTGTTGAAACGATTAAGCCGTTCAATCCGACGGGTGCCATCTTCATCCACTTCTGCCATCGAACGAATCGCTTCCTCAATCATGGTGTGCTGATCTTCTTGAATGCCGATGATGGTGCGCAATGAGTTCAACATGGACCATTCGTCCTCGGTGATGACTTCATCATCCAAAGCGGCAATGAGTGCGGCTTGGTAAGTGGCCACATCGCCCATCCTGTGACCTGAATAGTCCTCCTCTAAATCATCGAAAGGATTGTGTTCTTCGCCCCTGGCGACAGAGATACATTCTGCGGTATCACTTGGACGAACGCCCAGGGCGCTGGCCATCACATGGAGAATTTGAGCTTCGTCATCGGTGATGATTTCATCACCCATTGCTTCGTTAAGGACTCGAAGGTACAAGTACAATCCACGCGATGGTTCAAGGGCCATGTCAAGACCAGCGGGTGGCGGTATTTAGAGACATAACGGACCATTTTGTGACAAATGCGCCGTATACGCTCGAATTCAAGATTCCGAAGATCCCCTTTCGCCATTCCACCTGCTTATCGAGGCACTGCACGTGATTTGATCAGCACCAATGCCTCGTCATCGCTTGTATGACATATCGTAATCAAAACGAATACTTTATAGTCCCCTGGGCATACGACAGGGCACAGGAGCCACCCACGATGACCGCACCAAGCAACCTCGTCTCCCTCAGAATCACTGAGGACGATCTGATGATGCTTGACGCACGTGTTGGCCTCGATGGTGCTCGAAACCGTTCGGACGTCATTCGTCAAGCGATTCAGCAATTCCTTAACGGGCAACCGTTGGTCCAAGGCATGGATTCGGTTCGAATCCCATTAGGCCATGGCGACAAGAAGTCCCTTGGCATCCTGTACGAACTTCAAGGCACAACGCCTGAGATCGCCGCCCAAGAAGGGCTTTCACTTTACATTGCAAGCGCCACAAAAGCGCTTGCTCAACGAAACGACCAACTCGAAGATTTGCTGGCTGACGCCAAAGAATCTACGATGCGACACAAAGAATACCACGAGTGAGTGGGTGAGAGTGCTGGAGGGGATGGAATGAATTGGCAAAACGAAACGGATGAAACTCGTGGCGCCACCTTCGATGCTGTACAAGAAAAGTCCAACTTGTACGGATTAGCCGCTTTGTGTCTGCGTGCCCGTCTTGCGCGCAACGGACAAAACAACCCAACACACCTCCCCCCGAAAGACGGGCGGGGGGACTTCGATTCCACCCCAGCTAGCTGAGTTGGTGGTTCCCACGTGCCCAGGCCCCCCACATTCCTGGGCACAATGATGCTCAACAGTGCAGCCGCTGGCTGTAGCCTCACCCCCAATCCTTTAGAGGGGTCGACTGTCATGTGCGGGTATGTCAACAGGGGGAGAACTCGATTCGAGTGAGGAATTCCCCTATCTAGCCCATGCAAAACCAAGGCCTGGCCAAATAGACATGATCCGTGAATGTCGAGAAGCGCTTCGCTCAGGTGGTTTCCACCTTGCTGCAGCCCCAACAGGAATTGGAAAAACCGCCGCCGCACTTGCAGCAGCGCTCGAGATTGCAGAGGCCACACCGAATAAGAAAACTATTTTCTTTCTCACCTCAAGACAATCCCAGCACCGCATCGTGGTTGACACCGTTCGTCGAATCAACGCCTTACGACGTGAACAAGACCCTGTGACCCTCGTGGACATGATCGGACAATCCGGCATGTGCGTCCAGCCCTTTGCCAAGGAATCCTCACATGTGTTCTCCATGTTGTGCAGCGGAGCCCGCAGGGAAAAAACCTGCAAGCCATGGTTAACCAAAGCACCCGGACTGACAAAACGAATTCTTGACAGCCCTCTGCACGTTGACGAACTCGTCGATTTAGCCAAAATACACCGAGTTGACGGCCAAATTGCGCAAACTTGCCCTTGGAAAGCAGCGAGGGAAGCGGCCAATCATGCAGATGTGTTTGTTGGCGATTACAACCACCTCTTTGACGAGGGGGTGCGCAGCTCCAGCCTCGAAGCGATGGGCTTACCAATGGAAGACATCATCATCATCGTTGATGAGGCACACAACCTTCCCGATCGAATTCGAATGACGATGGAGCGTGTGATCACACCCACCATTGCCCGCAACGCCACAATGGAACTGGAGGAATACACTGGAGCCCTTACTGCAATCTACCAAACGACGGGTGCAGATTCAACCGGTCTCGAATTGGATTTGGCCACCTGGGCCCTTGGCGTGATGAAAATTGTACGGCAAAAGACGGCCGATTTATTCCGTCAACTTCACAATGATCTCACGGGGGATGTGAACGAACTGAATGTGGAGGTTGACCGTTTCAATGAACTCTTTCACAAAGCATGCGATGAATACGAAGGCATCTCGGGTCAGCAGACACTTTCCGAAGAACAGGTTCAATCCACAGCCCGACACACCGTCAAGAAGGAACACAGGATGCAACTTCTCGCTGACGTATTGAACAGATGCGATATCGACTTGGATGTCGGAGAAGGCGAAGACCCTATGGAGCCTGACTCACACAGATTGGGCCATATCCTTGATTGCGTCAACGGCTTTGGGTCCACAACGGCTCTTTGCCTCGTGTTCAGTGCGAAAGGCAAGGAAGGAAAAATCACATCCCACCTCTTGGATCCAGGATTGGTTTCCGGACCGGTGTTCAAGGACACCGCTGGAGCGATTTTGATGTCTGGTACGTTATACCCGCCACAAATGTATGCTGACATGCTGGCCCTACCCACTCAAAAGACCACGAAAACGGCTTATGATTCACCCTTCGCTGGTGAACGTCGACCTGTGCTGGTCGCTGGAGACGTCTCGACCAAATACACACAGCGGTCTCCTGCGATGTGGGATAAAATCCGCAGCCATATCCAGGCCCTGATCGAAGGCACACCTGGCCATATTGCTGTTTTTGCCCCGTCCTACAAGATGATGGAGGAAATCCTTGCCAACACCCACTTCCAAGGTGTTCGAAAGATCATCGAAAGCCGAGAATGGAGTAAAAACGACATTGACCGCCTCGTGGAGGACCTTCGCAGCGAACGAAGCGCTGGAAAACGAATCCTGCTCTGTGGCGTTTATGGCGCACGCCTCTCGGAAGGCATCGATTACAATGGCGGCATCTTGGATGCCGTGGCCTGCATCGGCATACCAAACGCACCGCCATCGGTGCTTTCAAGTGCGCTCAAGGACTACGCAAGCGACCGGTTTGGAGCCAACAATGCATGGCGATACACAGTGACGCAACCAGCGATCAATGCGATTCTGCAAGCGATGGGAAGGCCAATTCGTTCCATTGGAGACCGTGCATTAATTCTCCTGCTCGATCAACGGCACACCGACCGCACCTACGCTACCTGTTACCCAAGGGACCTGAGGATGAACGCCACCAACACGCCAATGACAACGGCAAGTTTTGCAAGGCGCTTCTTTTCGAGGGTCCACACCATTGATGAAGGGTGAACACATTCATCGCTTGGAGGACGAAGGTTCATGGAGGCCGCACATAACCCCAACAGCATGGCGTCATGGAAACCCCTCGATGTTGACACTGAAACAGGCCCTGTATTGCCTCTTCAAGATGAAGTGGCCAACATCGAAGGCTTCAATCCTTCAGTGGAAGCATTGCATGCTTCATTCCATGATGCTGCAGGCCACCTCAACGAAGTGCAATCAATGCACACCCAAGTGCTCATCTCCGCTGGTATGCTCCCAGAATCTCACCTCGCAGAAACCGAGCCGGACCGACAGCTGAAGTGGATGGTCGAGGCCCTTCATGGAACAATCAACCCGGACGGATTGACCATACCGCTCCTTGGCGTCACCGCCGAAGACGTAGCGGTGTTCACAAAGAAGGAAGGGGAGAGCACATTGGTTCGCTTAGTCATCGCCGATGGTGAAAACGAACCACTTGAGCGAGAAATGCCCCTACCTGATTCAAGCGAAGACATCAGTGCCCACTACATCAACGGGCGCTTGCACCTTCGCTGGTGAGACTCAGTCCACCAGACGTTGACCCTTGCCTGAGTCACGTCGGGATTTCGTTTCAATCAACGTGCTGGAACCTTGGTCAGCGTTGCGATCTCTTGTCCCATTCGCTCCAAAGCTTGCTGGGCAGCGGCTTGGTGTTGAGAACCAAGTTCCTCCCTGCTGTACCTTGCTTGCTCGAAGACGTTGTCCAGAGCGACCAATGCCTCATCAGAGATTTGTGGCATCGCTTGACGAATGGCCATCTCGAATTCACGAACAGTTTCGAAGTCTCGGCGGAGGAACCCATGTTCTTGGAATGCAGCACAGAGGCTCTGATAGCAAGTGAAAATCGCTTCACGGATGGAATCACCAGCAGCCAAAAGTTCGGCGGTGTAGGCAAAGATTTCCGCTGCTTCTTCAAGCAACTCCTGTGACTTCTTTCTGCGATAGAGCACGGTTCCTGCTGCTGCACCTGCAGCGATCAGGAGCGCAAGGATGTAGACCCATGTTGGAACAGGTTCAGTGACCTCGGCGTATTGGTAGTCAGGAGCCCATGGTGAATCAGCAGCCAGCGCATCGAAGTCGGCTCGGCTTTGATCCGAAAGTCGTGGGTCATCAACCAGGATTTCGAAGTACACTTCGCCCCATTCGTCCACATCACCGTATGGTGGGTCAGAATTGAACTCGAACGCAGCAATGCCATTCTCATCAGTCAATGGTTGAATCGGTGTGGAAAGTTGTGTCCCGTTTTCATTGTACAGGTAAATCGTCACTTGGATTCCAGAGATGCCTTGATCGGTGTCTTGAGCGGTGATGATGACATTGCCAGCAACATCTTCTTGTTCGTCTTCAATGATGTCATTGATTGACACGTCGATGTCAGCGTTGACCTTGACATAGATCAGATGACTTTGAGTCGCCCCGTTGAGGTACAAAGCATCGTTTCGTGGAGCATCGATGTGAAGGTATTGGCCTCCAGCATTGAGCCATGCTGGTGCCTTCCCACTCATCGAGAAGTTTCCGTTGTTCCAGGCAACTTGGATGTCATCCAAACAACGAGCACCTTCACGCTTTGAAACGCAATCTGAACCATTACCCAGGTACAAGGTGAGGTTGTTGAAGACTTCACCTTGACCACCGATTTCGGCCACTGAACCAGTGAGGATAATTGGGGCAAAGACATCATCGCTTCGCACAATGATGTTCGAGGAAGTCCCATCAATGGTGATCACGGTGTTGGACCAAACGAGTGCTGTTGCGCTTGTGGACGCTTCAAGGTGAGCACTGGTACCGGCAAAGGCTACCGTGAACGTATGTTCACCGCGGGCCAGTTCCATGGTTGCAGGAACAATGGCATTCCATGTTCCATCGCCAAGGGTTGTTGCTGTTGCAACCTCCACATCATCAAGACGGATGCTGACCATCATGGATGGTAGGCCGTCGTTGTTGACGGTGTCGATGTCAAACAAGCGACCTGAAAGCGACCAAGTGTCTCCACGGGTTGAATCCCGACCTTCATCGAAGACAAGCGTGATGTCAGATCGGTGGGCCAAGAAGAAGGTCGTATTGCCTGCATTTGAGCGGTAGTATCCTTGTGCCTCAGCTCGGGCTTCAAGCGTGTGGTTTCCAAAGGAGAAGAGGTCGGTCACGGTCCAATCGAAGGTGAAATCCCCGTTTTGGTCGGTAAGGACACTTGCCAACAGGACGCCTTCAACGGTGAGGTCCACAACATGGCCTTCAATTCCAAGCAGTTGATTGTCAACCACCGAACCGGAGATCGTGATGTTCTCTGCCACTGCAACGGGGCTTTCCATGCTCACAGTAACTTGAATTGGACTGTAGACAGTCCATGTACCCATGGACTCACTTGGGAGGTAAAAGGTCGTCCCAATGAACCTCGTTTCCAAAGTCACAGGTCCAAGAGCGGCGTCAGCTGGAACTGGATAGACCGCAGTGAATGTGCCGTTTTCATCGGTTGTGACGTTGGTCATCCATTGGCCATCAAGCCAAACTTCCACGGTGAGGCCCGGCAGCGGCGTATCAACCAAGTCAAGCAGACGACCTTGGATGGTCATGGTGTCTTCCCGATCGACGTTCCCACCGGGTGTCAAGAGCAAGATTTTGGTTGGAACGCTTACATTGAACCCAACTTGATCCATGCTTGGCATGTAGTATTCAGGATTGATTTGGTCGCCGACGCCAATTGGCTCGACCCAATCCCTTCCGCCAAGGAAGCGAACCTCAATCAAGTGAGGACCAGCGCTTGTGTCTTCTGGCAAGGTCCATCCAATGGTGAACGCACCTGTTTGAGCATCGGTTTCAATGCTGGACACGGGCACCCCATCAACGAGCAGGTGAACAACAGCAATCGAAGGGACACCGTTGGTCATCAACGGGAGACCAAGGTCATCGACAAGTGAACCATTGACGATGAATGAGTCACCAGCAGTCAGCGTTGAAGGTGCTTCGCTGATGGTCAAATCCGTTTGACCAAGAACCACAAACTGAGTTGTGGCGTTGGAGCCAATGAGACCGGTTGTGCCAGGTATTCCACCAAATTCCACATGGATGTCAGACGGACCAACTGAGAGGTTGAATGGCACGGCAATCGTACCCGCTGCGGTACCGTTAGCGAAGGTCGTGAAGGTCGAAGGCGTGAGTCCAGGTAGGCTCACCAAGAGGGTTTGATTTCCGATTGGAGCATCCGTGTTGTCCCTCAGGAGCACTTGGAAGGACACATTCGTCCCGCGTTCTGTGCGGTCGTTGAGCGAAGGTGCGCCAATTCCATCAAGGGAGGGCTTGACGAACAGCAGCGTTGTGAACCCTCTGCTGTCAAAGGTCTCGTTCGCTGTTGATCCAACATAGTAGTTGACGTTCGGAATGTAGGTGGCTGCGATGGTGTTGTTGCCTGCTGGGAAACTTGCTCCAAGCGTAATGGTAGCGCTCCAAACGCCCCCGATGCCAACGGTTCCACCGTTCACTGTGAAGCCAACTGGCTGGTCGTTCACGGCAAACAGAATGTTTGCAGGAAGCAGCGAACCATCCCGCTGTTCAAGGCCGGAGTTGTTGTCACTGAGCACTGTTCCGCTGACGTTGAACGAAGTACCAGCAACAGGATTTGCCGCGATTGGGTCAACGACCAAGATGGTGGTAGACCGGATGGTGATCGATGAAAGATTGACGTTGGTCGCCAGAAGGTCTGACGAACCGTTGAACACCAAGTTCACGTTGATCAATCCAAGTGGATGACTTGTCGGAATCAAGTAGGTGAAATTGGCGAACCCTCCGCCATCGGTTTGTGTTCCGGGCAACCAAGTTTCATGGAATTCAATGTCCACATCATAGGACCCTAACGGAAGGAAAAGGTTGGATGATTCGACAAGTCGAGCGCTGATGTTCACCTCATCGCCACGGTTGACGAGGATTGGATTGAGTGGTTGTATGTTTTCAAACCGAGAGACACCCATGACCAAGATGCCATTTTGTGTGCTTGCGGTAAGGTAGAACGGTGAAGAGCCTTCAACAACTGAGAGCACAAGCACCTTGTTTCCACGGACGGTTCCGTTTCCAGAAGTATCGGTTGGGATGCTCATGTTGAATGTACCATTCGGAGAGGTCTGGTAATTTGGAACCAACAATTCTTCAGGGTTGCTGAGCCAGAAGGCGCTCATTTGAACCGGAGCGATCAGCGGACGAGAGGCGTTGTCGCCATCGAGCACTTGCCCTAGGACGTTGAAGTTTAATCCCGCGGTGACGGTGCTTGGAACACTATCAATTCTGAAATCACTCGGCACCTGCACTGTGAGGTTGACGAGTGTGGAGTTTCCTGTTCGCCTTGTGCTACCGGTTGCCAACGGGTCGGTAAGATCGTCGTAGACAACCATCAGGACATCGTAATAGCCTGGTGCAATTCCAGATGCGGTCCAACCCACACCTGCAAATCCAGCAGCATCGCTGATCGCCGTGCCTATGGAGACATTGGTGTTGCCATAGTCGAAGATGAACTCCACTGATGCATCACTCACATTGGAATCGTCCGCAACATCGGTGATGGTTGCGTTGAAATCAATTGTACCGTTCATCTCCACAATGAGATTTCTTCGATCGGTTGAGACGACGAATTCAGATTCAAACCCGACAAGGGTCGAAGGAGGAACCGGAAGTGCTGGTGGGACCGTTGTGTCAACATAGCGATAGTACGCCCCTCCAATGGGCGCCTGAGAGTCGAAATCCATGTCCAGAATAAAGTCGTAGGCGTTCGAAGGGCTTGTGGTTGGCACGGTAAAGCTCAGGTTGTATTCGCTTGTGGTGTTGTTCAGAAGACCTTGAGACAAATCGATTGGAGCCCCCTCAAGGGTTGTCATGAACAATGAAAGCATGGTGATGTTGTCGCCAAGCACCTTACGGTTGGTGTGAACAGCATCGAAAATATCTCCGAAGATGTAGGATGAATTGCCAATGTGAGTCCAATCTTGGGCTAACGTGATGTTCCAATCCACTTCAGCAGCAACCCGTACAGACCCTTGCCCAATCGATGCCTGATACAAGTCAGAACCGTTGAAGCTGATGTCAAGAAGATAGTCGCCTGCATACATGTCAGCATCGAGGAACCAGTTCAGGGTGATGGTTTCACTTTCTGGATCGACGGTCGTGTTGACCCAGGTCCCGTTGAAGGTGAAGTCGAAGTTGCCTGAAGCAAGCAAATCAGTGTCAACCCCTCGGTGATCGGTCATGGAAATCAGAACCACTGATTCAGTACCTCTCAACTGAGAAACCGATTGTGTGCTGAATTGCAGCCAACCTCGCAAGAGATACGGAGCGCCTGAAGACATGTTAGCGTCGTCTGTTGCTTCGATTGAATCGGGGAAGAAGCGAACTTGTAGTTCGATTTCACCCGCGCTGATTTGAGCGACACCCGCTGTGAGGAAGTGCTGTACAGAGAAGGTACCGTTCACCGTTTGGTTGAAAATTTCAATCCAATCGGTTCCGCTGCCATTTGAGCGCATCGAGAACGAGAGGTTCCCGAGCATCGACACAGGATTTGCGCCGGAGGTCACTGCTGAACCATTGACCCAAATGTTGTCGTCGATGAGGATGATGCTGTTGTTGGAGAGCGGCCCTTCAAGCGTCGCCGTAAGGGTTGGTGCGTCACGCACATCCAGCACAATCGCCTTGGTGGAAGGCAGCAAGTGGAATTGAATTGGGGTAATCGATGGCTCAGACGTGTCTTGCCAGCCTGAGAAACCAAGAGTTGCTGAAAGATTGGTTTTTGTTTCCAAAGGATCAAGCTCAACTTCGAAACTCCAGTCGCCGCCAAATCCGATGCTGGTGGTCATGTTCACGAGTCCATCGACCGAAGAGGTGTAGGTCAACCAGACCTCGGGCACAGTGTCTTGGCCGGCAATCGAGGCAATGACATTCATTGGTGCATTCTCCAAAGAGAGGGTTCCTGTGATGATTGTGGTCGCACCAGCCCCTACGACAGGAGCGTCGATGGCGTTTGGCCCGGTATGGTTGATGAGGGAATCATCGGTGACGTTGATGAAGCCATCAAAGATGATACCATCTTCAGATACATACCCTGATTGGAGGTGCTTGATGACAATTCGATGGATACCTGGTGCACCCGGTTCAAGCGGATTACCAATGATTTCGAAGGTGCCGTTTTCGTCTGTGATGACGGCGCCCATCTCGTAACTTGGAATCGCTGCAGGCCCGGGTACACCGCCAGCTTCAGCGAGCGGTACGAGGTAGCCAACCATTGGCAAGTCAGGAATTGGTGTTCCATTTTCGACAAAGCGCAGTTGGCCTGTCACGTTGAGGGATGAGGTGAGGTCTCGGTCCCACACAAGCGAGGAGATGGTCTGATTGACGATCTCAATCTCTTCAGCAGGTGGGCATGCGTCAAACGCAATCCAACCGAGGTCAGTGTTTCCGTTAGCGCTGTTCTGCTGCAAGCGAACTTCACCCCAAGTGGTTCGATCTTCTGGGAAGACGGCGTAGCCATCACCGTTCCAAGTGCCGCCGGCAAATCCACTGACATAGCGTGCGGGAAGTCCAGCAAGGCGGGCCATGGTGACGAATGCGGTGTTGAATTCATTGCATGTTCCTTCTTTAGCTGCTTCGATGAGAACAACGCTGAGGTCTTCCGAGGATGGAATTCCTGAGCCGTTGTAATTACGCTTGAATTCTGTTGTTGCGTTTCCGTCTGTGAGGAAGGTCTGCAAGGCCAATGCGCTGTCATAGGCATTGGTTGCTCCGGCTTCAGTGATCACAGCGTTGGTGACGTTGAGCAATGAGGAAAGCGGGTTACTCAAATTGCTCATTTGTGGAGGAGTAGCCAATTCATAGGCGAAGCCTTGGCCAGGAACTGTGGTTGAAGCAAGCGTAGCCCAATCAAAGTAGAACTCAGGTTGTTGAATGAAAATTTCTTGAATCGGTCCAGCGATGATGTTGACATTGTGCGTGTCATTGGAACGGTCGAGTTCTCCGGCCGGGTCGACATAAAACGACATGTTCGACCATGAAGCGGGCAACGCCAGCCCTCCTGTGACTGGCGGATTGTTGTAGGTGATGATCCATTCGACCGTGTCGTTGGCGAAGGCCATGTCTGCGAGGTGGGTGAAGTTGGAAGAAGGCAAAATCACAGTTTCAGCAGGGTGCACCTCAGCGATGTGAGCATAGGCGGTACCTGTGTAGAAGTCGTTGGTGTATTGTCGCCAGCGTTGAGTGGCGTCCAAATCGACCACACCGGTGCTGTTGTTGGCCCAGAAGACGACTTCAGAAGCGACCAAATCGTCGCTTGGATCGAACGGGTCAAACGGACTTCCAAGGCAGTTAATGACCCAGAATTCCTGTGTGCATTCCAATCCATCAATCATACCTCCACCGTCGGTATCTGGGTTGGTCCAATCTGTCCCAGTCTGGTTTTCAACTGCATCAGGAATGGTGTCGCCATCGAAGTCGGACGGAAGAAGGTCGTCGGCGGGATTGTTTTCCGGGTTGGTGCCATCGAAGTATTCGGTCCGGTCTGCCACGCCACCAGAATCGGTGTCTGCTTGAGCATCATCGGTGACCCATGCATCGGTTGATCCGTTGTTAATGCCAATGTACACAAGGTCACATCCCGTGCTTGTTTCGAAGTAATTGTTCAACCCATCTTCGTCATCATCAAGCAGATTTGTACACGGCTCGTTAGGATCCGTGTTGCCAAAGACTTCATCGAAATCATTTGCACCGTCGCCATCGCTGTCAACAAGCGTAGGGTTGGAGAACCAACCAAAGGTGCCGAGCAGTTCTTGCCAATCTGCAAGACCGTCACCGTCGCTGTCTGCATAATCATCGTCACAGTATTGACGGGTGTTGGCGATGCTTCCGTCTGCTGTCGCAGCGGTGTGGCAGAACGAACCATTGCGGTTCGAAACTTGAGTTGCTGTGCCTGGGGAGATTGAGACGCCTTGGACAACGTCGTTGACAACCGTCGAATAGGCGAACGGCGTCCACGTACCCGATATGTTGAACCAACCCACACCTCCTGCTGGATTGAACCCACTGCCATCAGCAACGTCAAGTTGGCCATTACCGTTGTTGAAGGTGACAATTGTGGTTTCGAAATTCACCAGTGAATCACAAGGGTCGGTTCCATGGGAGACGTTTCGCTCATCACCGTCATTGATGCCGCCGAAATCTGTATCAGCGATGTCCCATAAGGTGCAAGAGAGGTTTTCTTCCCAATTTTGAATGCCGTCGTTGTCTTCATCACCTGAATCCTCTCGTCGAGTCGGGTCTGTTTCACCAGCGTCGACCACGCCGTTGGAGTTGAGGTCTTCTTCACCGTCATCGAAAGCGTCACCATCGGTGTTGTTGTTTCGTGGGTCGGTTGCTTGTGCAGGGTTCCCGTATTGGCCAGAAACTTCGACACCGTCGTTGATGCCGTCGCCGTCTGTATCCGAGGAAGTTGGATCGGTAAGCAGGGTCAACGCTTCCAGAGAATCGTTCAGCCCGTCACCATCTGTATCTGCCCGTTGAGGGTTGGTTGAGGTGATGCCGTCAACTTCAGCCGTAAAGGTCGCACAACCACCCGGTCCAACACCATTGACTGGATCACAGGGTGAAGTGGTTTCAGTCACCAAGCCATCAGGCCCGTTGCGGAAACACGGTGATGCACCACACATTGTGGTCCATGTAGGGTTGACGTATTCCATCAAATTGGTCAGACCATCGCCATCGGGGTCGCCGTTTGGCCCGTCATCGTTGGTTGGATTTGTTGCGTTGAGACCGTTTGCAGCTTCCCAGCCATCGTCCATACCATCGCCGTCTGTGTCCCATCCAGCTACGTCTTCGTCTTCGATGCCATCACCGTCGTCGTCATTGGATGAACAATCTGCATCGCCATCGTTGTCTGGGTCTGCCGAGTCGACAAAGCCGTCTTTGTCATCATCAAAGCCGTTGGTGCAGATGTTTCCGACTGGATCTTCATCGCAAAGAATCACTGAACCGGTTCCGTCGTTTCCGCTGTCACCGCAGCCGGGCCGGTTGTATTGGAGGGCGTTTTCCTCGTCCCAGTCGTTGACTGGCACAGTGCCGTTCCACCACACACCATTGTCAAGCACACCTGAGGTGCTTGCAATGTCCCATGAAGTGGGTTGGAGGTAGGAGTATTCCTGAAGATTGGACATGCCATCGCCGTCGGGGTCACCGACCGCACCGTCGCCACCCGAACTGGAAAGAGGGTCAAGACCGTACTGCCATTCCCACCCATCGGGCAGGCCGTCGTTATCGGAATCGGGATCGTTGGGTTGTGTGTTCATGAGGTACTCGAGACCGTAAGTGAGGCCGTCACCATCCTGGTCACTCGCCGCGAGGGCATCGTACGTACCGTACTGAATTGAAGCAAAAGTAGAGAACAACATCAGAGCAACCAATGCCACAGATTTGATGCTGTCGCGGTGCTCCAAAATTTGCCATTGAGAGCGCGGCTTCGAGGGGGAAGAAGGCGTACGCATGGTTGTCACAAGCGTTGGGCTGTTTTGATGCCTCATAAGGGAAATGGTACGATGTTCATACAATGCTCTTTTTTTAACGGTAAAATGGGCATCCGTCCCGCAGAGAAAACAACTCGCAGTAGCCCGAAAAGTGAGCGGGTTTGAACCCTGAGACCTCAAAGGGAGTCAAGTTCGTCCAAAAGTTCGAGATCGTCGTCCTCTTCTTCTTCAATAACCACTGGTGGAATGTCCTTTTCGACCGATGCATCAATGTCCTCACCAAAGGATTGGAATTCCTCGTCTTCGTATACGTTTCCGGAGAGTTGGCCTCGTCGGTAGACAGCGAAGATGAACACGGCAGCAAGACCTGCACCAAGTGCGAGCGTTTGCTTCTCAGGGTTGACGATTTCATTCAGCAGGCATGATGCTCCTTCACACGCCGTGCTAAAGACGTGCTTGCTGCTTTGAGTGTATTCCAAATCGTAAGGCACTTCTTCATCCATTGGCGTCACAATGAGGTTGAACTCAATCGTTTCTCCATTCTTGAGGTTGTTTGGAGGTGTAATGGCCAGTGAGAAATCCTTGCTCGAGTAGGCTGGAAGGGTGAGCAAGAGGAAACTGCCACCCGTTTGGTCAGAGGAGGCGCGAATCAATGCATCCCATCCCAATGGTTCTTCGAGGGTGATCACGACATCGAGCGGGATATTGTTCTCATTTTCAATGATAAATTCAACCGTTTGGAATTCAGCAGAGGTGAAGCGAACCAAAGAGCTGCTCGCATCTGTGATGACGAGGCGTCCTGGTTGGACATCTTCGCGAACCTGAACGGTTACAGGGAGGTCAAAGTAACGAGCATCTTGAGCATCAACGCCCTCTTCGACCACTCGTACGTAGACTGTATGGTTGCCAGCCTCGACGTTATCACCGAGTTCTAAACTCAGTTTTAGATCGGCGTATTGGTCCGATTCAAGGTAAACAACGACGATGTCCGATTCTGAGCCATTGGAGATTGCGTAATCCCAAGAAGAATAATCCGTGTCTTGTTCCTTATTGCGGTCAAGGTCTGACGGATTGATGATTCGCCAGGTGGTTTGACCAAGGGTGTCGCTTGAATCGGTGATGCGAAGGTTGTACCACAATTCCGTGCCTGGATTGACCGGGCCCACGTTTCCGAGCGTTCCACTGTCTGAATCAGCGATCACTTCCACGAGGACACCAAAGGTGCGGTGAACAGTGAACTGAACGTCAGTGGTTAGTTCTGAATCGCCTTGGCTTGAAATTGTAATGTCGACCATACCGATGTCTTGCGCGCTGCGCTCTGAAGGTGGGAACACATCCATTCGTAGAGTGAGGATTTGGTGCGACCCAACGTCAGGAGTGACGAAAAGGATGCCTTCTTCTTCAAGTTCCAAACCAGTTTCATTGTCGTAGAACTTGTAATCCCAAGCATCAGGAATGTCGGTCACACGCAACTTGAAACTGTCAGTAACGAATCCTGCGTTGAAGATATCAATGAAGAAATCCCCGCTCACATCACCTGAATCGACGTAATGCGAAAGCGTTTCGTCATAGGCTTCTGGTCGAGTTGAGTCTGCGATTTGTTTTTGATGCTCATCGTCTTCAAAAACTGCGATTCGAGGTGGAGCATTGACATCCGATTCTTCGATATCGAGGATGATCGTTTCAACCTCGACCTCGACCATAATTCCCTCATTGTTTTCAGCGTAAACCCGTGCTTCAATCTCGAGGGTGTTCGGTGCGGAGGTCAAGTCACCGTCTGGAACTTCGATGGACAACTGTGGACGGTAGAAATCGCCGCCACCGGACAATGGGTAATTTTTGTCCGTTCGATCCCATACTGGATCTGACCACGTTGAAGGGAGAGAGCGAGCAAGGTCGAACCTCACTTCAAGTTGCGATGAACTTGCACCCGTGTGTTCGATTAAGAACTCAATAATCGACGTTTGGCCCGGTGCAATTAACACAACATCGGGTTGAGTGTTTGGCAAAGTGAGGTAAATATCGTGTTCAACGAATTCAAGCCCGCTGTGTTCAAACACCAAGGTATGGCCTTGTACGTCGCTGATCTCAAGTTGCACTGGATACTCACCAGCTTCAATTCCTGCTTCGTATGTGTAAGTAAAGTTCCCAACAAGACCGTTGTTATCGAGTTTCAAATCATCATCATCGAAGGACTTGGAAAAGACGGTCCCTGCACCGTTTGGCGTGGTCATCACAAGGTCGACGCCTTGGATGTCGTCGCGACCGAAGGCATCTCGAACATCAACCGAGAACTGCATGTCACGGAACTCAGGGCGGTGATTCGGCGACCATTCTGTCACTTCTGGGTCGAGGAAACCGCCACCAGGCTTGTGGACTTTCACGACCGAGTTTGCGAGGGCGTTTGCCTTCATCTCAAGTTTTGAGTACCCACTGGTTTGCTCAACATCACCGTAGGCTACATTGACTTCGCAATTTCCTCCGCCAATCCCACCGCCGCCGCTGCCCTCACATGTGGCTTGAGCATCGACGGTAAGTCGGATTTGTTTTCCGTTGGCAACGGTGAATCCATCGGATGGGACGTCGAAATCAATGATGGTTTGCGTCCAAGAACAGGAACTCGTTCCAAAGGTGCCCCCGGTGCACGGATCGTCAAACGTTTCCGAAACTGAATCGATTTCTGAGTCACCCGATTTCAGCGAGTAGGTCACATCGGCGGTGGAACCTTGGGTGCCCTTGAATTGTAAAAAGAGGTTCAACGTCACCTTATCGGTGTTGTCTCGACCGTAAACAAGCAGGTCAGAAATCATTTCTGCACTGCGGAATTCAAGCCCTCCGAGGGCGCTTTCCTCTTGGTGAGCACCTGAGGGTTCGAGGGTGGTGATGGATCCGTCGCCACCGTTTTCTGAATTCATCTCATCGAGGTAGAGATCGTAGGATTGGCAAGTAAAACAGGAAGAAGCTGAGTTCATTGGCTCAACAGGTTCTTCGAGCACTTCCTCGCTTGAGGATACCGGAAGTGGGTTGGATCCGAGCGGCGCCAGACCGCCAAGCATGATGACAGTGAGCAAAAGGGCCAAAAATCGACCGGATGCGGAAGAGTGAGAGGTCATCAAGGTGTTCACCGGGTTGCCCTGCCCGACCGAGTGTTAAACGGTTTTGCATTGTTTGTTCACACAAACCCCCTCTACGAGGGGGGGAATATGTGCAGAAAAAAGGAGTGCAGGGGGTGGGATACGAACCCACGAACCCATACGGGACCGGATCTTAAGCCCGGCGCCTTTGACCACCTCAGCCACCCCTGCACCTCAGCCGAGCAAACCACATGTTTTGAAGAAAACCCCTAGCAAGCATGGCTTAAGGAGCAACGGACCAGCCGCCATCGACGTTGATGACTTGGCCTGAAAGATACTCTGATTCTGTCAAAAACACCACGGCCTTCGCCACATCCTCTGGCGTACCACCCCGACCGAGTGGCACCCGTTCGATCACGGAAGCGAAATGTTCGGCCTCCCAATCTGCGGCCAAAATAGCACCAGGCGCGACACAGTTGACACGAACATCAGGTGCTAAATCGCCTGCGAGGTTCATCATTAACTGACGCAATCCTGCTTTTGTTGAGGTGTAATGGGAAAGTCCGTCCCAAGCTCGTCCAAGCGATGTATCAATCATCCCGATCACACAACCTGAACCTGTCTTTAATTGCGCCGTCAGCCCTTGGGTCAAAAGGAAAGGAACCTCGAGATGAATTCGAATGTTTAATCGCAACTCTTGCAGGGAAACAGACTCGTAGTCTTTCGTTGTATAGATTGATGCGTTGTGAACAAGCACGCCAAGACCTTGGGCGTTTTGCTCTAAAATAACCCTCTTTGCACCCTCGATGAGATCGGCCAATCCTTCATCGGTTGAGAGGTCTGCAACCAACACCTCGCCTGCGGGTTGTTCTGCAGAATGGCTTTGTTCACCTGCCAGCAATTCAAGGGCATCGTCTTTCGATGAGCGAACATGAATCAGCACATACCAATCAGCTCGGATCAATGAGCGAACAATTTCGGCCCCAATGCGGCGTCCACCTCCGGTCACAAGCGCAACGCCTTTCGCCATAGCCGTGCCTTGCGCTCATTGCTCATCAATGCTCGTTCACTGCCAAAACGGATATGCGTCTGGTAAACATTCAGCAGAATAGGCGATACAGCCTTGACAGCGCACCTTTTTGATGGGCAAGGCGTGGGCAAAACCAGAGGGGGGAGCGGAATGTCTGGAAAACCACTCCCGATGGCCGAACGATTGCCTCCTGCTGCACGACCAAAAGCAAAGCGAGAACGGCTGCCTCCATGGTTCAGAACCGCTCTGCCATCTGGCGAACAGCAGGCCATTTTCAACAGCACAAAAGCGGCTGTCAAAGACAACACCCTTCACACCGTGTGCCAAGAAGCACGGTGCCCAAACATACACGACTGCTGGGCAAGCGGGGATGCAACCTTCATGATCGCAGGCCAAGAATGCACCAGAGGGTGCCGATTCTGTGCGGTTGGCACCATCAAAACGCCTCCTGCGCTTGACCTCGAAGAGCCAGAAAACCTAGCCAATGCTGTGGAATCGATGAACTTGCGTCACGCCGTCATCACCGTGGTCAACCGAGACGATCTACCCGACAGTGGAGCAGACCACTACAAGCAATGCATACAAGCGGTCAATGATCGACAACCAAGAGTTACCCTCGAACTGCTGTGCTCAGACCTTGCCGGGGACCACGAAGCCCTCGCTCACCTTCTGGATGGCAGCCCTCTTTCCGTGTTTGCTCACAACGTCGAATGCGTGCCACGGCTGGATGCAACGGTAAGAGACCACCGAGCATCCTTTTCTCAATCGCTTGAGATCCTTCGTGCAGCCAAGCAACTGCGACCTGACATCTTGACAAAATCTTCAATCATGGTTGGCGTCGGTGAAACGGATGAGGAAATCACCGAAGCACTGGATTTGTTGCGAAGTGCTGGTGTAGACCTTGTCACCATTGGCCAATACCTCGCACCTTCAGAGCGGCACTTGACCGTTGACCGCTTTCCCGAGCCAGAAATGTATGACTTGTGGGCCCAACACGCCATCAGCATCGGATTTTCAGGCATCGCCAGTGGACCACTTGTCCGTTCATCCTTCAAAGCCGGCCTTCTGCTGCGGAAAACGCAAGACCCCAACAACACAGAATCAATGCCAGGTGCCTATGTCTACGTTGCCAACCAAGCAGACGAAGCACCGGCACACCTTAAGAGCGGGATGGAATGAGGTGAACCAATGACCGAGAGAGTGACAGCCACCACCACGCCGTACACCATCGGGCGACCTCCGTTCCGACCGGGTGACGAAGCGGATTTTGGCGGTAAATTCAAGGAACAACCGGGCGATTTGAA
>DAPR01000037.1:21386-22505 GCA_002502605.1 Euryarchaeota archaeon UBA258
CTCGATGCTGAGACCCTTATCCAAGGCCTCGAATACATGATGCGTCTGCGTATTTTCGACGATCGAATGATCAAAATGCAGCGAACTGGAAAACTCTCGTTCTACATGCGATCTTTCGGTGAAGAAGCCATTGCCATCGCTCAAACTATGGCGCTCGAAACTCAAGATTGGGTCTTTCCCTCCTACCGTCAACCCGGTGCACAATTCGTCCGTGGACGAGACATGGTCAGTATGATTTGCCACTGCATCGGCAACACTGAAGACAACGTCAAAGGACGCCAAATGCCGGTCCACTACACCTGGAAAGAAGGACGGTTCATTTCGATCTCTTCACCTGTTGGAACCCAATTCTCTCAAGCAGTTGGTGTGGCTATGGCCAGTGCATACAAGGGCGATGATGAAGTCTGTATTTCTTGGCTCGGCGATGGAACCTCTGCACAAGGCGATTACCATTACGCACTCAACTTTGCATCCACATTCAAACCCCCGGTGATCCTCAATGTGGTCAACAATCAATGGGCGATTTCGACCCACGCCAACCTTGCCACCGGAGGCCGCACCTTCGCAGAGCGTGGTTTGGCCTACGACATTCCATCCATTCGAGTGGATGGAAACGATTTCCTTGCCCTCTACAGCGTTACAAAGTGGGCTCGCGACCGAGGCGCTGCTGGTCTTGGCGCCACCCACATCGAAGTCTACACCTACAGAGCAGGCGGTCACTCATCATCTGACGACCCGTCCGCCTACCGACCAAAGGAGGAATTCAAGTGCTGGCCTGGCGGCGATCCAATCGCACGATTGAAAGATCACCTGATCAAGAACGAGATGTGGGATGAAGAGCGCGATGCGGCTTTGGCTCAGAAAATCGATGATGAAGTCATGACCTCTTACCGAGCAGCATGTGAATTTGGCGACTTGGCCAGCGGACCATACCCGCCTGCCTCAACCATCTTCACTGAAGTCTACGAAACCGTGCCTTGGCACGTCCAAGAACAACGAGAGGAACTCGGCAAGTGAGGTGACCATGATGACAGACATGAACATGATCAAAGCACTCAACTCGGCCCTCGAGGTTCAACTCGAAAAGGACCCAAACATCGTCATCTTTGGCGAAGACGT
>DAPR01000039.1:0-506 GCA_002502605.1 Euryarchaeota archaeon UBA258
GATGGGCGTCAAGTTCCTCCGTTCCATTTCGGTTTGGTCATGGAATGGGATCAATGGCATCGCCTTCGCGACCGCCTTGAAGCGATGGACATTGAGTTCCGGCTTAAGCCTCATATCCGCTATCCAGGGACAGTTGGTGAACAATCCACTCTGTTTCTCGACGATCCTTCTGGGAATGCCTTGGAATTCAAATCATTCCGCGAGGATGAACGTTTGTTCGCCACACTTCCGGGCAACGAACATGCGCCCGGCGGTGGAGCCCTCTAAAGCGAACGCTCAAGGTTGAAGAGCGGCTGGCCAAAGCATGGTCGCCCAACGCCTGGACGGGAAACTCTGCGCTGCAAGCGTGGAAGAAGAACTTCAGGGGCGAATCAGCGCTTGCCAAGAAAAGGGAATAACGCCGCATCTTGCGGTTGTGATCGTAGGGGACGATCCTGCAAGCCACGTGTATGTGAACTCCAAAGTGAAGGCGTGCAAGCGACTTGGCATCAAGAGCACGCACATCG
>DAPR01000039.1:644-24902 GCA_002502605.1 Euryarchaeota archaeon UBA258
AAAGGATGTTGATGGCTTTCATCCTCAAAACCTTGGACGCTTGGTTCAAGGGCGTCTTGACGGCATGCTGCCCTGTACCCCAAGTGGTGTGATGCGAATGCTAAGGTGGGCCAACATCGATTTGACGGGCCTGCGCGCTGTTGTTCTTGGCCGTTCACGAATTGTCGGTATGCCACAAGCCTTGCTGCTTGGTGCGAAAGGGGCCGACGCAACAGTGACCGTCGTTCATTCTCGCACCAAAGACGCACAGGCTGTGTGCGCTCAAGCAGATGTGGTTGTCGCCGCCATTGGTCGACCTGAAATGGTCACGGTAGATTGGATCAAACCGGGTGCAGTCGTGGTTGACGTCGGCATCAATCGCGTCGATGATGCAACCCGTGAACGTGGCTGGCGATTAGCGGGTGATGTTCATCCAGATGTTGCGGAAAAAGCGGCATGGTTGTCTCCTGTTCCAGGTGGCGTAGGTCCAATGACCATCGCGATGTTAATGGAAAACACAGTGCGTGCAGCTGAACAAAACGGTAACTGAGGATTGATCTATGGAACAAAAAGCCCCACGACTTTCGAGCGCTTCACTTGTCGTTGGTGGTCTTTGTGTTGCTTTTGCCATTCTCAACAGTACGGCAGACCTCATTTTACAAGCAGGACTGACCGTCGAAGAAGTTGCCAGCCTCGGTCTTGCTGGATGCTGTTTTGTTGTCTCCTTCCTTGCTTCTCGCGAACGTCCAATCCCAGAACTGTTGAACCAACCGACCATTCAAGAGCAATACGACGCCCTTGAATCAACGCCAACACCCTACCGTTCATCATCCGCAGAACAATCCCCGCAGCACTCTGGAATGACGCCGGTATCGCCCACACCCGTGATGACCATGCCGGCGTTTGAACCGCTAGCAGCGTCTGCTCCTATTGAACGCGCATCAGTGCCAAACGCCGAGGATGTGGCATCGGCTCTCGCATCGCTTTCCTCCGGCTCAATCGGCACGGCTGCCGCAGAGCAAGTTGCCGTTCACCCCGCCCCTCACATCCATACTGAACAGGGGCGCGAGTTTACACAACCCGTCGGTTCACTGGCAGAGTCCTTCGTGAGGACACCAATCACCAACGTCCCTTTGCCCGGTAAGATGAATGAGCCAGAACCAGCACCGCAAACGCTTGATGGGTTGCCTTCAATGCCTGATTTGGATGAATTGCTCAACGCACCCCCTGCGCAGTCAGCAGTTTCCCCGCCTTCTGTGCCCTCGCTTCCAGACCTTGATGCCTTGCTCAACAGCGTTCCATCACCGGTTCACGAAGCGCCCGTCACGCCTGACTTGCCCGACCTCGAGGGGTTGTTTTGAATCCGTACGAAGTTCAATAGAGGTTGGTATCATGGAACAAATCATGTGGTCTGATGCGTTTGATTTGCACAGCCATTCCACAAACAGCGACGGTGAGCATTCTGTCGACCGTGTGGCCGAGCTCATGGCTGAAGCAGGTGTAAAGCACTGGGCCCTTACTGACCACGACACCATCGCAGGTTGGGATGATGCGAAGCTCGCTGCCCAACAAGTAGGAATCGAATTCATCCCAGGGGTTGAGATCACATGCGAACCAGGGCTTGCCGTTTGTGAACAAGAAATGCAGCGTTGGCAGCGAGATCGGGCTCCAACGTCTTGGCACTTGTTGGCGTACTTTCCACCTGCAACCACCTCTAAAGTGCAACGAGAAGAATTCCGTCAATGGCTAGCACCGCTTGGCGAAAGCCGCGGCCCAAGAATGGAAAAGATGGTTGCTTTGGCCAACCAGCATGGCATGAACATCGACCTCGATTCGGTCATGGCTCGAGCAGAGGGATCTGTTGGGCGCCCACACCTTGCGGATGAATTAATTGCCAAAGGGTTTGCAGTTGACCGTCAAGACGCCTTCGACCAGTGGCTGGGGGATGGTCGGCCATTGGCCATCACACGCTCAAAACCCTCAATTGAAGAAGCCACTCAAGCCGTGCATTCTTCCGGTGGTTTTGTTTCTCTTGCCCACCCCATCTATTACGGGGTAGAAGCCAAAACGCTAGCAAAACATTGCAGTGCATTGGGCGTTGATGCTATCGAATGCTTCCACCGAAGTCATCCTGATTCCTATCGGCACGCAATGATGATGGCTGCAAGGGAGCATGGAATGCACTTGACCGCAGGTTCAGATTTCCACGGTCTTTCTTCGATGCAAACACCCGGTAAAACTCCACTGCCCTTAGCGGATCTTCCACCATCGCTTGGATGATTCAATGAAGGGCCATTCTCACTCAGCAACAGGTTTGCGAGTGATGGTATCGATGATCAGTGCTGCTTCGAACAGAAGAATCACAGGCATGGCCACAAGGAAAAGGGACAATGGGTCGGGCGGTGAAAGAAAGGCACCAAGAACAAAAGCGCTGAACCAAATGTGCCTTCGGACCTTTCGTACATCAGACCTTGATGCAATTTGAAGTCGTAAGACAAGCAAGGTCGCAACCGGCGCTTGGAACCCAATGGCTGAAGCGACGGCTAAGTTAGCGATGAACCCGACATAGCCTGAAAGGCGCCATTCGGTTGAAAGTCCAGCACTTTGCGCATCGTTGGTGAGGTATTCCAGGAGCATTGGGGTCAGCAAATTCCAGGCATACATGACACCTAAGCACGCGAGGGCAACGCTTGACACAATGGTGAGGACAAGGGTGGCGCTTGGTCGCGGAGCCGTCGCTTTTAGTTCACGCATACGTTGCTTGAGATCTGGATTCTTGCTGCCCAGCCATGCGCCTTCACCAAACAATAAGACCAGCACTGAAAATGCTCCGCAATACGCTGCAAGTTTGACTTGGAGCAAAATAAATTCCACTGGTGTGAGCACGATGATGTTGACATCATCTGGCAACCGGTTAGGTTCAATCAACCAAGCAATGAACATCGATGTGAGTGGAAAACAGACCACAAAGGTCAGGCCAAAGGCAGCGGCTAGCAGCCTCACGCGACGTCGCAGATGAGCCTTGATATCCAGCAGCAACCTACCACCGGGGCTATCCATGAGTTCCCCGACCGAATCGGCCAGTTCAGTCGCTCCGGCCATGGTCTGTGGAGGAGCAACGCCCTCATAACACACACCATTTCATTCGTTTTCCCAAATGTGCGAGGGGGTTGAGTCAATGAAGCTTCGACCGTGCTTCTTCAAGCGCCACAAACGATGGATGACAAAACCGGTGATCCATAGCGAAGGTAAGGACAAGAGAAACGCTTGCCACATAACGTCTTCATGATAGTCATTGAGGACTCGGACTTGGACCACATCCTCGTCACCAGTGCTTGGGTTGTGCATCACGACAAGGCTGTAGACCTTAGGCGAATCAATTTCAAGCATCAGTGTTGAATTTGGAGCGACCGTGTAGTGCTCTCCCAGAGTTTTCATAATCGACCAATCAATGGAGCCATTCTCCATAGCAGGAGGAGCAGATTCCACGATTAACACCACCACCTCGAGGGTGATGTCTCCATGGAGGTTTGTCACGGTTGTGTCGACCGTATTGCCTGGGTCGAATTTTTGGATAATTTCGAAGGTTGAATCTTCAGGGCCAAGCTGGTAAGACACCCTCTCGTCCATCGTTGCCGTTTGTGCATTGACGGCCATGAAAATGAGCGCCACCATGACCAAGGTTACAATCCCTTCAACGGTCACATGCCGACGAACTTTTGGAATGGTGAATCCTTTGAAGAAACCACCGTAATCGTTGCGCAATCTTGGTTGAAGGTGGTGGATGAATAAGGCACCCACTCCACCAACCAGCATACCGAGCGGGATGTCGACAAACCAGTGGATGCCAAGGTAGAGGATCGTGAAGATGAACAGCGCAGTGTTGAGGCAAACGAAGATGTGGTAGCGGTAGTGCTGCCATTCCTTCATTTTACCACCCGCTTCCCTTACATGCAACCAATTGAGCAGGATGATGCCGAACGGAATGGCGACATGGAGCGATGGAACTGCGTTGTCAAGTGGGTCATGTAGGGCGTAGAAGACATTGTACCATGCTTCGTGGTAGAGCAGAGCATCCATCCCCGGAATCCAAGAAGAGGTCACTTCGACGTTGAAGAACAGGTAATATGGAACAGCAATCGCGTAAATCAACAGGTAATTGAGCGTCACTTTGTCCGTCATGTCCCTGTCTCCAGTGTAGGCAAAATACACCGTTGTGACATAAATGAGGAAGAGGTAGATGAACAAGTAATGGAAATTAAGGAATGAGGTCAGCGCTTGGTTGGCAAAGAAATTTTGAATGTGAAGTGTGAAATCTCCCTCAATTGAATGGACCAATTCTGTCCAGTGCCCCGTCTGCATCTTGATTGGTTCATTCAGTGCGTCGGTGATTGCCTTCCAACGAATGATGACGATGTACCCCATGGCGTGCAGGTAGTACCTTTGATCGTGAATCACTTCAGCCCATTTCCCTAAAGGAGTCCTCATGTTCTTATCATGGAGGGTGAAGAACCAACAAATGATTGGCGTTAGAACCAAAATGAGTCCCATCATGATTCCATACGGGTCCATATTTGCCATGGGCCTGCTTGACTGCTTTAGGCGTTATGACGTCAAATGACGTCGAGCGTATGTTTCAACAATAGCCTGCGTCACCGGCCAAGAGGTGAAAGGGGATGGCTTCTTCCTGTGCTATGGGAGGACCATGTGGAAGCCTGCACCTGAGAACACTCTTGAGAGTCTGAGGCACGCAATTCAGATGCATGATGGCATCGAATTCGACCTCCGACTCACCAAAGACAAGGAGGTTATCATTCACCATGATGGGATCGTCTCTGTTCCCAAAGAAAAGTTGGGCTCAGGTGATGCTTGGGTTGAACACCGCACTCTAAGCGAACTCGAATCGTTTGGATTTTGTTCCTTCCGTAGCCTTCTCGAAGATTCGATTGTGCACTCCGAATGGCGCGACAATGGTAAAATGGGCTGTGTTGAATTGAAACGGCCTCATCCCAAAACAGATGTTGGCGGCGGGTACTTTGGTGCAAGCCAACACAGAAAACACATCACTCAGTTGATCAACGCCTCCGATGCGATCCTCAATGAATTTGAGATTCCTCATGAAAATACGGTGTTTTACGCCTTTCACCGTGGAATGAAATCGTCCATCAAAACTTCCTCCACCACCCGTCCGTGGGCTGAACTTCTCCCGTACATTCCTCCGTTTGGAAACCGGACCACAAAGCGCCTGCGCGCCCTCCCACAATTCCTGACTCACTCGTTCTCCAAATTGGTTGAAAGCCATAGCGGGAGTGGCGCTTCGATGATTCCTGCAGCCATTGAATATTTTGTGCCTCCAATCAACAAGATGCCAGTCGGCAAAAAGGTAGGCCTTAGCGGAAAAGGTGCGGAACACCTCAAGGCCGTCCAGGGGGGTTTCCCCGTGTATGTTTGGCCAACGAAACCAGACGTAGAGCACATGTTGCTCGCTGCTGGCCTCACAGGGCTAACCGATCATGCGGATCCGGATTTGACTTGGCTGCCCAGCGGTCATGCACGCTGGACACAACCAGCTAGCCTTCCACTTGATGTGGAACAAACAGAACTGCTGAAATCAGCGACCAAAGCCACTCACCTCGATATTCTAAAGGAATTGAAAACCAACGTTACTCCGTGGACTGAATGCAACCCGAGTGAGCGTTCTTCCCTTATTCAGATGTGGTCAAAACGCTGGTCGTGGGGCGAGATGCCGAAGCAGAATCAACATGTGGTCTCCAAAGATTCGAACAGCCCCCCGTGGCAAGCAGTTCGATTGATTGGTCACAGAGGATCGGGCAAGACTTCCCGTCCAGTCTTGAATTGATGTTCACTCGACGTGGCGAAGACTTTGTTCTTCTGCGATGTACTTAGGTCGGTAAAGCGGGGTGCCTTTCCCGTTTCGCATAACGCTGCGTTCATCGACAATTTGAGCGCCGATTCCAGCCACTCGAGCCCAGCCAAAGAAGGTGGTGTAGTAGGTCGGGTCGGTCAATCCAATGTGGTGCAACAATGCTCCACTTGCAATGTCGACATTGGCGTTAGGATTGCTGATTTTAGGATTCTCAGAGAGAACCCGTGGCGCAACCTCTCTGAGCGTTTTGATGATTTTGAAGTTCTCATCTTCAGGGCAGATTTCTTCTCCCAAAGCAAACTGAGCGGTTGCTCTTGGGTCTTCAGTGCGGAGAACAGCGTGACCGAAACCAAACACGGGTCGCTTGGCAGCGAGTTCAGCGCGTACGAAGGCCTCCACTTTCGCAGCATCACTGGTGCCAACACGCAGGACAAATTCCAGACAGGACTGGTTTGCCCGTCCGTGCAATGGCCCGGAAAGGGCGTTCATAGCACCTGCCATAGCAGAATAGATGGTTGCGTGACCAGAGGCAATCGCTTTGCCGGTGAAGGTCGAGAGATTGCCGCCACCATGATCCATGTGCAACACGAGGTAAGTGGAAATCACTCGGGTCATTTTCTCCTTGTCGATTCCATCCAAATCAAGCGTGTTGACAAACCTGTCAACAAGCGAGGCGTCTGGGTCATCAGCGGGGATGTTTTCTGTTCGCCCTTCTCGGATTCGGAAGACTAAGCCCATGAGCCGAGGCATTCGAGCGATGAGGTTCATGGCGTCAGAGCGCCAATCATTGGTGGTTTCAATCATACCAAGGGCGTGAATGCCAACGCTTAGCCAGTCCATTGGGTGACCGGTGGTGGGAAGCGCATGGAGCACGGATTCAAGGTCGCCAGGGATTGTTGCTCTCTGTGCTAATTCACTTCGAATCTGGGCGGATTGCTCCGAGGTTGGAAGTTCCTTATTGAATAGGAGGTAAATGATGTCCTCCGGGGCAAATGCGGCCAGCTCCGTGATGGGATAGCCACAATAGTGGACCCCTTCGCTCGGGGTTACGAATGAGGTTCGACAGGTTCCGACCGGCACGCCTCGCATACCCGTGTTTAGGTGGTCAGAGGTGACTTCAAGCAAGACGTCCTTATCGCTCATTTATGGTCCACCGTGCCCCTCCACCGAGGCTTCTCGTATAAAGACGGCTGCTCCGTCTTTCAATCACGTTCGTTAAGGTGTGATTTCCAACACTTACTTCAGAAAAAGCAAGTGTTCATTTTCGCCGATTCAAAGGCGGCCAGTTACGAAATCCCTTTGTGGACTCACGGTCAGCAAAGACGTGGATTCGAATGGCCTCGCCATCAATCACGATCGCATCTTCGGCAGTGAGGCCTGGGCACTCTTCTTTGACTTCCTTCCATGACCGCTCGGTCGCCAAATTCTCGGACCACCATGGGAAGGCTGCACATTGTTGAGGGCGCACTTCGTAAATTGAGCAACGCTTTTCACCGTCAAGAAAAATGCACACATCATCGCTCGGTCGGCTTTGGAGGACATAGCGGCCATCCAGTGTTTTACGGCAATCCCTCTCGAGCCATGCCTCCACCTCCATTTCATGGTGCAAAGCGATGCGTTCAGCATCTCGAATGGAGAGGTAGACAATCCCTCCTGGCTGATCACAGCACCTGCCACAATTCGTCTGGCAGGAAAAGGGCACTCCGCCCATCCACCATGCGGCTTTCATTCCTCTTCACCTTGAGCGCTCGAGGGAACAGCGTGAAGAGTAGCCAGTTTGATTGTACGGTGTTGTTCTGGGGTGTCTTCAAGCAGGTCCATCATGTCAATGTTCGCTGCATCAACGTCCCATTCACCTTCCGGTACGAAACTGTCCAGATCAGCCACTGGGTCTGAACGAGGGGTGCTTTTCTTTCTTCGACCGATGGTTCGCTTTTTCTTCACTTCGTCTTCCGTAAACGGAGGCAGTGGTTCTCGATCTGGATCGATCTCGACAAGTTGCTCTTCCAAATGCCTCAAATCATCAGCAATCTGAATCAACTCCTCGATTGACGCACCTGATGTTTGTTCTGCCAAGGCCATCATTTTGTTTTCAAGGTCTTCAAGTTGAATCGAACTTTGCGCAAAGGCTTGTTCAAACGAACCGATTTGTTGGTCGATGCTCTCATCTAAATCTGTTAAAATTTCGGCAGCGGTTCCATAGTCTTGCTCTTCAATCCGACCGGTTCGTGCCACAAGATGCTCTTCTCGTTCGTGGAGATCAAGGACGGAGGGGACTTTCAAATCCAAATCACGAAGTGCCGTTTTCATGTACGCTTCATGCCGAGATTGAGCGTTTTTTGCCATGGCTTGTGTGTCGAATTCGGGGGGCGTGTAATCGTCTTCGCCAATGATTGGAAGCGTGGTGTGGATGTCAATTCCACCGATAGTATCATCGCTGTAAACAACATCAATGGCCTCAGCAATCAAGGTCGTCGCAATATCAGAAACGCGTTCTCTTTGGACGCTTGGCGCCGGATGTTGAGAGCGCACAGGTTCGCCCATCAAGACAGCAGCCACATCGTCGCCATCCAGCAAATCTTGACCAGAACTGATGGCCAATGCTACCAAATCCAAATTGGCTTTAGTGGACCGCCACCCTCCTCCTTGGTGCAGGACAATGCTTGCGAGTTGTCCATCGTCAAGCATCAGGCTTCGCTTGAGTGCAAGTTGCCTCGCATAGAGCACCATGCTGGTTGGTTTTGGGGCTTGAATGCGAACTGCAGCAGCGTTCTTGACCAAATCCCACAGTCTTGAAGCTGGCCAACGCTCTGGCTCAATGGTTGTGCTTAGCACGACATGAACGCCCATGTTGAGGGCGTAGTCAACCATTGTACCCAGCAGGGAAGCTGCTGTTGGATGGTCGGCCATAAGGTGAGCATCATCGATCGCTAAAAGACGAGCTTGGGCGATTGCTTCCTGCCATCCTGCCGGCAGTTGGTCCAAGTGTTGTATGTCAGCAGAACCGAGCAGAAACACATCACCCTCTTGACGCCGAAGTATGCCTTGAGCGATGGCATGAAGCAAGTGGGACCGGCCAGTTTCATTCGGGCCTACCACGAGCAACGGGTTGAGTGACATGCCGGGGGAATCAACAACGGCTTCTGCTGCTTGAGTGGCTCTGAGGTTCTCTTCAACGGTGAACCATTGCTTGAAACTCATCTGTGATTCGGGCCGCAGTTTGATTGGCCATGGTGCATCAACCGGAGCGAGGGTAGCGTGATGGTAAGCCGTGTTCACCTCGGGTGTGGCAAGGGCGTTCGGGAGTTCGTGAATGGTTCTCCCTCGTTGATCATCGAGGACGCTTGACCAAACAGGACGACCGTCCATTTCCATTCCAACAAAAAAATCATCCTCGTCAACCGGGGCCCTTTGTTCATCAAACCGTTCTGCTGTCCGTTGCCTCAGTGTACGAAGACGAGATGCCACAATCGAGGCAAGTGAGTCATCATCCTCGTTGAGCTGGAGGGCTGGTTGGTGGACTTTACTCCCTTTGCCAAGAACCGCATCGGCGATGATGTCGTAGGTTGGGCGCTCGACAACACCAACACGTTGCAACAAAGAGCCACTGCGTGAATCGGGCACTGCTTGCTTACCAAGCAAGCGGTTTAATCGTGATTTAGGCCGCTTTTGTGGTGCTTCGCTTGGCACCTTTTCAGCAGGAAGTTTGGTTTGTGCTCCCACTTCAGCAAGTCCTTTCTTGGCTTGAGCAATGGCGAAGTTGAGGTCTTCATTTCGCGAACTCATGCTCCACCCTCCCTTTCTTTCCGCAGTCGCTCAAGATCTTCAATCTCCCAAGAACTCAATGAATCTTCAATAGACGGAGGAGCCTGTTCACTCGAGGCGATTTCTCTTGGCAACTGTTTTGGTTGTGCTTCAGCCTCAACCCCGGGTCGGGCAGAAAGAGGTGTTAGCGCTGTTGAAGCGTTTGTTGGTTGTTTATTCTTAATCGCCTCGATTGGACTGGGCTGACTCTTGATGGATGGAAGGCTATGCTGGCGAGTTGAGGCATGCTGTTGGGCTGCGTCGCGAAGCGATCGACCATTGAATTTCCTTGGCTGGAATGTTTTGTTCACTGCAGCTTCTTGCCGTGCTTCATAGGTTGCTAACTGATGAGACAGTGCAACGGATGCTCGATGTGAGGTGGGTGGCTTGAATTCGGGTGAAGATTCAGGGGCATGGGCCACAGCAGCCTGGGTTTGGAATTGCGAATGCTGAGCGGCAGGTGCGTTCTTCTTCTTCCTTCTTTGAATCCGTTGTGGGGTTCTTGGTCCGCTAGGTTTGGTCGGTTGTTTGGCGATGGGGGTTGGCTCGGGCATCGCTTGAGGCTCAGGAGTTTGCGCTTCCCTGACTTTGGATTCAACAGGAGTCTGTATTGATGTTGGAATCTGCTGATCGATTTGAACTTCAGCTGGTTGAGCCACTTCGGCCACGGTCATTGGCTCATTTGGAGGGGAGGGCCTTGGTTGTTGATCTTCAGCCCATGCTTGGATTTGTCCCTCTAATGCTGCAGTGGCTTGTTGACGTTCCTCGCTTGTCAACGGTTCTTCACCACCGATCATTGTCATCTCGCCTGCCTCTGAAGTTTGGACAGGTGAATGCTCAATGGCACGTTTCAACTGCTGTTCGATCCATTGACGTTCATCATCTGTTGGAGGGGCACACAACGGATGGTCTAGAAGAAGTTCTGGATCAAGCAGCCATTGTTCAACATCGCTTTGTTGAATCATCGAAAAGCACCGCTCTAAGCGGTGACGGGGTTCAAGTTCAAAGGCGTTCAAATCTGCAGTGGTAAGGAGCACATGATCATCCATTCGAACACCGTCGACCGCGTCTCGCAGAAAATCGATTGTCGGCCCGTCACCGTTCATTCCAGCAAGGTATTCCACGCCTTCAAGAACGACCACAGCGCGCATGTTTTCCCATAAAAAAGCGTCAATTTTAGCCCTGACCTCTTGGAGTGTTGGTTGAATAGCCCGTGGATGGTTGCCTGTGCTGAGCCAATGGCATGCAGAAACTGGTAGGCCATGTTCGACGCTCAGCGAATCCACATCGTGTCGAGAGAGAACGAGCACGGGCCGCCCATGGTTCGCTAGGTGGCCTGCAAGGGTGAACACCTCAGATGGGTCCAATGCATCGAGCATCAAAGCATCACCAGGATGGATCATTTTCTCGCTGCCTTGGTGCCGCCCCATGTAGGCTTGACTTCGTTGTTTGATCGCTTCGGGCGCATCCACAGTGACCTCGAGTTCAGGCAACCGTTCTTCGCGCCGCCAGCTGCCTTTTCGCAGGGTGACGTTTGACCACCACCGTTCGTCGACCAAGGGCTCGGCGGATGCCGCTTCCAAATGTAAAAAAGCGGTCGGATAAAGCGTTGAAACCCGTTGGGCTTCAGCAGCAGATAACTCGTGAACTGCGAGCAGAGTTTCCATTGGCATTGCATCATTTTCAATTTCCAGCAAAGCCTCGAGCCCAAACAGAAGAGCATCTGATTCGTGCATCGCCAACACGGGATGGCCTTCGATGAACAACACTTGGCCGATCCTTGGCATAGCATCCTTTGGTTTGCGTTCCGTTCGGATGTAGCCGGTCGTGGTGAGGCGTGCCATGTCCGAAGACAAAATCCGCAAGGCATTGGGGTCGCCACGGCGTACTTCCGTGACATCTCCCTGCGGCAATTCGGTCATTCTTCCACACCCCTACGGGGTGTAAGCCTGCTGAAGTGTTCTTGAAGGGTCCGCTTGATTTTCCTCGCCGACAGCGGTTTGAAGCAAGAACGCCTCGGGCCGTCATGGACGGAGAGCATTCGAGGCAATCGATTGCACCGCTTCAAGGGTCAGAGCTCGAATTGTGGTTAGCTGGACTCGAGGATTTTGATCAAAAAAGATACTGGCACGCTCATGAAGACTGGGAGGATTTGTGGAACGCTCACAAGCGTAGGCAGGCACCTCAATCTGAAATTTTATTTGTACAAGGCATGATTCAAACAGCCGCCTTGTTGTTGAATCACGAGCGTCAGAAAACCCGAGGCGTGAAGAATTTACAACTCAAGGTCAACACAAAGTTGGGTTCGTGGTCTTGTGTTTGGGGCATTGATGTGGCCCAGCATGTTCAATCGATGAATACCTTTGCTGCGGATGCGGACATCTGGTCGCTTGATGCGCAAGCGTACGAACTGCCTCGTTGTGGGCGTGAAGTTCAAGCCTAAGCGCCTCATCCCTCTTTCATGGAGGAAGTCAATCCCTTGCCAGCGGGCATGCGTAGATTCAACGAATTGGATCTTGCCCGTCCTTTTTTCCTCCGTTTTTGCGGTGCATCGAGTGCGATTGTGCTTGGCTTCTTTTTCTTGGCTTGGTTTGTGTTCTCCGCAACAAATTCACCGTTAGTGGCCTTGGTTTCGTTGCTTCCATCGCTACCGCTTGTGTGGTGGCTTTACCAGTCGACCAGTCTGCTTCACGTCCCCTTGGCAGTGGATTTGAATCATCCATTCATGAAGGGTGATCCGATGGGTAAATCAGTGGTGATGATTCAAATGGTCGATGGTTCATGGATTGATTTAGGCAATGGGCGGGTCCGCCTAGCAGAGGATGATTTGCTTGATGGATGCAATCTTGTGCGGGACAACGATGATTACACTCATGTTGGGCATTTCAGTCGACACCCAATGACTCACAGAGGCATCAAAAAACAGGTTGTCATTCTGAATCAAGCCATGGCCCTCCGCGACGCAGTCAACGGTGAAGAGGATACCATCGAAGAGGCACGACGGCGTGAGCGCTTGGACACGGGCCTTTTGGATCGCTCTTGGATGGAAGAAGAAACTGAAATTGAAATCGATCCTGATGGTATTATCAGCAAATTCCGTGGTGAGTAAACCCTCCATTCTTGCGTCGTTCGACCCTGCCCCTTCAAAACCAAGAGGTATGACGCTTATGTGTGAATGCACCATCGAGATGGGGCCACCGGCTCGAGCAGTTGAGCGGTCCTGAGCAGGAAACTCTGCTTGGAACTTCTCTTTCCCGTCGCTTCACCATGTTGCCACTCTGGCTTTCACACCCCGCTAACATTGGCGCCTTTTACGGACTTTTGATTTCCTTCGCCCTGATTTTACCTTACAGGTTTGCAGGTGAAGACAACAGTTCATGGTTGCCGAATTGGGTGTTTCATGCATCGTTGTTGATCGTGGCATGCTTGCTGCTTGGTTTGGCATCACTCTTGCTGATTCACTGGTCCAAGCGCTTTCCAGTGGCACCTCCACGTGTCGTTCTTTACCCCATGCCATTCGTTGGGTTGGCCCTCTTGACGCTCACTCGCACTGACATCATCCAAGCCCCAACACTGCTTGTTTGGTGTTTGTTGTTGTTACCAGGCCCGATGTATGTTCACCTCTCATGGGCACCTCGTTGGCGTTTGTTGTGCATGCTCGAAGATGGAAAGGATCCTTTCATCGGCATGGAGTCGAAAGAACCTGAACCTCTAGAAGATGCAGCAACCCTTGCTGGGGACGATGAAGATTTACTTTCGGTCGTCGAAGAATACGCTGAGGAATGACTCAGATCAGGCCAAGCGTTGGTCCAACTTTTTCGAACAAGCGAAGCACTTCATCCAAGTCATCACGAGAAAGGCCGGCAGACATTTGTGTTCTGATCCGAGCCTTGTCACGAGCCACCATCGGGAATACGATTGCTCCAGCCATGACCCCTTCCTCGCCGAGCGCTCTTGTCATGGCCTTTGCAACACTTGAATCTCCACACATCACTGGTATGATCGGCGTGACAGATGAACCGGTATCGAAGCCGAGTGATTGCAATTCCTTTCTGAAATAATTGGTGTTTTCCCACAACTTGGCATGGTGTTCGGGCTCTTCCATCAGGACCTCAACAGCCGCTTTTTGTGCGGCTGCGACGCCTGGCGGTTGTGAACCGGAAAGCAACCATGAGCGCGAGTGATTCAATGCATGGGTTCGGGTCATTTCCGTACCTGCAAGAATACCTCCTTGAACACCAAGGGCCTTTGAGAATGAACCAGTTTCAAAGTCCACTTTTCCTTGAAGATTGAATTGAGCAACAATGCCCGCTCCTTTTTCCCCAAGAACCCCTTCTCCATGGCAATCATCAACATAGACCATAGCCCCGTATTCCTCTGCTAACGCTGTGACTTCATCGAGGGGAGCAATGTCGCCATCCATAGAAAACACACCATCGGTAATGATCAACTTCCGTTTTGCATCGTCGTGTGCTTTGAGGACAGCTTCAAGTTCTCCCATGTCATTGTGTGCATACACACCTCGACTGGCTTTCGTCAGGCGAACACCATCGATGATGGACCCGTGATTCAGTTCATCACTGATGATCACATCTTGAGGGCCGGTGACAAGGGTAGGGATCAATCCTACGTTGACCGTGTATCCTGCCGAATAAATCAAAGAGGCTTCAACGCCCTTGAATTCAGCAACTTTTCGTTCTGCCTCAAGGTGGATGTCCATGGTGCCTGCAATCGCACGAACGCTTCCGCTCCCTGCTCCATATTTTTCAGTGGCTTCAAGCATGGCTTGCTTGACCTTTGGATGGGTGGTGAGGTTGAGGTAATTGTTGGCCGAAAGCATGATCGTTGGTTTTCCATCCATCCGACATCGAGGCTGATTTGGACTTTCCAATGTTGGCGGCTCCCACAACAGTGATTTGTCTGACAGTTCATCATAACGGGCTTTCATCCAAGACATATCACCGGGCATAGCATCGCCTCCGCCCGATGCGAACGAATCCAGATTCAAGTTCCTTTGGGAAGAACATTCTCGCCTCGTATGTTCGAACCATGCACCTCAAAAGGGAGGCGTCCGTCCCGTGGCCATGGAGTTGAGCGGAAAGGTCAGCAGCGGTCTAGGCCGGGCGCACGTGTTCATGGCTCAACCGCACTACCAAGAGCAATTCCGGGCTCTGCTTGGAAAAACGGCATGGCCGGGAACGCTCAATGTAACCGTTCACGGGACTGATTTGATCAACTATATTGCCTTAAGAAAGAAGTCAGGCATCGATACATTGGACGCGTCAACAGAGGACCGTGACGCTGCACTGAATGTCCCCGTCGGTTCTTTTGAGGCTCATCGAATCCGTGGTTTTCTAAGGGATGGTGTATCCTTTGGCGGTGCTACAGCATTCATAGCCGAATTCAAAACTCAATCTGGTACCATCGCATGTGCATTGCTTATCCCCGACTTGACCCGACACATCGACGTTGTCGAGGTCATTGCAGGAGCATGTTTGCGTGAAAAGTTCAACCTTGAAGACGATGCACTGGTCCAAATAAAGTTAGATTGATCTCATCGATGACGAACGATGGGAAGTTCCCCTAACCTTGCCCACTCATTAAGGAGCAGGCTCTTTTGCTCATGGCGGGCAGCCTCTCTCCATCGCTTTCTCATCGTTCGCTCAACGGCTGGTCCAGCAGGAGGTGCTGAGAAACATTGCACATGAATGGGAGTTGCATCAAGAGGTAATTCATCCCAGTGCACACCCCACAAGATCAACCAATCCGGTGGGGCCACTCCAAAGTCCGCAGGTGTATCCGCATCCTCAAGGGCAGCCTTCACCTCTGCTGGGTCAATTTCTCCAATGCACATTCTATGCAGAGCCATCGCAGTGCGTCGGACTTGATTCCAAAGGAACGCTTCGCCGACAATTTCGAATCCTACCACCCGCTTATCGACCACCCAAGGGGTGCAAGAATAAATCGTTCGAATGGGGTTCTTTCCTTCTTCAAGCCGAGCAAAATTCGTTGCATCATACGTTCCTTCAAACATCTCCAACCAGTCGGTGAACACTTCGCCTGGGTGAGTCCAAAACTCGATGCCTTCAAGCCGGTAACGGTAAACCCGGTGAACGGCCATACGAGGGTTCCATGATTCATCGATTTCCTTCACATCGAGAAATGCGATGTCTTTTGGAAGCCTGTCATCAAGCGCCCGCACCATTTTTCGTGGCGTTAATGCTTGCCATAATTCCCTTTTTATTCGAACTACACCGCCGTTCAATCTGACATGAACACCAGCATCGGTTCTGCTCGAGAGCACAAGGTTGTGTTGATCTTCTTCCGGGTCAAGCCACTTTAAGCTCCGAAACACCCGGATGAGTTCGCCTTGTACAGTTTTCACATCCGGTTGAATCTGACTGCCATGATAAGCATCGCCAAGATAGCCAATTCGAAAGGCAAGGCGAACGGTGGTGCCGTCCGCCATCTGCTCACCTCAAGCGTCTTCAGAGAGCATTTCAATGGCTTCTTCAGGAGAGTAACCGAGTCCACCAACAGCCCACATCAGGGCCTGCTTGAGCCAGGGTTGAACCATTGGGTTCTTCTTGGTAGGATCCATCACCTCGATGGCATCGACAATGTTTCGACTTGCATTGAACAAGACTTCATCGGTCGGGATGTCATTTAGTTCGAGTTTCTTTGCATACCGTTGGAATTCTTTGACCGCGACAGGTATGCGTCGGCATTCAAGGGCAAAAGTGGCGAAATCAGCAATATATTCCTCGTTTTCCTCATCGAGTTGCATTGCTTTTTTGTACGCCATCATGATCTTTCCCCCGGGAATGATGTCGTCTTGAGCTTCCATGTTCTTCATGTTGGCAAATTCTGCATACATGTGGTGAACTTGTGCGTTTGTCTTATTGGTTGACATTTTTGCGTCCAGGTCTGCAATGGCACCATCGAGGTCGCCATTACGAAGCATTTCAATCGGGCCTTGGAGAAGTTCATCATCGCTCATGGTTATCGCCTGTTTTGTTCGGGTGCGTTAGGGCTTTTGAATCACTCGTTTGAGCGTTTTCGATTCAATCTTTGGAAGTGGTTTCAGAAATTGTTTTCTTCAAATCACTGAGGAGGTGGGATTGACTGTTTTTCTTGTGCATTTCATTCAACAATCCTTTGGCTTTTTCCCACTTTCGGATGTTGTACATGCAATGCTTTGGATCTGGACGTACGGTTCGGATGGTTCGTTGGTATGTCATGATGCCAATGAATGTTCGAATGAGGCCTTTGCCGGCTTTTTCGACTTTTGAATCGTTCGCATTTTCGCTTGTTCCTGGAATGCTATGCTTGACGACTGGAACGTTGCTTTCCTCGACAATGCCTACGCCGGAATCGGTCAACACCGTAACGGTCGCAAAACCAAGCAGGGTGCCGGTTGGAGATCGAGCAACGACAACTTCTGAGATGCGATCGAAAAGAATTCGGCGATGGGAGCGTGAAAGCAAAAAGCTGTGTTCAAAGATGATAGCGTCGCTGGTGATGGCGTAATGGAAACTGCGTTGGTAGTAGTAAACTAAGGCCATGTACGCTGCAACAAATCCACCACCAAAGATGATGAAGTTGTAATTTGGTAGGTATCCGGTATTGCTGTCGTTCAACAGCCCGGTCATGGCGATTAAATCATCCAGCAAGACAAGGGTTGGTGCAAGCGAGACAATAAGGAGGCCAAAAGTCACCCATCGACCCGATGTCGAGACGTTCATCAACCGATTCATCCAAGTGATGAACAACATGACTCCTGTCAGGCCAGCCGCACCGCTGGAGAAGAAGATGGTGGCGAGTAAGCCAACAAAGAAACTCTCGTTGTCTTTCCCGGGTTCAAACTCAAAAACCAAGTGAATGGCGAGCACAAGAAGGCCAAGCATGTACAGGTTGAGGAATGCAAAGGTGCTCGGCCGCTTTGTGAGCAAGACTTCCTCGCCGGCAATCAAGCGGAATTTCTTCGACAACTTCTCTTGTTCTGCAGCCATTTCCGCCGCTTGAGATGCTATTGGATCGACAACCGTTTCTTCTTCGGGGGTCGCCCCGGCCTCTGTGGATTCTTCGCTCATAGCAATCGCTCCATTCGTTTGTGGCGCAGACAACCCAAATAAGTCCTTCCACGGTTGCGTCGAAAATGCATGGCCTCTCGGCTGTTTATCATGAATCGAAGTTCAGTGCAAAAAGCCCCAAGAATGTTCAGCATTGCCTCTCGCCCATGCATAGTCGGTTTCTTTTCGAACTCCATACTCGTCCATGATCCTTAATCGCTCGAGTTTCAGCGGATATTCATTGTATGTGAGGTGAGAGGTCATTCCTCCACGGGTTGGTTGATTGAAGGTCCAATGAGCGCGTTCGATTGCTTGAACTGTGAGTTCCATTGTTGTCCTGCCGTTCCACATTTTGATGTTGAACTTAGGCAAGGGTGCTCCTGGGTGGTGGGCATGTTTTCCTTCACTCATCTCCGAGCCCAATTTTTCAATCGTGATTCGATTGAACTTTTCACTCCGCTTGTGCTTGCCATCGTGGAAAAGACCGCCTTGGGAAAGCCCCAAATGGCCAAAATCTCGACGTTTCCACGGACGATTGTCCCTTGCTGTGACAGTAAATGAGAGGTGAGGCATGAACCAGTCAATGTAGGACCCATCATCGAGGTGAAGAACACCCCAATACCACGGGACTGAAGGGGCTTGGACACTCACCTTTTGGAAGTATGCAGTTCCTTTTACGACTTCATCATCAAGGGTTCCTGAGGCCTTAGTGCCATGCAAACGTAGGATGTCATACCCCATGTTTCCAGCATAGGTTGCGGTTGCCTCCCTGGCCGTGGACATCGCTCCGTTCCAGGGGGTTAACTTGAGGCGCATTTCTTTGGGTACATTTGGATGGCTAGCCTCCTCATCGGTCGTTAGATTGAGCCAAAATTCACTCAAATCACTCTTCAGGCCCATGCTTAGATCCTCCTCCAAAAGCGGCACCACTGCTCCGCCACCCTTACCCGAATTAGGATCGGCCGATGGCCACTTTGGGTGTGAATCTGGCATGGCGACAATTCGGCAAATCCGTTTGATCACCGGCTCATGCATTTGTGTTCCATCGAACCACCATGCACAAACCATGCCATCAAGGGCCATACCGTCGTGGTCGTCGAATCCTGGACGTCCTTGAGGGGTCCATGGAGTGCCACTGACTTCCACAAGAGGATTGTCTTTGGTCGACCACAGCACCATCAATTGGCGACCACTCGGCTTTCCATCAGGATCCTCGAGCATCACCAACCACCACCACCAATCCCATGTGAGATGGTGAAGAGGTGGCCTATTTTGTAGGGTCCACATCCCTGACAAATCACCAGCAAATGCAGTCATCTCATCGCTCATTCAATTTCCTTCCCTTTGAAAATTGCGCCACCAATAAACCACAAGACTGCGCCTTGAATCAACAAAACAATCGTGGCTATAATCGATGAAACCAAGCCTGTTGAACCAACACCTGGCCTAGAATAGAAGAAATCAAGCGCCAGAGCGCTGGTCTGAATCGATCCAAAGTCGTCGTTGAATGAGGTTCCTTGCAAGAGGAATAAGTCCATGTTCGGCCATACGAGCATGGCAGCAGAATCAACGATCATCAAGGCCCAACCAATCACGGAAAACCGTAAAATTGACGCATCAGGGGCACCCATCGATAACAGGCACATGCCAAGTTCCCATGCTGCAAATGGGATGGCGAGAACGATTCCGTATCTCCACATGACGCCTAATGCGCAAAACAGCATGCCATAGACGAGTGATGCCATCATTGTTGCAAAAACGATAGCAAGCCAAACGCCAAGGTCTGCAAATCTAAAGAAGCCTTCACTTGGACCCATGAAGCCAGAAATTAAGGCAAAGAGGAGGCCGATGCTGATGAAGTACGGCCAAACAATACCAAGATAGCCAAGAATTCGATACAGGAACACTTCCGTCCGAGCAATCGGCTTGGCCAACATAAAGTGCATCGTTCCTGCTGTCATTTCGTCACGAATCAATCCAGTGGCCAAGAACAATGGACAAAACAATCCGAGTAAGAGCACGAACCCCATTTTGCCCATGCCGAGCACAAAGGCCATGTGAGTTGCTTCCAATGCGTAGGCTGCATCATCAGGATCTTCGTCCACATTGATGTCGGGATTTGCACTCCATTCCCCGTTGAATCGGTTTTGGACAAGTAAAACATCGCACTCAATGTCGTTGTCATTTGTGTCTTTTCGCGATGATGTACCATCGTAATTGTAACAATCACCATCGTCATCAAATCCCGTGGATTGATAATTTGAGGTTCCGTCAAAGACGATGTCGAAGCCATCTTCATCGATGTAATTTGATGCAGGCTCCGGGGCTATGGGTGGGTCGAGAAGTCCGGGGTGCGAATCTGCCATGTAAGGGTCGGTGCCCCATTTGAGTTCTTGTCCCGTTGGATAGCCATCGTTGTCGAGGTCCAAGCTGTCACCGTCATTATCAACCGATTCAAAACCTGTTGCCATCACGTCGATGTAGATCAGCATCACAAGTGAAATGGCGACAAGGCCAACGCCAAGAACGACCCAAGTTGAGGTTTTGGTGCGGTATTGACGCATCGTAAATTCTGTGATGGCAGCCGCCTTTCGGTCAAGGGCGCGATAAATCGTGTTGGGCTTCGATTCCATCACAACGTCCCTCCGCTGGTAAGATAGCCAAGAATCGATGCTAAGTCATCATCCGGGTTATCGATGCTGTGGATTCGATGGTTGTTGTCAACGATCACCGAAGGGAGTTTTGCATGTATTGCACCCAAGTTATGAGTTTGAATTGAGAGGTTGTTCTTGGTTGGGAATGAAATACCTGAAACATCATCCAAATCGATGACATCCTTTGCTAATGCTTTGGCGTCGTCCGCTTCAATGGTGATGCGGTGAGGGATTTGGTCGAGTTTTTCACGTATGGCGTGAAGGTTACCGAGTGCTAAAAGTCGTCCATTGTGAAGGATGATAATTTGCTCAGTGATTCGTTCGATTTCCTGAAGGATGTGGCTGCTGACGATGATGGTCCGCCCCATTCGTCCCAATTCACGAATGACATTCATGATGGTTGTTCTTGCCAATGGGTCACACCCTTGGAGTGGTTCATCCAAAATGATCAGTTCTGGATCGTTGACGAGAGCATGCGCAATTTTTGCTCGTTGTCTCATCCCCTTGGAGTATTGCCCAATTTTCTTGTGTGCAACATCAGCAAGCCCAACGAATTTCAACACTCGGTCCGCCTCAACCATCGCTTCTGCTCGGGTTAGGCCGTTTAGCCTCGCAAAAGTGGAGACGAATTGATGGGCCGTCATCCAGTCGTACATTTTCTCGTGTTCGGGTACAAACCCTACTCTGGCGTACGGTGCTGGGTTTTTCCACGGGTCGGTGCCAAATAAGCGAATCTTACCTTGACTTGGTTTGAGTTTACCCATGAGCAATTTGAACATGGTCGATTTACCTGCCCCGTTCATGCCAAGCACGCCTGTTACGCCGCCATTAAGGGCAAGTGTGATGTTCGAGAGTGCAAAGATTCGCCCGTATGATTTCGAAACGCCCTCAAGCAGAACAGCCGGTGCCGTTGTGTCTGGCCGCCATGCCTCAGTCTGGCCTTTCCCTTCTTGATCAAAATCTGGCATCATTCTCGAGTCACCTCCATCGATGATACTCGCGCACTCAGTGTGTAGAGCGCTATGGCATTCATTGCAATCACGGAGGCCAACGACCACGTCCAAGAATATTGGTCGTAAGTGGGCTGGGTCCCAATCAGCGTTTGCCCAACATGCGCCATGCAATCATAGGGCGAAAGGAGGTAGAGAATCTCACGATCGAACAATGTTGAAACCAAAACAGCGAGCACTTTTGTTCCCAAGACGATGGACAGAAGTCCAATTCCGGGGAAAAATTTACCCTTGGAAACACTTGACAAGGCTAGGCCTATGCTGGTGTAGGTGAACACAAGCATCACGCCCGAAAGGAAGGCTGCGAGAAACAAGGGGAAGGTATCCATAATCCAAGCCCAGCCGCGACCAAGGGCAATGATTTCAGCGAAGTAATACAAGGTCAGGCTAAGAAGCACGATGATGGATTGAATGACGGCAACGGAGATAAATTTCATTCCAACGTAATCGAATCGGGTGATCGGGCGAGAAAAGTAAAGCGCCGATGTGCCATGTTGCCTGTCTTCAGAAATGACGCTACCGACCAATAATGCGGCAATGATTGGGTAATAGAGGACATTTCTTGGAAAGAAACCAAGCACATGGCCGTACAAGTTATCCCTGCTGACCCCCCAAAGTTGGTGCAGTGTGCTTTCACCGATCAGACCTGAGATGAGCGTCAATCCAGCATTGCTCAATGAAGCAATGAACACGACCAGAATAAACAGGCGCGTTGGCATGCCCCATGGGCGGTGTCCCTTCTTGAAAATTCCAAGCAAGTGATGGCGTAAAATCGCCCAGTTCCTCATCCATCGAGGGTTGAGTTCCCCGTTCCACGGTTTGTATTCTTGCGAGAAGATCTCTCCGCTAGCCGCTGGCGTGTTGGCCACTGGTGTGCTGAGGTCCTCATCGCCTGCTGTCGATCCCCAAGCAGCATCCATTCGCCCTTGGCCCGTGACTGGGGCAGCTGCGTCGAATTGGACAGGAGGTGCATCTTGGCCCAAAGGTGGCTCTTCAGTCAAGCTCCGCCACCTCCCATGTGAGCGGGTGCGTCCACCTTTCGTGCAAGGGCGGGTGAGGCAAGCAAGTCTTCGCTTGACTTCACGTCATAGCCTAGGTTTTCCATGATGACCAAAAATAAGTCCTCAAGTGATGCTTCATATTCGTGCATTCGTCGAACTTGAGCGCCTGTTTCAGCAGCACACCTCAAGATCCGGGTTGACGTGTCCTCACCGGTGTGTGCGATTCGCATGACGCGACCTTCGCGTCGCACCGTGAGTCCATCTGCATGCAATGCCTGTTCGAGGCGAGTCGCCCCACCCCACACGTGAATCTCGATTTCACGGTCAATGGCTTTGAGATCTTCAATGGCGCCTTGGGCAGCAAGCTTCCCCTTGTGGAGAAGGACAATATTGTCGCACACTCGCTCCACGTCATCCATGAGATGGGACGCCATCAATACAGAGCGGTTTCCAGATTGAACGGTCGTTGTAAGGGTTTGAATCATGAATTCTCTGGCCTTTGCATCCAAACCGTTTGAGGGTTCATCAGCGATGATCAGTTCTGGGTCATGGATAAGGGCGCAGGCTAACTTTGTGGCTTGCTTCATGCCAGTGGAAAAACTCCCAATGTTACGGTATCGTTGCTCTCCAATGCCTACGTATTGAAGTGACTCGTGAGCGCGTGCGAGGGCGATGGTTGGATTCATACCCAACAATTCACCAGAGTATCGAACTTGGTGGATTGCATCCATATCGGGGTTGAGTGCATCGTATTCAGGCATGTAACCAATTCGTGCTCGGATTGCATCGCCTTCGGTGCGGATATCATGCCCAAGAACAGTTCCCTCGCCCTCCGTGGCTTGGATCAAGCCAAGGATGGTTTTTAGGAAGGTCGATTTGCCAGCTCCGTTCGGTCCTAGGAGGCCAGTAGCACCCTTTTTGACAGCCAAATTTAGATTGTCAAGGGCCACATGAGGGCCGTACGATTTAGTGAGGTTTGTTGTTTTGATAATCAGTTCATCCATACCAAAAGCCCCCCTCATCAAAAACGACGTAAGCGACGGACCTTCAATGCTACCACGTTTTGTGGTCGATTAAAGTGGACTACTGGGCTATGCCGCCACGGGTTTTAACGGCAATTCCTTTCTTGAATCCTTGGAATTCATCTGCGGTGCTGTTGGCGAGCCCATGTCCGAGGAGGTCGCCTTTCTGATTGACGATGAGGCAAGTTTGTGCTGGGCGAATCCACGGGTCTACGGCCATAACAAAGCCATGGAACACATTGCGGCCCTGACGCACAAATGGTTCTGCATCATCATCGACAACAACCCATGCAGGACCAGCCCCAAATGTGGAATCTGCAACAGTGGTTTCAAATCCAGTCGGTGGATTTAGAATTCGCATACTATGAAGCGCAACTGCACCTGCATCCGTCAGCGAAAGGCCGCCGTCTCCCAGCCGTGGACTGGCGATGTGTTCTCCTTTTGGCGTTATTGCGTTTTTCACTCGACCTTGCCGGTTGACAACAAAGGTGGCTTCTCTCAATAATTCGATAGCAGCCTGGTGATCAACGTTGAGCAGCACGGATAATTTGTCCGACACTAAGCGTCGATACACCTTCAACTTCGCATCCTCCCTTCGCTCTTTGTCGATTGGGTTTCCACTTGCTGTTTGATCGTCATCACCGTCTAAAACTCCGGCGTTGTGGAGAGCAGTCATACAACGCCCTTGAATGCCATCACCGAGCATATCGACGGTGACAATCTTGCGTTCGGAAAGATCTAAGCGGGTGAGTTCCCTTCGAATCCACGGAAGGTTCGGTCTTCGTCTCCAAAGCCAATCAGGCCCATCGATATGGGCAAAGGGGTTGAG
>DAPR01000039.1:25012-26922 GCA_002502605.1 Euryarchaeota archaeon UBA258
CGCTCACGCCACGGGCCGGGTGAGCCGTGCATGATGAGGACGGAGTCTTCACCACGACCTTGGATGTTTGAGGGCTTCCAGTGGTCGAGCAATTGTCTGCGTGCAGCTACAATTTGTGGGCGAACAAATGTGTCTTCACCGCCCCAAGGTTCTCCACCTTTCCGAGGGGTTTCTTGGGCATTGACCAGCCAATTCCATCCTTCCTCGAAAGCCCCTGCTTCGTCCCCCCGCTCTCTGCCTGCGTCTCGATCGTTGAGAATAAGATCGTCCAACATTTTCAATTTCATCATGGCCTGCTGGGGCCGTGTTGAGAGCCACAAAAAGGCCTCTCGTAATGCAGGGTGCTGATGGCTGCGACGCTCGACAAGGCGCCACAAAGTTCCGTCCCGAATCGCCTGTTTACACCGGTTGAGTTCATTGAGTGTTATTTCCAAGTTGTATCTCGCCAACAACTCAGTTCGGTCTTCCTTCGACATCTCCTTGACTTGGCCAGGGGTCATTGTGGCCACACAAGGCATCAACATGGGCCAATCGACCATTGATTCGATTCTTTCTGTGCCCCAAGGTGTGAGGAGCCTCCCATCTCGGGCGAACAGTGCGTACGCAGCGGAATCGAACAAGTCTGCTCCTAATGCAATGGACATTGGGAAGAGCATTGGGTGACCACATCCAAACATGTGGACTGGTCGCTGTGAAGGCAAATATGGTAGGGTTGCGAGCATGATTTTCGCATAATCCTTGTATCGGTGCTGTTCCATGACCGGTACAATGCCGCCAATTGGATGGATGGCAAAATCGTACCCTGCCATGCCCTGAGCAGATTTGGAGCGCAACGCTCTGAACAGGCCACCTTGGATCGGGCCGTTGAGCATCGTGTCCCCTGCTGCGTTAACGCTGACCTCAGCACGCTGGAGCGTTTCCATAACACAAGCGTCGACTTGATCGTAGGTCATGTCAGGCCGGGAAAACACATCGAGCATGGTGGCGACATCAACTCCAATTGAACGCTGGAAATTCACGATTTCTTCCACGCCTACTTCGACGTCACCGTAAATGTAGGATTGAAAGGTACCCGAGTCGGTCATGACCATTCCGGGGAAATTGAGCAGAGCATGGACGCCATCTTTGGTGGCTTTTTCTTTTAATTCTTCATGCTTCCAAATGATGTATGAATTTGTAATGAGTGCGCCTATTCCATAGCGATCCCACATTTCTCTGGGTTCGATGGTTCGTATGTTAGGGTTGATCACTGGAAGCAGCGCAGGAGTCTCAAGGATACCATGGCTCGTGTGGAGTCGTCCCAGTCGGGCCCGGCCGTCCCGTCCAGTGATTTCGAACAGCCCTTGGTCTTGCTCTCTGCATGGTTTTGGGTCTTCGCGATGCCCCTCGTTCCATGCGCCCATGGATTCCCCCACGGCCGCGTGTCCTTCAACCCATCCGTTCGTCTATGAATCGAAGATGCCTCAGACAAATTCGACTGCGCCATGTGCGAGGATGAACTCTCTACCAAGTTCGTCGAATGTCTCAAGCAAGGCTTTGTCAAACCGAACACGTTGGACTTCCTCATCGGATTCGAGGTCAGTTTTCACGCCCTCAAGCGTCCCAGGTGCAGCCCCACATGAGAGGCATGCACCGGTTAGGTCCAAGACCAAATCAAGCCGTTCAGCGTCTCCTGTTGCCCAATCGAGTTTTGCCACAGCAATTCCTCCTCCATGACCGTCGAGAGCGGCTCGGACATCCCCTAAACGAGCGAGCAATGCTGGAACCATATCTTGGGTGTGGATGAGCGTTAGAAGCGATGTATCTCGCAACCGTTGTTCTTCTTCAGGGTCAACAGTTTCAGCGATTCGCTTGGCGGCCTCTGCAGACATGGCAGCTTTCGCTTCCGCAGCGTAGGTCGCAACGAGGTC
>DAPR01000020.1:0-3169 GCA_002502605.1 Euryarchaeota archaeon UBA258
GATGACTGACGCCGACGTGGACGGCGCTCACATTCGCACCCTCATGCTGACCTTCCTTTGGCGGTTTATGCGCCGTGCCATCATGGAAGGCCACGTCTACATCGCTCAACCCCCTCTCTACCAGTTGAGCAAAGGGCGAGTCAACAAGTACGCTTTCACCGACGAAGAGCGAGATGTCATCATGACTGAATTGCGAGGCGACAACCCCAATGCAAAGATTGGCGTTCAACGCTACAAGGGTCTGGGTGAAATGAACCCCGAGCAACTTTGGGCGACAACCATGGATCCTGAGACCCGAACCATGCTCAAGGTGACGGTCAAAGAAGCAGAAGCAACCGATCGTATGTTTGAGATCCTGATGGGTGAAGATGTTCCAGACCGTAGGGCGTTTATTGAACGCCATGCAAAGGAGGTGACCAACCTTGACATCTGATGAAACAGAACACAACCAAGACGACGAACCTGTGGCGCCTGCTGGCAATTTGCTCAACCACTCATTGAATGAGGAAATGAAAACATCGTACATCAATTACGCAATGTCGGTGATCATTGGGCGCGCCCTGCCTGACGCAAGGGACGGTCTGAAACCGGTCCATCGTCGTGTGCTTTACGGAATGCACGAAGGAGGCCACACCGCGGACCGCAAGTACAGCAAATCAGCACGTTCGGTCGGTGAAGTGATGGGTAAGTACCACCCGCACGGTGACCAATCCATCTACGATACGATGGTTCGAATGGCTCAAGAATTTTCGCTGCGCTACCCACTTGTCGACGGACAAGGTAACTTCGGTTCGATTGACGGAGATCCACCTGCAGCTATGCGATACACAGAATCTCGCTTGGATCGAATCGCAAAGCACATGCTAGAGGACATCGATAAGAAAACCGTCGACTTCCAACCGAATTTCGATGATTCTGAGAATGAACCGACCGTCCTCCCAGCGCGTCTCCCAAATCTGCTTCTCAACGGCAGCGATGGAATTGCCGTTGGTATGGCTACACGGATCCCCCCTCACAACCTAACGGAAGTTGCTGGAGCAATCCACCTGCATGTAGGGAAAATTTTGGAACAAGGTGAAGGTGACATGTCAATGCCTTCAATTTCAATCCAAGAATACATGGAACACGTCAAGGGTCCTGATTTCCCAACCGGCGCCACCATACACGGCATCGATGGAATCATCGATATGTACACGCACGGAAAAGGTCGTTTCCACGTCCGTTCACGTTGTGATGTGCATGATGACGGCAATGGAAAGCGCATCATCATCACAGAAATCCCCTACCAAGTCAAGAAGGCGGACATGCTTGTTCATATCGCTGACCTCGTCAACAAAGGAACTGTTGTTGGCATTCGTGACATTCGTGACGAATCCTCAAAAGAGGGTATTCGTGTCGTGATTGAAGTCAAAAACAATGCTGACCCTCACGCAGTATTGAACCAACTGTTCAAATCAAGCCGACTGCAAGAATCCTACTCTGCGAACATGATGGGTATTCTCGATGGACGTCCAGTCTTGTTGACGCTTCCAGTGATGCTCGACACCTACGTCAAGCACCGTGAAGGCATCATTGAACGGCGAGCCCAATTTGATTTGGCAAAAGCTCAAGCCCGTGCCCACATCCTTGAAGGTCTTGTCAAAGCACAAGATAGAATCGACGATGTGATCGCAGCAGGGAAAGCAAGTTCGAGCAGGGATCAATTCGAATCGGTGCTGCGAGGCACCGAAATCATGCCCGGAATCGATGTCTTTTCCTTCACTGAGGCCCAAGCAAAAGCCATTGCAGAACGCCGGTTGTACCAACTCAGTCGACTCGATGTGGAAAAGGTGCAGAATGAATATGCAGAATTACAAATCAAGATCGCTGACCTCCAGGACATCATTGATTCCCGTTCCCGCAGATTGAGTATTTTACTCGAGGAATTGGATGAAATGGTTGAGCGCCACGGCGATGAACGCCGTTCGTACATCGACCCAATGCCACTTTCCATGGATCGCGAAGACCTCATTGAAGAGCGCGCTATCGTGATTTCACTGTCAGAAGACAATTACATCCGTCACATGCCAGTCGAATCTTTCCGTGTGCAAAATCGAGGTGGTAAGGGGCTTAAGGGCGTCACGACCAAGGATGAAGACTTCCCGAAGTCGATTCTCACCTGTTTCAGCAAGGATCGTTTGTTGATCTTTACCGATCAAGGTCGAGTCTACGGTCTCAAGGCCTGGGAGACTCCAATGGGAAGTCGCCTCAGCAGAGGCACTCACATCCGCAACGTCATTGAACGCATTCGGGATGATGAGCGTGTGGTCACCATCCTACCGATTTCAAAAGAATTGCAAGAAAACCCAGAGGGACACTACCTCATCTTTGCCACTCATGAAGGCATTGTGAAGCGCTCGAAATTGGGAGACTACACCCGTATTAACCGCAATGGAAAGTACGCTTTGAAGTTCAAATCAGAAACTGATACCTTAGTCGCCGTCCGTGAAGCGACAGAGGAAGACCACGTCGTACTTGTCTCAAAGAAGGGGCGTGCTTGCCGATTCAAGCCAAGTCAAACCAAGACCGCAACCGATGGTAGCGTGAGCATTACGGTGAAGGTTCAAGGCCGAGTTACTGCAGGTGTGCGAGGTATGAGCCTCAAACCTGGAGACGAGGTGGTCGGTATGATCGCTACCTCAAATGAGGAAACCTCCGTGTTGACCTTGTCAAAGTATGGAATGGCCAAGCGCAGCCGATTAGGTGACGGTGAAATGCATGACCTTGTCGATGAACATGGAAACACATCAATTGACAATAAGACTCAGAAAACCAAGCAATACCGTGATGGATACAGAAAGACCAGCAGAGGTGCAGGTGGTGTGTTGACCATGAAACTTGATGATGAGCAAGGGGATGAAATTGTCCGAGTGCACACGATTCCAGACGATTTGGACCAACTCTTCTTGTTGACATCCAAGGGCATGATGATCCGTGTTCGAGCAAGCCAAACCAAAGCGACTTCTGGAAAAGCCACAAAAGGAACCAGGGTCATGGAATTGCGAAACAAAGACAAAGGTGGTTTCATCGATGAAATCATCTTCTCCGCTCGTCTTCCATCGATTTTGGTTGAAGATGAATTTGATGCCATGGACACCGACGGCGACGGGGTTGTTTCTCGTGAGGAATT
>DAPR01000020.1:3231-4069 GCA_002502605.1 Euryarchaeota archaeon UBA258
TCACCCAGCGACGACTTCAAACATGACTTCCGTTTGAGGTTGAACGCACCCGCCCTTTTTTTGGCGGTCAGGTGATTCCCATGGATGAGCGTTCATTGATATACGATTGGAATACGGTTGAGTACGATATTGCTCGAAATCCCGCAAATCACCCCCATGGAGTGTGGTTTGATGATGAAACTCTGCGCGATGGTTTGCAAAGTCCTAGCGCTCGTAATCCAACCATCGAACAAAAAATTGAGCTGTTGACCTTCATGGAAGACCTCGGCATGCAGAAAGTCGATTTGGGTTTGCCCGGAGCGGGCCCATTCCACCTCGAACACATCGAAGCAATGGTCGCTCATATCATCGATCACGATTTCAAGATTCGTCCTGGAGCAGCGGTTCGCACGCTCATGAACGACATCGAACCACTTGTTGATTTGCAACAAAAATACGGTGTTCCAATCCAAGCCAGTGCGTTCTTGGGCACAAGTCCAATCCGACAATACACAGAAGGTTGGACCATGGAAAAGTTGCTTACAACTATGGAAAAGGCCGTTTCGTACGCTGTCGATCATGATGTTCCCGTGATGTTTGTCACCGAAGACACCACCCGTTCAAAGCCTGAGGATGTCAAGCAAATTTACCTTCGAGCAATGGAATTGGGCGCACGCCGCTTGTGCGTTTGCGACACATGCGGGCACGTCACGCCAAACGGTGTCAAGAAACTCCTCCATTTCATCGATGAAGAAGTCATCAAAGACGGCGGTTACAAACGCAGTGAAATCGAAGTCAACTGGCACGGTCACCAAGACCGAGGTCTCGGCGTAGCCAACAACATCGCAGCGGTTGAAGC
>DAPR01000020.1:4122-30534 GCA_002502605.1 Euryarchaeota archaeon UBA258
GCACCTCTCGATCAGACCCTTGTCAACTTGAAACTCATGGGTGTCATCGACAATGATCTGACAAAACTCGATGCCTACGTCAAGAAAGCACACGAATACATCGAAGTTCCACTTTCTCGAAACTACCCTGTTTTCGGCGAGGATGCGTTTGAAACCGGAACTGGCGTTCACGCATCAGCGGTCATCAAAGCCATGCGGAAAGGCGACGATTGGTTGGCAGACCGCGTGTATTCAGGCGTCCCAGCCGGCGACTTTGGGTTGAAGCAGGTCATCCGCATCGGTCACATGGCAGGGCGTTCAAACATCATTTGGTGGTTGGAGCAGAACGGCTACGAAGCCTCCGATGAACTCGTTGCACACTTGTTTGAAGTTGCAAAAAGCCAACGACGAAACATGACGGACGCTGAGGTTCAATCCGCAGTGACTGAGTTTCAATCCTGATTAAGACTCACTCTCTTCCTCTGGCTCGGCAAATCCATCGCCAAGGGGTCGGTGTTGTGTTGGTTTGGAGCCAACCCATTCTGAATCAACGCCGCCACCGCTCCATTCGCCTTCAACAGCGACCTCATCGATGTCGGTTTCTTCCCTCCAGACAGCATCGTTTTCCGACCCACAGACCAAGAAACGACCGTTCGAATCAATTTGGTCTTGCAACAAGGCGATGTGCTTGGAGATCGGTAGGAAATGGCCAACTGGCATACCTGCTGCGGTAAATGGATTTGTTGCGGCTCCAATCAAAAGGCCGTCTTCCGGGGCAACAATATCAACGGTAATACCGGGATTAGCAGGGTCTGATACGGTAGCAATGACTTCCCCTTCTCGCATGACAGAGCCTGAAGTCACAAACATGTCAAGCAAACCACCCTCTCCTGAACGCAGCCAGTGAGAACCGCTTGCCAGCATTCTAAACCGAGGTCGATTCGGGTTGCCTGGAATCATTCGCAAAGATTTCAAAACGTTGATGACCCCTTGAATGGCGACATTGACCGATTCATGGTCGAGGATGTTTGCTCCGCCACCTTCGTAGGTGATCGACGGGATGTCATTGCGTACTGCGTTCTTTCGCAATGAACCAGATGGTGGCTTTGAATCAAGGATAATTTCAATTCCAAAGGTCTTGGCAAGTATATTTGATCCTGCATGAGCGAGATCAGCTCGCACCTGTGGCATGTTTGAACGGCCCACACCGGCGCTGTGAAGATCGACGATAGCATCGACATCACTGAGTAAATACTTCCACAATTGCGCTGCAACACGCCGTGTTGTTGAGCCTTTGAAATCCCCGGGGAATTGCCGATTGAGATCGCGACCGTCTGGAAAGTAGCGTGATTTTGAACGGTAGCCAGGGAGGTTGATGATCGGGACAATTCGCAAGGTTCCTGCCATATGTGCCGGATCGAGGGGCTTGCCTAGGTCTGTGAAGGCGTTTGACAGCAGGTGGGTGCAAGCGGACGGCCCGGTCAACTCATCGCCATGAACACCACCGAGTACGGTGATTGTTGGACCGGGTCGGATTCCATGAAGGATCGTGACTGGAATTGGCCATGGGTCACCGAGGTCGGTTTCAAGCAAAGGCAGCGAAACAGTTCGCATGGTGCCCGGCTTGATTGTCTTTCTATAGAATTTGGCATTCCCCCAATCAGCACCTCGGTCCCATTCTGGACGGTCTTCGAGTTTGTGGGCGTTCATCGCTTCCTGAATGGCAATACGACGACGTTTAGGAAGTTCATGGGCGACTCGAACCTTCGTTTTGCGTGGTTTCCTCTTCACGCCCATGGCCTTGTGACCGCTTTCACCTCCATGAACACTGCGATGATTTCAAGTTGAAACGACAAAGAAAACAAGTGCTAGCGTGTTCACCGAACCCCATGGACGGCCTTGGAGTTCAGCATCAATACGCCCCATCATCGATTTGTTTTGGATGTGGGCCTGCTAATGTGGATGGATTGCAAATCAAGAGTTATCGAATTGAAAATGGATTGCGCATGTCCTTCACTCCAGAGGCCCACCATCAAGCCTTTCCGGGCATGATTAACGGGGGTATTATCGGGACCCTGCTGGACTGTCATGGCAATTGGACTGCAGCAGTGGCACTCATGGATCAAGATGGTTCGGACGAACCACCATGCACCGTTACCGCATCCTATTCTGTTCAATTGCGTCGCCCAACACCCATTGACACGGAACTCCACATCACGAGTCAAGTTGTTTCGATTGAGGGCAACAAGGTCAATGTGGAGTTGTTGATGGAAGCTGAAGGCAAAGTCTGTGCCACTGGAAAAGGCCTCTTTGTCGCAGTGACTGAAGGCCACCCTGCCTATCATCGCTGGAGTTGAGATGGCATGGTGCGGCCAAGTGCACAAGCCAAGATTACGTTGCACGCCCTGCGCGATAGCGTCATCGAGATTATGCTTGACATGCCCATTTGGGCTGATGCACCCGTCGAATCCTTGCGTGAAGTCCCTCTTGGTGTTCTACGAAAGAGCGCGACTCAGAGACACGGCGTTACGCGATGGAGGCGGGGGGTGGACCTCGAAGCAATGCGCGTTGCGGATGTTGAGGTGATCGACTTGCACCCACAATTGCTCGAGGACCGATGGAGTGCCTATGCGGGGTTCGTGTTGCACCATGAATACATACACGCCCTCGGTTTTCGAGGTCATGATTCCACCTTTCGGTCATTGGAATCGGCTTGGCCGGGACGGACTGCGTCTCGTCACGCACCTGAGTTCACCGAAACCCTTCGCCGTGCGCGTGCAGCATGGTTGTGGGTTTGCTCACAATGCGATCGTTCTTACCCGCGTCAAAAACAGTCGAAAGGGCGCTACCGTTGCCGCGCATGCTCAACTGTTCTGACCGATTGTGTCAATCCTGACAAAGCCTGACCCACTTCACCGGTCCATTCAAGCCATGGCTCCTTTAGCGGAACTTATGGGGATGAAGCATGAGGGTCATGCTCAAGGAGGGGCTGTTCTCGCTCTCTGTCTCTTGTCGTGCCTTTTTTTGGCTCCCGTTGTTCACGCCTCGCCAACCTTGACGGCAGAGGATGGAACGGTCTACCTGTCCTGCGTTGAGGATGACGATTGCCTTCTTTCACCAACGCCAGTTGGGGAAGAACTTGTCACAGATTCCGTGTTTGCTTCGCCAGCTCAACCAGAAACAGTGAGCATCGAATTTGACATGCTTCCTGCTCAGACCGATTTGGCATTGCTTCCGACCACTCTAACGCGAATGGAAATTGATCTTCGATTCACGGGAGACGTTACCGGTGCCGCAAAACCTTCACTGGACATCGCTCTCATCCTTGGTCAGACGGTTACTGAATGGGAATTTGACGCTCAACCACTGCCCGATCAAACTCAAAACGAACCGTTTGTGTTGACAGATGAGGCACTCAACTTGAACGGTCAAAGACTGCTGTGGCCCGAAGACCCAGTTCGTCTTCGTCTCACTTTTGTTCTGGACCGCCCCGGTACATGGGAACTTCACATGCGAGGGAACTCCTTTTTGGAATTGGACATCGATTGGTCAGAAGACGTCGATGCTCGAAATACAGACGAACCATCCAGCGAATTGGAACCACGTTCCACTGATTTTGAAACCACTCATGAAGGGGCTTTGGTTGAAAATGACAGGGATTGTTGGTCATTTGAAGTGAGTCAGCACGAGGTTCTCTCCGTGCTTGTTCGCTGGGAAGCTGTCCCAATCGAGGTTGAGCAGGTGCACCCAGTTCCAGATTTGTTCCAACCCAACGGGCGTGAAGCACCAGGCCCTGAAGTGATTGTTTCCGAAGATGATGAGTTCACCCGAATGACATACCGTTGGCGTGCTTTACCCTTGGGTGAATACACGCTGTGCCTTGGGGGTGTTGCCGAGAAATTTCAACCCTACACGTGGACCGGACAATTGTCTTATGAGGGCCTTGGTCCACTTGATCCCAGTGGGTTCAGTGGTGCGTCGTACTACCCTGTAGGTGCAGCCGCCCTTGGTGAAGAAAGCGGTGCAGTCACCCTCCAGTCGCAAGGCTATGGGTTCTTGCTGTTCTCGATTGGTGTGTTGCTGGTGTTTGGCATCGATTCCCTTCGCCATTCAACCTCTGCCAACTTGAGATGGGGCGTGTTTACGCCGGGGGTTCTTCTTTTGCTGCTTGGTGGTGTGTTTCATCCCCTTTGGGCGGGTGCAGATGAAGTCCAACTTGAAAATGAATTCACGTTGGATGAATTGGTTGATATGCGACTTCAGCAATTGTGGGATGTGTCCTATCCAGGTGTTCCTGAGCAGGTCCTCATCAGTCAGACAGGTGCAACGTGGGGCATGCTTGGAGGTGAACAACTGAACGTTCGACTTGTGGTTGAAGAAGCGAGGCCTATGGACGATGGTCGATGGCAACTTGTAGTGCCAGAACTTGAGTCGCTGCGGCTCGATAACGCTATTTTCGGCCAGGTTGCCCGAGGAGGTGTTCAGACCACTGACGAAGGTTTACTCGAAGAACAGACGGTAAGGTTCATTCTTCTCGCAGGCCGTTCGTTGTTGCTTGATTTGCTGATGCTCGAGGGCCTTTTGGTGGTTGATGAAAAACCCACATCGCCAATCTTCCATCTTCAGTTTGACATGGTGGACGCACCGGCTACAGGGTCGGTAAGCGTGCCGGCATGGGGCACGCGCCCCGCTTCGATTTCAGAGAACGACTGGGTGTTGTTGCAATCTTCGTTGTTCCCTGACCAAATTTCAGTGACCTTGTGCGATTGTGACCTCGATCTCTTGGACGTCCGTTTTATTCCATCCGATGGTTTTGATTCAACTGATGTGCCTCAAGGGTTTGCGCTTCGCAATGCTTCTGGGCTTGTTCCAGCAGCAACACCGTTGGCGGTGCTTGGTATGATGATGTTAGGCGTTTCATCCCGCATTGAATACACCCGCAGGAAAAAGGCAAGGCAACTTGCTGAGCAAGTGTTCCAATCGGCCAATCCTTGGGCTTGATCACTTTTCTTTCTTGGCCTTTTCCTTGGCATCGAGGACCATTGAGTCGCCGTCTTCCTTTGCTTCAGCAGCGGCCTTCTTGATGGCTGCTTCTTCGTCTTTGGTGATTTTACCGTCTTTGGATGCTGACTTGACCGCAGCTTCGAGGTTCATCTTTGCAGCGTCTTCGTCTGTGATGCCAAGCACTTCTTGGAAGGAGCGTAATTCGGCGAGTTCTTCTTCGGTGATGATTCCATCTTCCCATGCTGCTGCATAGGATTCGAGCAAGAATTCGCTGTAAGCCTGAGGATTGAGCAGCACATCACGGATTAAACCATGATCTGGACCATCGTCGCCGTCTGACATTTCAAGAATGGCGATGGAGCGGCGAATTTCCTTGACGGCCATGTCTTTCAATCCATGGCCTGCCCACACGGCACCAGCGGCTACGACTGCGGCTGAGAACCAACGCATGACATCAGGATTGATGAGTTCACCCGGCTGGATGAGGTGGAATATTCCGAGCACTGCCATAGCAGCACCACACATGACTTCCACCCAGTCGTTCAAATCTGGTTCGTCATCAAATACGGAGAGCCGTTCTTCAACCATGCTTTCGACATCATCGCTCATGTTCTTCGACACAATGAGACAGGTCTTAGGGATGTCGGGTTGAACAGGTTGAGGCGTTGTCCTTTTGGACTGTTGGCACTGGTGGCATCCCATGGAGGAGGCGAACCGTGCGGTTAGGGCACTTGATTTGCCTTCCGAAGTGAGTGAATTCCTTGAGCAATCCTGGGGCATCTCCAACCTCCATCCGCCTCAACACGAGGCCATGCCAAGTGTTCTCTCAGGATCCAATACTTTGCTCGCAATTCCAACTGCAAGCGGTAAATCACTTGTTGCTTACATAGGGATTATGAAACGCCTTCTCGTCGATGAACCGGGTTCAAAGGCGGTTTACATTGTGCCCTTGAAGGCCCTTGCCAGCGAGAAGTATGATGATCTGAGCGAGTTGTGCAGTTCAGTGAATTTGACCGTCGGACTTGGAATTGGCGATGCATCTGCTGAAGCAAAGAAAATTGAGGAGTGCGATGTGCTGGTTTGCACCTCGGAAAAGTTAGATTCCCTAATGAGAAATCGCTCTGAAATGATGGCCAATGTGTCGATTGTTATTGCAGACGAGTTCCATCTTATGAACGATGCAACTCGAGGCCCGACGCTTGAAATCAACCTGACGAGATTACGCCATCTTCGTCCAAAAGCGCAAATCATCGCTCTTTCTGCCACCGTCGGTAATTGCCAGGATCTTGCCACCTGGCTCAATGCCACGTTGGTGTTGTCCGATTGGCGGCCAGTGGCTCTCGAGTACAGCACCTTCCACGATCTTCATCTTGAACCAAGGCTCGTACAATCTTCTGCGATGAGTTCAGACGGTGAATCCTTGCAACCTCCTCGCGACATTGAAGGTCCAAAATCCCATCCAACCTGGGTCGTCGTCAACGACACTTTGGACCAAGATGGACAAGTTTTGGTTTTTGTTGGCACTCGACGCAGCGCTCAATCTGAGGCACTAAAATTAGCAAAGCGTGTCCAGAAACGCTTGACAAAAGAGGACCCAGACCGCCTCAAAAGACTTGATGACTTCGCCAATGGTTTGGAAGGGCGCCAACAAACTGCGATGGCTGAACGTTTGGCTACTGCAATTCGCGGAGGTGTTGCCTTCCATCATGCTGGGCTCACCCACGGCCAAAGAAAGGCGATTGAAGGGGCATTCAAAGAAGGCCTGCTCGTTGGTTTGACGGCAACGCCCACTCTTGCAGCCGGCGTGAATCTCCCCGCGCGCCGTGTGCTCGTCCGCGACCTCAAACGGTGGGATGATGGCATGAGCCGCCCCTTGCCGGTTATGGAAGTTCGACAAATGCTCGGAAGAGCAGGTCGGCCGAAGTATGATGCCTTTGGCGAGGCTTGGGTGTTGTGCAAAGGGACGGATGGCTGGGCGATTGCTGATGATGTGAGCCAACGCTATTTCTTTGGCCCTGTCGAATCCATTTCATCCAAACTTTCGAGCGAGCCAGCGTTGCGCACTCATCTACTGGCAGCCATTGCGACCGGTGGCTTGCGCCATAGGGGTGAATTGGGGGACTTTTTCCAAGCCACCTTCCTCGGAGCTTCAGTTTCTCCAACTTATCTCAAAGAACAACTCGACCGAATGATTGACTGGTTGGTTGCTGAACGGTTCATTCGCCGTGTTGGTGTCGATGAAGACTATGCTGCTCGACGAGCGGACAGAAGCGTTGATGGCGGGGGGGAAGATTGGGACGACGAGATGCCAATCTGGGCCTCGATTGCCCAAAAGACAGGCGGTGTTGATCTCCAAACTGAACCTCAGCCTTCGGTCACAGGGGTGGTTCGGACCGAGTCTGCATTCACAAAAGCCTCGCTTGGGTTCACTCAAGCAACAGACCTTGCTCAAGTTGGCGGGTGGGGTCAAGCTGCTGGTGTGGACCACGATGGCATGCAGTATGAGGCGACAATGATGGGTGAACGGGTGACTCAGATGTACCTTGACCCACTTTCTGCGTCGATGCTTCGAACGGGATTACGGCGTGCAGTGCGTCGACTTGTAAGGCAAAATGCACCGGTCACAGAATTTGGCCTTCTGCAACTTGCGACCACAACACCGGATTTTAGTTCTCTTTGGGCCAAAAATAGCGATATGGAAGTCAACTCGCTTCTCTGGCTCAAGACCAATTCAATCGAGGATGAGTTGCTCACAGATGTGACGCTTGAAGAACGCTTGCTGGGCTATGTAAAATCGGCATGGATGCTTGAAAAGTGGATGGAAGAAGAAACGATGAGGGAGATTGAAAGCGATCTTGATGTAAGCCCTGGTGATGTGCACCACCGAGTGGATTTGATGGGCTGGTTGCTTTCTGCTGCGCGCCAAGTTCTGCTCACAGATGACGTCTTTTCAGAGGAACATTTGGCAGAGATTGATCAATTGGCCAGCATCATTGATGTCCTTAGACAACGCACCCGTCATGGATGCAAACCAGACCTCCTCCAACTTGTCAACATCCGTCATGTGGGCCGTGCAAGAGCAAGAGAACTGGCAAAATTGAACCTTCGTACACCCCAAGACGTCCTGCATCTTTCGAGGAAGCAACGAAATGAATTGCTCGCCTTGAGAGGATGGGGGCCAATGTTGCTTGAGAAGATCCTCACCGAGGTGGAAAAAGTAGTCAAAAAGCAAGCCTCGGTTCCATCAACCCCCTCTGTGGTCCATGAGGATGATGTCCCTCTAGCAGGTGAGGGTTCATCGGATGATTGAAAATTCCCTCCCCCCTCGGCGAGGTATGACTGAGGTCATGTTTCCTTTCTTTGCGTGGCATGCTCGGAGTCCACTTGAAGGCTCAGCATTCACTCAAGCATTCCTAAAACACAGGCCTGATGAGCATTGGGTCTTGGTTGGCGAAGGAGTCGCACAGTGTCACGGCCAACTCTGGACAGCGTGGCACAGTGCTGCACGCCGGCAACAACGAGGCACGTCATTGGCTCGTTCATTCGATGCTGAATTTTTGAGATACCTGGCGGGAACACACCATGTTTCTGAGGCGTTCAAGCGTGCCGGTGTGCGAAATGACGACCTGAGCGGTTGCTTTTTACGATTGCCAATGGGTGAAGAATCAATCGAAACCTTACCTCAGCCTGACGCAGAACAAGTCGCAATGATTGAGTCACAAGCTGCTGATCTCGCCGCTTCACTTGGTGTTGAACTGACGAATAAAGGCCTTGAATGCACGATAGAAGGTGCTGAACGCTTGGGCTTGCTTTCCACGAATACAGGTGCACCAACATGCGATGCTTTGGTGGGCCATGTGCTTTCCGCTGAGTTCCATTCTTGAGCACAAAATAGAGCAGGGTTCAAGCACTGTTGGCCCCACCGGCCTCCATGGTGATGAGCGCTAGCCCAACCGACGGCCACTTTCCCGGAACTGGAAGGTACCTCCAACAATCAAAGATTCAAGCGGCTTTAGGCCATGCACAAGACCTCGGTGCATCGTATGCAGAGGTCCGATTGATGGCCATCACGGATTCAACCGTTGCTCTTCGAGATGGTAAACTGGAACGTGCCATTCCCGGTCAAGAGATCGGCGTGACCATGCGAATCCTTGCTGACGGTGCATGGGGTGTTCACTCCACCACAGATGTCACCTCATTGCCCGGACAAGTTGAATCCACGGTGCGTTTGGCAAAAGCTGTAGCAGCACGTCGTGCATCAAAGGACCGACCAGTGGCACTCGCAGAAGTTCCAATCATTGAAAGCGAGGAACATTGGAAACCGAAAAAGGACGTACGCAACACCGACCTCGATACAAAATTACACCACTTGAACACACTGTATGACAGCGCTTCAGAAGACGACCGCATTGTTTCAGTGACCTGTGGTTGGCACGATGAACACCTTCACACAGAACTGATCACCTCGGAGGGAATGAACCGCACATGGTCCTTCCAACGTTCCTTGATCAATGCCACTGTGACTGGCAGGGATGGCGGAGACGTGGTTTCCTATAGAACAAGGCATGGCGGGGAAGGTGGCCTTGAAGTCATCGAGTCATGCGACCTTGGTGCTTTGGGCCGCAGCGCCCAGACAGCAACCCTTCGGTTGTTGAAAGCAGAGCGTGCTCCTTCAGGAAAAATTCCACTCGTTGCGGACCGAGATCTCACCGGCGTCTACATCCACGAAGCTCTTGGCCACCCGTGTGAAGCAGACTTAGTTGCTGCAGGCGATTCTTGCCTTGATGGAAAACTGGGACAAACGATTGGCAACGACATTGTAACTGTGGTTGACGACCCGACCCTTCGTGGCGGTTATGGCGCTCATCCAATCGATGATGAGGGCTTAGATACACGGGAAAAGTGCTTGATCAAGAATGGAGTGCTGACTGAATACCTCAACCATCGAGAAACAGCACATCACTTCGGAATTGCTCCCAATGCTGGCGCTCGGGCACAAGACGGACTGCATCACCCATTGGTGCGAATGTCAAACACGTTGATTCAAGGTGGAACTCACAACGATTTAGATGAACTCATCGAGGACATCAGTTACGGAGTTTACGCTTGTGGTTCACGAGGTGGGCAAGTGGATACAGGACGTGGTTCCTTCCAATTTGCTGCACAGGAAGCTTGGTTGATTGAAAATGGAGAACTCACCAAACCCCTCAAAGATGTCAGTGTGAGCGGATTGACCCTTCAGATTCTAAAAGACGTTGACGGACTGACCAAAGACGCTCGTCTTGCTGCCCCTGGCTTTTGTGGAAAAGGTCAAACTGTCCCAGTTGGCGACGGTGGCCCAATCATGAGGATTTCCCAAGCATTGGTGGGCTGACCATGCTTCCAGATGACGCAGTTGATCGCATTAATGCAGGGTGCCAAACCATTGGCACTATGTGCAAAAACCAAGGCATTGAGCAATGGGAAATTGTCGCATACCAATCGTATGGCCACCAACTTGACATCGAAGCGGGTAAGATTTCCTTGGCCGCAGGTGGTGGCGAAGGTGGGTATGGAATCCGTGTGGTTGAGGGTGGCCGTTTTGGCTACGCCTATCTCGTGGACGTTGAATCTGCAGAATCAGCACTGAAACAAGCTATGGATATTGCACGTGCCTCGCCATCGGTGGCTGGGTTTGTCCTTCCGTCTGCAGAAGACGCCCCCGAAGTCGACGGTCTTTTTGATCAACGCATCTTAGATCTTGGTCCAGAAGATTTGCTTGAGCAAGCCGATGCAATTCTCAGCGAGGTTGCTTCACTTGATGCGCGAGCCGTGGTCACAGGTGGTGGCCTTGGTGTTGGTGCGACTGCCTCGGCCATTCTTTCAAGCGAAGGCATCGAATCCTCTGGCATCACAACATCACACGGAATTGGTGTTCAAGTTTCGATCGACGCCAACGATGAATTGACCAGTTCATACGAAGGAGATTCAAGCCGGCAATTGCTTCCAGATGTGCCTTCAAGTGTGGCCAGTGCTGTGCATTGGGCCCAAGTCACCCGCGGACCGATTCAGGTAGACACCGCTCCTCAAGATGCACCCGTTCTGATGACCAGTGAAGGCTTCTCTCCATTGTTTTCCATGGTGGTGCCAACTGCATTGCGAGGCGATCGTCTTGTGCGGGATGAATCCTTTTGGTCGGGTAAGCAAGACACAAAAGTGCTCGCCGAAGATTTGTCGCTGGTCGACGATGGTCGAATGATTGGCGGTAAGTCAGCAAGTTCACGAGACGGCGAAGGTGTCCCTACGCGGCGCCAGGTGCTCGTAGATTCTGGTCGTTTAGTTGGTTCATTATGGTCGACACGGGATGCTGCTCAGCAAGTGGCTGAAGGCAGGATCGAGGCTGCGCACACCACAGGTTCTGCTGTGCGAGGTGGGCATCAAGCCCCTCCAGGTACCGGTTGTAAGGACTTCACAATGACTTCGAAGAATGGCGGCCGTTCACAGGATGCACTTCTCGAGCGAATGAACGACGGCTACATCGTTCACAGCGTTATGGGGGCGCACACTGCAAACCCAACAAGCGGTGATTTTTCGGTCACAACAAGCACCATCTTACGGGTGGAGAACGGAGAGATTCTCGGTCCAGTGAAGCAGGCTGGACTTTCAGGCAACCTAGCAGGTGCCCTTCTTGATGATGTGCACCTTGGTGATGATGTGCGAATTCAAGGCTCGTACTCCTCGGGGAGCATGCATTTACCTGACGTGTTGATGATGCAAGGGCTTCGGATCAATCCAGCCTAGTCTTCAGATTGTCCATCGATGATGGGATGCAAAGAATTCTCACGGTATTGTTTAAGTTCCGTCGTCATCTCTCTTTGTTACCATGGAGGTCAAGGGAGTGTATAGACTCAACCAATCCGCACGAAAGCCCGCAGCCTGTTCTCCGTACAGGCATCAAACGAAAACGTCTGACGGAGGACATGAACATGTCTGAAAAGTACGAATCGCATGTCAATGCTATTCTCGCTGAATGCCCAGATGCAGATCCCAAAGATGTGGCTGAAGCCTTTGCAAAATATGAGACGGAATTCTACATTCCACCTCAAGATGCAATGCGTTCCATTCTTCGGCGATTTAAGGGTGAACAATCCGTTCCGACGAATCGAAGCCCCTCGCAGGGTGGCACGTCAGCACCACGAAACACCAAGAAAGTAAGCAAATTGAGCGAGCTTAACGGGAACGACAAAGATGTCGAAATCGAAGTTGAAATCATTTCTCATAACATGAGGGAGCAAACCATCCGTGGTGAGCAAAAACAAATTGCATTTGGCCTCCTTGAGGACAACCCTTGGGAAGAAAAGGGTGAGAAAACGCGATGGGAATACAAAGACTGGGGTCCAAGTGCAAACTTAGCCCCTGGTTCAATTGTGCGCATTGAAGGCGCTTCCGTCAATGAATACCAAGGCCGAATGTCGCTCAACATCAACCAATCGACCCGGATTGCCGTTGTCCGTGAAGGAACCCGTCCCGTTGTTGCCCCGGGTGAGCCTCAAGACATCAACACGCTTCCATCTGATGGCTATGTTTGTGTTGTAGGACGCGTGCTTGCTTCAAGGCCAGATCAAATTCACAAGAAGGATGGTTCTGGTTCTTTGGACATCGTCCGAGGCCGGATTGCCGACGAGAGCGGAACCATTGGTTTCCTCTCTTGGGAACCTTTCGAACATGAAGTGGGTAGCCTTCTCAAAATTGAGGGTGCACAAGTGCGCACCTTCAGAGATACACCGGAGTTAAATTTTGGTCGCACGACCAAGGTCGAAATCTATCATGACAAGAACTTCGCAGATGCTGATGCACTCTCTCAACAAACCGTATTGACCATCTCTCAATTGCGAGATGGCGCAAGGGATGTGGACGCTGTTGTGCAGATCACTGAATGGACAAAGCGTTCCTTCACCCGTGACGGCGAAGAGCGTTTCCTTTGGTCTGGCCAAATCGCTGATCCAACCGGCCGCTGCCGAATGAGCGCATGGAGTGAATTGCCAATTACGGAGTCACAACTGCCTCTAACGGTGCGCTTGAAGGGCGTTCGCGTCCGTGCATGGCAGGGGATTCCTGACATCACGATTGACACCATGGACCAAGTGGAACTGCTTGATGCAACCCCTTGGGATGCAGATCTTGATTTGACAAACCACACGGCTGAAGTCGACCTTCACGAACTTGCCACCGGTGCAAGTCGAGTTGGCGTCTCAACCTCTGCTGTTGTGGTGAGCGTCCGTGAAGACTCAGGCTTCATCCAACGATGCACAGAATGCCGCCGCGTTTTGCGTGAAGGGGCTTGTGCAGAACACGGTCCAAACGATGGCAACAGCGATGTGCGGTTGCGACTTGTTGTGGATGATGGAAAATCCAGCGTTTCTCTGCTGACCAACAAAGCCGCTACACTTGGCTTGTTGGGGATGGATGAAGAACAGATGAAGTCCGCCGTTGATGCGGATGGTCAGATGGCCTTTGTCCAACATTTGAGGGGCTTATTGCTCGGGCGAATGGTACGTGCAACAGGCCGCACAATTGTCGATGAGCAAGGCGCAATGATGCTGGCAGATGGTGCCGAGATAATCGAAGAAGACGCAGGGATGCGGGCCACTGAATTGCGAGCGCATTGGGGGGTGGCATGATGCAATCTGCACCTCGTGCTCGCCGCCAGCCAGCCTGGCACATGCTCGCCTCTGAATTCAGCGAAGCCACATTGAACGAGAAAGGATCGGGGGAATATGACCCCTCCTTCGTGATTACAAAGCTTGGCGCAAAAGTGAACCGAGTCATCGTTGCGGGTTTACTGGAACGGCTTGAGGTTCGAGAAACATCCAACGGCTCAACGTTGTACCAAGGTCAGATGCGCGATCCATCAGGATTGCATTACTTCTCAGTTGGTGACTATGCCTCAGAATCGATGCGGGAATTAACCCTCTCTCTGGTTGAGAAAACAGAGACTGGTGAACCAGTTCTCCTCTTAATGACTGCCAAAGCACGTTGGTATCAAACCGATGAGGGAGCAGTCTACACCTCACTGCGTCCAGAAGAAGCATGTGAGATTGATGCTAAAACCTACGCTTTGTGGCTTACACGCGCATCCGAAGGAACGCTTCAGCGAATGAAAATTCACAATGATTCGCTCAGCGCAGAACCAACAGCTGAGGGGCTCAAAGCCTCAGGTGTGCCGGAGCACATGGTCGAAGGTTTGCTGCTCTCCAGAAATCACTACGGTGAATTCGATACTGAAAGTTACACCCTCAACGTCATGCAAGCATTGGACATCGCAGAAGGGCGAATGGAGGCTGCAAGTCAGCCCGCCCCCCCTCCTCAAACCAGACTTGATGAGGATGATTCCTCGGCAGAATCCGATGAGGATGATGTGAAGGAAACATTGGTGGCCATTATTGGACAATTGGACCAGGGTGATGGCGTTGACTTTGAAACGGTTCTGACCAATGCAGGTGCCCGTGGAATTGATCGCCAACTCGCAGAGTCGAAGTTGGACGAATTATCCAACGAAGGGACGCTGCATGAGCCTCGGTTTGGCTGGTTCAGAATTGTGGCATGATTCAATTTCTCCCCCAACATTGAAGTCCTTCTCGATGCGTGCGGAGAACAGGGGTCAACTGCATGGCTGGAACAGATTTCTTTATTCGTCCCGCGACGGGCACAACGAGTTCAGATTGGGTGAGGATACCGAATTGTGATATTCATGTTCGCCTCACACGCCGTTTGACACGAACGATCATCCGAGGTGGCGAGGGTGACAACCTCCATGATGAGGGCTCCGAATCAACAGTTTACACCATCCGTGGAGAAATCAGTTTGGAAGACTACAAGCGCATTCTGAGCATGTTCAGGAGCGGACAACCTTACATTCATGACCCCTTCGAAGAGCGCGATGTCAAAGTCCTATTTTCAGTGATGGAATACGAGGGCGGTAACGAATCCTTCATGTTCGAATTGATTGAAGACATTGTCTGAGGTGACGAAATGAGAAAGTTGGATGAACAGAGAGAGATTCTCTATGTCATCCGTACACTCGATGTCTTGTTGTCTTCCGGTGTCGGTCTTGAAGCAGCAATCCACACCGTTGGGAGCGGAGGCTACGGAATCATTTCCGAGGACTTCTCCGCCATGATGAAGCGATTGCGTAAAGGCAGCTCAAGAGGACTTGCGCCAGAATTGAAAACCCTGATCAAGAAAGCAGAATCCGAAGGTTACCGCAGACTGCTCAACACCATGTATTCCAACGTGACTCAAAACACCGACATCGTAGAAACGCTACGCAAGCAAGGCGTGCGGATGGAAAATGAGCGGACAGAGGCTGTGAAAAAATACATCGAGGAACTTGGGGCAGTCCCTGAAACCCTTCTTTCAATCGGTATGATTGGACCAATCATTCTCGCCATCGTAGGTTTGGTTCCACAAATACTTGGAGATGGTGCCGAAGCAATTGTTGGCGCAATCGATCAAGGCATGATCAACTCCGTTGTCCAAGGTGGCTTGGTGATCACCCTGATTGGGATGATGATGATTGGCTTGAAGGCACACACGAAGGACCCAGGGTTGTGATTTGATGTTGTTTGGATTGCTTGAAACCTTCAACAACAGCCCATTGTTGTTGTACATTTCAGTGATTGGAATCGCATGCGCAGCAGGTGGGATTCCACCAATGATGGAGCGTAAGAGGCGTCGTTCTATAGAGAACGCATTGCCCGGTTTGCTCGAATCATTATCGGATACAGTTGGTGCAGGAAGAGGCATTCAGGAAGCGATGATGGAACAATCACGCAACGTACAGGGTCCTTTGGGTGCCTTGCTGACTGAAACTCTAGAGGAAAGCCACTCCTCTTCATTCGAGGCAGCCCTTTCTGCGTTTGCAGCCAAAACCCGCTCTTCCCAAGTTCAGAGGGTCATGGTTCTGATTGAAACTGCGATTGAGCAAGACGCACCTTTGCAGCAAATCCTTGCCGACTTGGCTATGGATTATGAGCGACTAAATGACCTGATGAATCAACGAGAGGAAGAACTCCTGGGACGAGGATTGCTGATTGTCCTCTTCGTGTCGGTTGGCCTACCCGTTTTGATCGCTTTCATTGTCGGGCTCTTTGCCCCCTCTTCAAGTGGGTTTCAAATCGACAGTTTCAACCAAACATTCTCTCTTTTCTTTGGAGCAGCATCAGCCATCGCCCTAGGCGTTTCAGGACGAATGCTCGGGCGCTTCAAGGACGCACTTTGGTGGATGCCATTGTGGATCGCTTTATCCATGGGCCTCTATCTTGGCGCAGTGGTCATGATTGGGGGTTAAACAATGAGTCAAACAATTCTAGAACAATACGGCTTGGTAACAATATACACTGAAGGAAACCATCCCTCTCCAATCTATCACGTTGACGGGCAGGCACAACCCAACCCTCACGGTGACCTTCAACTCCTTCTTGAAGACGATAATCTCGAAGAAGTCATGTACAACGGCGGGCAACAGGAAGTCAAAGTAGCTCACAGGAAGTACGGCATGTGCAGGACGAACCTCATCATCGAAAATGACGTAGGATTACAAATTGCAAAGAACATTGCCTCTTACACCAATGTTCCATTGGGCGACGGACCTGGGATGGTACCAATTTTTGATGGGCGTTTGCATGACGGTTCCCGTGTTAACGGGACAATCCCACCAGTTTCCCCAGACGGGCCTACACTGACGATTCGTAAATTCAAGGAAGATCCTTTGACAATGATTGATCTGATTAAATTCGGAACGGTGAACACACGCCTTGCAGCAATGATGTGGGTTTGGATTGAAGGTCTAGACAGTCGGCCCGCTAACTTTGTCATCGCTGGCGGTACGGGTTCTGGTAAAACGACGACCCTCAACTGCCTGGGGATGTATATTCCTTGGCACCGCCGCCTTCTGACGGTCGAGGATACTGCAGAATTGCAAGTCTACCACGACCACTGGCTGCGCATGGAAACACGTCGTGAGCGTCCCGATGGAACCTCCGAAATCGACATGAACGATTGCCTCAAATCGAGCCTTAGAATGCGACCAGATCGCATCATTGTTGGTGAAGTCCGTGGTCCAGAGGCTGCGACTTTGTTGACTGCAATGAACACCGGTCACGATGGCTCCTTCGGTTCTCTGCACGCCAATACAGCGCAGGAAACGGTGACTCGAATGATCAACCCTCCAATGAGCGTTCCACCAATCATGCTCAGCGGTCTTGATCTGATCATCATCCAAGCCCGACTCCATGTCAATGGAAAAACGGCACGTAAGATCACAGAAGTGGCCGAGGTCGCTGGAATGGAAGGCGACAAGCCACGTCTCAACATCATTTGGAAATACAATGCTGCTACTGATCAAATCGAAGAAACTGGCATTCCTTCAAAACTCCGTGAGACCATTTGCAAAGCAGCAGGTATCTCTCCCGATGTGTTTGAGAAGCACGTGTCCCAACGAGAAGCAATTCTTCGAGATATGATTTCACGAGACATCAGCGATATTCAAACGGTCACAAAACTCATTCAGAGTTTCTACGCAAGCCGTTGATTATCCTCGCAGCCGAGCGAGTAAATCGTCGATATGGTCAATCTTTGACCGTGCCGAATTAAGTCTGTCTGAAGCATCAGCCACAGATGCTGCCACTTCCATTTCTGGTTCTTCTTGTGTTGCCTCTTCTGCAGGCTTAAACGCTTCAGCCAACGCTTTGAGTTCGGTCACAATCGCATCGACTTGTGTGTCTGAAATCATGATGCCAGGTGCGATTCGTGGGATTTCTGCTGGTGAGATGAAGCCTAACTCAGAGCCGATGATTCCTGCGCAGGCCAAAATACGCGGTCGCAAATCAACGGTGTTCACTTCGTAACCCCGCGATTCTAAGAAGCGAATGACAAGGGCTTGTTGCGGCTCTGTGAACGTTCCTTCACTGCTTTCAAGGATGGTTTCGACCAATTCTTCGAAAGCGCTGATGTTTCGTTCCAATCGGTCCACGGTGTTTCGTTCACTTGTCGATAGGTGGACTGCTCCGTGTTGAAGAATTCTGAGGATTCTGTTGCGGCGGGCGATGGCTGGATCTTGGAGTGCCTGGGCTTGGTTGATGTCGACGTGCAGATCAAACAATGCATGCAGCCTACCAGAAACGCTTGGAATTGACAAATCAAGGTCCATCGTCCGACCAACCTCTTCGAACGCCATTCTAGCTTTCACAAGATCGCCGGGGTGAGAGGCAAGGGTTTCATCAAGCATACCTCGTAAGCCCTCTCGGGCGTTTTCGAACACCCGTAGCGCTTCTCGCTCTCGCCAGGAATTTGGCATGGTGTACATGGCGCTCTTTTCGTTTTGCGAACGGAACTCTAATTCCATCAGCGTGGTGCGAATCGAATCTTGTACTGCGGTAATTTCTGTGGCAAACCCATGGCTCTTAAGGCTGTGAATGAAAGCATCCAAGTCTTCTGTTTCACTTGTGGTGCTTACGGCTAAGAAATCTCGTCCGGCAGATTCTATTTCTGCCATTCTAGCTTTCAGTTCCAGCAAAGCGGCTTCGACCTCAAGCGAATGTTCTTCGCTTGGTTCAGAAGCGACTTGAACCATCGATGGAGTTGCTTCTTGTTGTTGGACTGAACTGCTGCTTCGTAGGGCTTCATCGAGGGTTGATGCAATTGGTGCCTTTGAGACAGGAATGCCCTCTTGTGCCAGCCCTGTTCGGAATTCTGTTTCCTCTTCGAAGGTCCATCCTTCGGGGTGTTCTGAGACAAAATTCTCAGCGGCTTCAATCACAGCCTCGTGCTCTCCACCATCTGTTGAATCCGGTGCCTGGTCTGGTGTTGGTAGCACCTTGACAGGTGAGGGGAGTTTCTTAGAGGAGGCGCGGGGTCGACGAAGGCTCTTCTTGACCTTGCCCCAACCTCCATCTTGCGAGGCGAGAACACCTGCGACCCTGACCAATAGGGCCTGCTTTGCTCCTGAGAGCGGCAATTCAAGGATCTTACAAAGCGCATGGAGTTCGTCTCTGGTCATTGAATCGAGCGATTCAGGCAAAAGGCGCTTTGCATCATGGTTGAGGTGGAGGTAGAGTCTCTGCCTTCTTGCTCTTAATGACCCGGACTTTTTGATGCCAAAGACCCCCAAAAGTTCGCCGAGTTCATTGTTCATGAGGTTTCGAATGCCATCCGGACTGAGGTCCCACTCATCCAAAATTAAGTTTTGAATCAAGCGAGCTCTGAGGGTTTCAACCGAACCAGTTTTTGGAAGGTTGTACGCTACAGCGACTTCTTTCAAGCCATCAAATCGGGCTTGATAAAGTTCGGATAGGAGTTCCCCCTTGTCCACCATCATAGCACCTTCCTTTGCGTTTCGGCTCAAAGGAGTATATGTGCCTTCGCAGTGATGTGAAGCACAAACAGTCGTTTCCTTGCGCAATGTCGCGTCATCGGCACATGTTTGGTTTTGAAACCACTATCGGCAATGCCTTCAAAACCCGTCGGCACAAACACGGTGCATGAGCAAGTCAGTCAAGGCCACCAAAGCCGGTTTGAAAGACGCCCATGAAATGGTTGATTCCCTTAAAGAAATGATTCGTTCAGATCTTAAAAACCAGCGCTCAGGCTTCGAGGACGCACTTTCGACCCGACTTAATGAAGCGGAAGATGTCATTCTCATCTCTGCCAAAGCAAAGGTGGCCATCATCGCTGGCGTTGGTGTCATGAGGAAGGACCTCGATCGTGCCCAACGTAAATTTTCTAAGACAAACGATGTCGAGGAGTTGAAACGCACGCTCATTTCATTGTCGCAAAGTCTACAGAAATTGAGAAAAACCAACGATGAAATTGTCAAATCACTCAGCAAAGTGCTCAACCCCACTCTTTCAGCAGTAGAGGTCGTGGAGCGATTCGCCTCCGACATCCAACGGTCAGCGGGGACATGGGAACGTCATGGTCGTGAACTTGATGATTCAATCATGGAACTGTGCCAAGACAATCAACCAGCAGAGATGGTTGAACTTGAAGCATACATCGAACGCCAAGGCTACACGGTTCTTCTTGGCGAGGCTCACTCTTCTTCGGACGAAACCGAGTGAATGGTGCTCAAGTCCAGCAAACCAGGCCGAGCCATACTGAACTCTTCGCTCAAACCAGTGTGCTGGCGGGGAATTTCATCATGCCCCATCTGCATCATTTCGAGCAGATTCTGGAATTCTTTGAGCACGTTCACCATGCCCATGTGGCTTTCTTCAACGGGGCAGACTCGCTCCGCACCGGCGGTGACGGTACCGTGATGGTTCAGAGTTTCGATGCGCATCTCAAGCCTTGGTCCAGGCGTCTTGATGTTCTTCTCGATGTCCAAGACACCATCCAGCGTTTGTTCATCGTTTGATCGATTGGCTTCTCGAAGGATGGCTGAGATTTTTCGCTGCTCAACAAAGATACCTGTAATGGGGTGAAGTTCTTCCTCAATCGAAGCAAGGAAAGCCACTTCCATTCGATGAGCGATGAATGCTCCGTTGTCGCACATGATTTGAACTGAAGCACTTGGGAATCCGTTTCGAGCCACAAGCAGGGTGAAGCCGTGCAATGGCGGAGGAACAAAGTGCGTTCGTTCAGGGTTTTCTCTTTGCAAGCCCAAGGTATGTCGTCTTGACTTGAACTTCAACTCTGCATGTTCTCCACGAGAGACAATGTAACCATCGAGCACCTCGTCTTGTCGCATTTCTTCAAGCCAATGAATTCGATCCTCGCGCTCCAAGGATTCAAACCTGTGTGTGTTGGAAATGTGTTGGGCAAAAGCCTCTGAGGTCATGAGGTTTAGATCAGCACGCAACCGTCGCATTTGGCGGCGAAGCAGAACATTGTCACAAACTACGATTGCTTTTGAAAGAAGATATTCTGGTTTGTCCTCAGAAACCAAGACCCAAGTTGGCTCTCGACGGGGAAGTACACCAACAATGCTTAGGCCTTGAGTTGGCAAGTCCTTCCACTGATGTGCGCTCATTGCCAAGAGGTCACCATGACCGTTCTGTAGCGTTTCAACAGCCGATTCCATGTGCGGAATTTGCTTCATAACGAAGTCGAAATTCTTTCGGTTGGATTCAATTGTTTTTTCGATTTGTCGCCTGACTCCGTCCCCATTTGACGGCGTGGTGAGGACCTCAAGGCGTACCTTTTCTGTCATCATCTCACCTCGGCGAGGATTGCTCCTCACATTACAAGGGCGTAGACTACCGGTTAAGAAGGGCACCGTTGTAGGGCAACCCGTGGCGAGCATTGGATTAGAGGCAAGTGACCAACTTGAGGTAATGCGCCTTCACGTTGACGCAGCCCTAGAGGCACTTGTCGAAGATGAACGGGAACAAGGAGCTGGCCAAGTTGCCGACCTTTGCGCCTCGATGCTCTTGGCGGGCGGTAAACGCTTGAGGCCATTGCTGATTCTATTGGCTCACGAGATTGCAGGTGGTGAAGACATCGATGAGGTGATGCCATTGGCCCTCGCCTTCGAGTTAATCCACACAGCCACGCTTGTCCATGATGACATCAATGATGAGGCCGCACTTCGCCGAGGAGTACAGACCATTCACACCAGGGCTGGCCTAGCCAAAGCGGTGATTGCAGGGGATTGGCTTTTCGTGCAGGGCTTCGGGTTGGGTGGCAGGTATGAAGAAAACATTGTTCGATTGATGGCAAAGTGCTGTGCAGATATTGCCGTTGCCGAATTCCACCAACTCGACCATGTCCTCAATCTTGCAACTTCACCTGAAGATTACCTTTCCATCGTTCGAGGGAAAACCGCAGGCCCATTTTCTGCTGGATGCCATGCAGCCGGCCTCGTCGCAGGGCTTGATGAGGAACAAGCTTCAGGGCTCGGGCGGTTCGGTATGGAATTAGGCGTCGCATTCCAACTTGTGGACGACCTGCTTGACCTTCGAGGTGATGATCGCATGGGTAAACCGAGAGGTGCTGATGTCATTGAAGGTAAAATGACGCTTCCACTCATCCATGCCTTGACGTTGTCACATGGTGATGAGCGACAAAAACTTGCGCACATCATTGAGCATTTTACCGATGATCAGTTTGACCAACTCATGGTGTTATTGAACCGTTCTGAGAGCCTCAAGTACGCTGAATTATTGGTGCGAACTCATCTCGAACGCGCCGTATTGGAACTCGATGCTTTTCCCCCAAGCAGGGCGAAGGACCTGATGTTGCATATCACTGGATATGTCATGGAACGGCATGTGTGAGGGATTGCATGGCAAGAAAAGAAATCAAACATCGACAAGTCATTGTCATCGGGGCTGGTCCAGCAGGCGCTGCTTGCGCTCAAAGGTTAGCAGAAGATGGTGTTGACGTGTTGATGATCGAACGCCGGTCAATCATTGGAAACCCCGCCCAATGCGGGGAATGTATTCCAAACTGGGGCGAGGTAGTAGGAACTTTTGCGAACCTTGAAGATCACCAATGGCTGTACGATTACTTCCAATTTCCAGAGCGATTGAAACTGCACAACCTCGATAACATGCGCGTGTTTCTCCCATCCGGAAAAGCCTTCCATTTCGAACTCGATGCCTTCGCAGGACACCGTCTTCACTTTGATGGATACCTTTGTGATAAGGCCCTTCATGCTGGCGCAGATGTGCAAATGGACGAAGCATTGACGCGAATCCAGCATCAATCGAAACTTGATCGAGATATCCTCGTGACCACCAATGGCCGTTACACCTTCGATTACCTCATTGATGCCAGTGGGTCACTTGCGCATGTTGGACGGTTGAGGCATGGCGATGATGTTCGCTATAGACCAGAAGACCAAGTTCCTACAATGTACGCTCAAGTACAAGGTAATGTGCCAGAAACTTTCGATGTATTCCTTGGTTCAGTGGCTCCTTCAGGGTATGCTTGGATCATCCCAAAAGGTCCCGATACGGCCAATGTTGGGCTTGGTGTTCGTGCAGGTTATTTGAAAGGGAATCTCAAGGAACATCTGCAAGAATTCTGCGATGAACTCGGTTTTGAGGTCCTCTCTTGGGGTGGAGGTTGGATCCCCATGGGCGGCCCTGTGAAAACCATGGTCGACGGCACGACGTTAGCGGTTGGGGATGCAGCAGGTTTAGTCATGCCAAGCAACGGCGGTGGAATCTCTCAAGCCATTATCTCTGGTTGCTTTGCTGCCGAGGCAATCCTTGATCACCTGGATCACGGCGCCCCACTGGACGCCTATGAGGTCCGATTGCGCGCATCAATGGGCCGGGCATTGAAGAATTCATTACGAACCAAAAACATGGGATATACTTTCTTCAAAGGCGATTTAATCACGGAAGGAATCCTTCGAATTCTTGGCCCTATTGGCGGCATTAAGCGCGCCATGGAATGCGATAAACCAGTCTGGCTGTTTTGAACGCCAAACAAATAGCGCTCGTCAGACGGCAACGCATCGGTTGGTTCAAGTCCCATCGTTCACACAGCCACACCATGCGCAGCATGAGGCGGGTGAAGAATGACGAGGCCGTGAGCCCCGTTATTGCAACAGTTTTGTTGCTCGCCATCACCGTTATGCTGTCAAGCATGGTCTTCGTTCTCATGCAAGGAGCCTTGACGACCACGGAGAAAAGCGCCCCACAAGCAACCGTGAGCGTGAGAGGTCTTTCAAACGGATTCCACGTTGTTCGCTTGACCAGTTTGGATCAAACGATTGACCCAGCAAAACTGCAATGGAACCTTGCACCGGACTCTCTTGATGACGGAAACCCTCTGGGCGGAAAGGTTGCTGATGCCGATGTGTATGGCCTCATTGGTGCCAATGTGTCCTTCCATGACCGGGATGCGGGATACTCCGTAAGCCAGGGTGATTACTTCGTGATCGATTCCACGACCATTGGCTCAGATACTGGCACATGGCGCTTCAAGTTGGTCGACACGAATTCACAAAGTGTTCTCGTAAACGTGATGCTTCCACCGCTGGATGTTTAGTTATCCGCCGATAAAGGACATCTCGACTTTTGATGGAACTTCCACCTGTTTGGTTCGTTGTTCAGAATAACGATCCTTCCTGTCCATCCAAATGGATTGGATTGCATGTTGTAACTGATCATGGTTTGCATCAAACCTCAGCAAGGCTCGTAAATCATGGCCTTCACTTGCAAACAAACATGTGTACATGGAACCATTAGCAGAGATTCTTGCTCTTGAACAATCACCACAAAAGGGTTCAGTGACGGATTGAATTAGACCGAATTCGTACCCTTGAGGGGTGGTCCAACGGCGCGCAACATCCGATGGATGGTCGGGTTTGACCGCTTCGAGGTCTCCATATTCCTTCGAAAGGGCATCCCGAATTTCTTGTCCAGAAACGACCGCTTCAAGGTTCCACTGGTTTGTTACTCCTACGTCCATGAATTCGATGAACCTTGGAGTGAGGGTCCGTTCGAAGCACATATTGGCAATAGGGACAATTTGCGTTTCGTTCAACGAACGCTGCACCACCATGTTGACTTTGACTTCTAGGCCAACTCGGAGGGCTTCATCGATCCCTTCAATGACCTCTGAGGGTTCATGTCTGGTGTCGCCCATCTTTTGGAAGAGGTCTCGATCAAGAGCATCAAGGCTAACAGTCACTCGATTCAATCCTGCCTGCTTCAAGGCCTCAGCATGGTTCTTGAGCAAAACACCGTTGGTCGTCATGGCCAAATCTAAATCATCACCTAAGCGGCGTAACATCTCAACCAAATTGGCGATGTCTCGTCGCATCAACGGCTCACCTCCAGTGATTCTTAATTTCTTCAACCCAAGCGGTATCATCGATTCGGCGAGCTTCGAAATTTCTTCATAGGAAAGAATTTCTTCTTTGGCTAGAAATTTGTGATCGCTTCCAAAATGCTCTCTTGGCATGCAATAACGGCATCGGAAATTACACCGATCTGTCACAGAGATGCGCAGGTCCCTCAAGGGGCGGCCCAGCGAATCAGACAGTGGCATGAATCGTGCTGTGGGTTCTCGGTTTTTATGCTGTCTTGCAAGGGTTGATGGCTGAAGGAACGCTGGAGGGCCCATGGGGAAGCGTTGGGCAAAGCGCTGGACTACGAGTGGAAAAGACCACAGAAGGAACAAAATCCACGCACTTAGAGTCCTTCCTTCTCGCCTAAAAGATCCCCTGGAATGGATTCTGCCTCCATCAAAAAGCCACCTCATAAGGGCGCTTCTCTTAGCAGGACAATCGCCATCGCCTGTTGACTTAGAACAGGTCAAGAATGCTGGGGAAGATGCACGTGCAATGCGAAGGTGCCTCCAACAATTGGGCGTTTCAATCGAAGATTTCGATCAAGATGGTCACAAGATCTCTCAAACCAACCCCGTCAATTTCGAGCATCATCCACAATCGACGAAATGGCGGGTTCACGGTGTTGGTCGTGATGGTTTTTCACGGCCTGCGAGCGTCCTCAACGCCGCCAATTCTGGGACAACACTTCGATTGTTAGGGACGCACGCAGGTCTTATTGGAGGGCCTGTTATGCTCGACGGCGACCTTTCCTTAAGGCGCCGTTCCTCTGATGAACTCTGGTCCTCAATCGAACAATCTGGAGTCACCCTCTCGGTCGGCATGGGACAAGAACGCCTTCCTGCTTTGCTGGATGGACCGATGCGGGAAGAGTCTCTGAGCGAGGGTATTGACTTGGACATAAGCCGGTCAAGCCAACCCCTCTCCTCTTGGATTCTTGCCTCACCCAGCCTCCCATGCCCAACCAAGATCAACCTCATCGGCGATGCAGTTTCATCGCGTCATTCCGCTCTGAGCCTGTCCCTCCTCGAGATGTTCGGTGGGTCTGCAAAGCGCATGGATGGACACATCGAACTTTCACCTCAGGTTCTCAGCCCACCCGATTCCTTTGAAGTTCCAGGTGATGCTTCAATGGCAGCTTTTGCATTGTTAATGTGCGCTTGTTCAAAGCGGGTGGTCCACTTGAATGGCTGGCCAGCAAAAGAAGACGCAATCGGACATGAAGTGCTCCAATCAAGCGCTGAAGAATTAGGCATCGACTGGAGTGAGCAAATTCTTACTTGCAGTGATGGGCAGAAAAAAGTGGATTTGGATTTGAGCAGTGCAAATGATCTGTTACCTCCACTTGCCGCTTTGTTGGCCATTGGGGCCGGAGGTGTCCTTCGTGGCGCTGCTCACGCCGCCTACAAAGAAAGCAACCGCTTGACCAAAACTTGTGAACTCTTAGCACAATTTGGACTGAAAGTGACGGTTGAACATGATGGATTAAGCATTCAAGGCAATCAAGACATTGTCCAACCTAACGCTCCCATTGAGACCTTTGGCGACCATCGTTTGTTCATGACTGCTGTCGTCCTTGCATCGACCTGCGGTGGTGATGTCGTTGGCCAAAACCTGCACTTAGTGGCAGACGAAGGTTTCCT
>DAPR01000020.1:30643-59310 GCA_002502605.1 Euryarchaeota archaeon UBA258
GCCCAAGGGTTTGGTATTCTTCGCATGTCATCCAATAGCCTTCTCATTTCTGGTAATGACAACTTTTCATTGGCCTTGACAGCCCCTCTGCACGCATTCATGAAGGCGAGGTGGTCCTTTCTCTCATCGATGGTTGTGAGTGGAGCGCCGTCTTCGGAAGTGTCCTGAAGCAAATCCAGCATGAATGGTACAATTTCGCCACCATCCAGCAATTGTGGCGTTGCGCTAACCGACCACCCGTTTTGTGCGTGGTGCAACTCGAATCCAACACCTCGGAAGGTCTCCTGAGCAGCCTCGAGTCGGGCAGACTGATGTGCATTGAGGTCAAGCGCTAAGGGCTCAAGCCTAGCCTGACTGGCCCAGATTGATTCATCGTTCCGTAGACGCTCATAACGTATACGTTCATGCAATGCATGCTGGTCAATCAGAAGGAGTTCATCCTCAGCTTGAACGAGGATGTAAGAGTCGGCAAATTGAGCGAGAGGTTCCATTTTTGGTAGATCATTAATGATTTCACCCAATGGTGACTCAGTGGTCGGTGAACTGCGTTCTCCTGTGCCCGAGTGCCTGTGAAGGGCACGTTCTGCTGCGGAGAGTGCTGGTGCGATTGGTTGTGAATCCATCCCTGGTAAGGTGTGTTGAGCAGCAGGGGATGTCGATTGTGGCCTAGCCTTAATTTCCTTTTCAGCCTCTTTTGCTTCCCCACCGTGAAGGTTCAACTGCGCTCCTGCAGCAAGGGCCCATGCAGGAGGGGAAGACGCCTGACGCCCTTCTTGAGGTAGGACCACCGTCGGCGTTCCAGCAGCAGCACTCAACGGCTCATTGGATGTTGGTGGAGATGGTGGCTGAGTCTTGAAATGCTCCTGAATGCTTGGGGCATGTTGCTGGCCAAGACCTTGCAAGCCAGGAATGCCCCCCGCAGCATCAGGTTCAGTCGGTACGGTCTCCAGTGTATGTGCAATTGCCCGCTCAAGCCGTTCCAAGACCCGCCATGAATGCCGAAGGCGGACTTCTCTCTTGGTGGGGTGGACGTTGACATCCACTTCGCTTGGAGGCAAGCGCAATGACAACACTGCTAACGGGTGCCTTCCCTGCATTAATCTGGTGCGGTAGCCCCTTCGTATGGCCTGTAAGAATGGCCCAGCGGCAACGGGTCGGTCGTTGATGAGAATATGGATGTCATCGCCTTTGCCACGGGTAATGTCTGGTGTGCTGATCCATCCGGTCCACGATTCTTCTCCTGGTGCTTGTTCATCGCTTTGTGGGGCAACAAGGTCCAACATGGATTCGGCTTGGCCTCCAAGGAGATCGTACAAACGGTCAGCCATGGCATCCGATGCAGGGACATCGAGAACATTTCGCTCATCGATGATCAATCGGAAGGCGACTTGCTTGTGTGCCATTGCATGTGACACAACCACATCAACAATCTTTGCATTTTCTGTTGCTGGTCGGCGTTGGAAGGCCAGCCGAGCTGGGGTGTTGGCAAATAGGTGCTCAACATCAATCCGTGTTCCATGTGGCATGCCGAAAGGCTCGACATCACCCTTTCCACCATCAATCATCTGGATTCGTTTCCCCTCAGATTCCTGTGGGCGACTGGCAATGCTCAAGCCCGAAACCATGCCTATGCTCGCCAATGCTTCACCTCGGAAGCCCAGTGTGTGAATTGAATTGAGGTCTTCACGCGACTTCAGTTTAGAAGTGGCGTGACGGTCGAGTGATAAGGGTAAATCCTCAGAGGCAATGCCGCTCCCGTTGTCCTCGATTCGAATCAAATCAAATCCACCTCGTTGAACGGTGATGTTTACTCGCGTCGCACCAGCATCGAGGCTGTTCTCCAGCAATTCTTTGACCACCTGTGCGGGACGTTCGACGACTTCTCCGGCTGCGATGTGACCAATCGTTGTCTCGTCAAGTTGAACGATTCGTTTTGGTTCAGTCATTTTGTGTGCCTCCAAGTAATTTTTTCAGTTGGTACAATGCTTCATGCGCTTGACGTGGACTCAATTCATCCACATCAAGTGCCTCGATTTTCTCAATGAGATCGAGGTGGTGTTGGGGTAATTGTGGTGGAGATGACTCGCTTGAGGATTGACCCATTGCAGCGGCGGCAAAGTATCCCATCAGGCTTGCTTGGCCCTGAGAACGTGCCGCAGGGGCGCCGGATTCGCCTGCTTTTGCCCCTTCTGCTTGGCGTTCCAAAAAGGCGAGAAGATCCGTTGCCCGTTCAACAACAGGCCGAGGTAAACCGGCGAGCGCTGCAACCTGAACCCCGTAGGAATCATCGCATGGACCATCTGCGACGGTGTGCATGAATCGCAACTCTCCGTTGCTTTGAGCGACTTGGACATGGACATTGGTTAAGCCATCAATTTCACCCTCAAGCCCAATCAATTGGTGATAGTGGGTGGCAAAGAGGGTCCTTGCTTGAATCCGTTTGCAAATGTCCTCAGTAACTGACCATGCAATCGAGAGTCCATCAAAGGTGGAGGTGCCACGTCCAATTTCATCCAGAAGGATGAGCGATTGAGATGTGGCACGGCGTAAAATGTGAGCCACTTCGATCATTTCCATCATGAAGGTGGAGCGTCCACGGCGAAGATCATCGCTCGCACCAACACGGGTGAAGATTCTGTCAACAACGCCGATTTTAGCCTTCGTAGCTGGTACAAAAGAACCGCTCTGAGCAAGGATACTCATCAGGGCAGCAGTTCGCAAGTAGGTTGATTTTCCTCCCATATTCGGTCCAGTGATCAATAAGAAGTTCCTTTTCTTCGCCAAGTCAATGTCGTTAGGTACGAATCCTGATTGCATCTCAAGTGCTGGGTGGCGAGCGCCCTCTGCCCGAATGGTTGCCTTTTGATGCATTTCTGGACGGGTCCAAGCCCGTGTTCGGGCAATGGATGCAAAGCATTGGAGGACATCGATTGCCGCAACCCTGCCGGCGATTTGAGCAAGGGTTTGAGCGTTGGATTTACAGGTCTCTCGTAATTCGATGAACAAACGATATTCCAATTCTTTGCTTTTTGTGTCCGCCGTAAGCAATGCATCATCTCGTTCGAGCAACTCATCAGTGACGTACCTTGAACCGTTGGTCATCTGTTGCTTTCGCTTCCAATCCTCTGGAGCTTTGCTTTCGTTTGCTTTTGTGACCTCGATAAACCAACCAATTTGACGGTTCATTCGCACCTTCAGTGACGGAATCTGCAGTTCTTGCCTCAATTTCGTCTCTAAATCAGCAAACCAGGATTGGCCCGATGAGGATGTTTCACGGAGTTCATCGATGGTTGCGTTCACGCCCTGTCTGAGCAAGCCTCCGTCGCGAACGCTTAGTGGTGGTTCATCGACAAGGGTTCGATGAATTGTTTCTGACATGTCTTGCAAAGCGTCCAAATTTGTGGCGAGATGGACAAGGAGTGGATCTTTGGTTTCATTGCACAAATGAATGATGGCCGGCATTCGTTCTAATGCGTGAGCAACTGCAAGCAAGTCCCGTCCATTTGAGCGATTGTACGCCAGCTGTGTGGCAAGGCGTTCCATATCTCTCAATCCTTTGAGTGCCTCTCTCAATCCATCCAACCGCCGGGAAGAGCGTGTGAGCGCCCCCACAGCATCATGGCGAGCAGCAATTGCATCGAGGTTCGCCAATGGGCGGAGGATCCATGTTTTGAGCAATCTTCGACCCATTGCGCTTCTGCAGGCGTTCAAACTCGAAAGTAAACTGCCTTCATATTCACCTGCTAGGGTCGAGGTGAGTTCTAAATTTCTCAACGTGGTCTGATCAAGAACGAGATGTGAAGTTTCTTCCATGACCTCAAGGTCCCTTAGTGGAACATCTTCGGTCAAATGCATCGAAGCGAGGTAGTCCGCAGCGAGTCCCGCCGCAGCGAGCGCTAAGGGTGAATCATCCAAATCAAGATGGCCCAAATCGGCCACCTTCAGCACCTTTGCCAGGCGTTGTCTGCATTTTGCATCGCTTGCTCGGTGTTGACTGATTGTGATGCCATCTAGGTTGGTGAACAAGGCTCGTAACTGCTGGTCCTCCGCATCTTTTGGAGCAATCACGATTTCAGTTGGACGCCATCTTAACACCTCGTCCAAGGCTCGTGAGTATCGGTCGCTTCCATGCAAACTTGAGGCCCATGCTTGGCCTGTCGAGGCGTCGATGATGCCAACGCCCAACTCATCCTTTCCGAGGCATATACTTGTCAGTAAGGATCGTTCATCCGTATCAAGGAGGGATTCTTCATAGAGACTACCTGGTGTGTAGACGCGAGTCACAACCCGTTCCAGTAGTTTTGCTCCTTCTCGCAATTCTTGTTCTTGTTCAGCGACGGTGACTTTGTGGCCTGCTTTGAGCATGCCTCGAATGTTGTCCTCTAGGGCGTGCCATGGGAATCCAGCCATTCTGATTGGTGAGTCTGCTTTTTTATCCCTCGAAGTGAGTGCTAAACCAAGCACCTCAGAACCAATCACGGCGTCTTCATGGAACAATTCATAGAAATCACCCATTCGGAAAAACAAAATGGAGTCTGGGTGTTTTGCCTTGATATCAGCAAACTGGTCCATCATGCCTCTTTTTCCCATCGACATTGACCTCCTTGCTTCCGCTGGAGTTTTCTGTCGTTGCCGAGAGCAAATGAAGGTTCTCAACGCCTTTTTTGATTCCGCTGCATTCTGTGATGAAAACAGGGCTGAGTTCAAATCTTTTTCATGCGCTTCAATTTACCGCTTGCAGACCAAGCCATAACGCTCATGATCACGGTGCAGACTCCAAGGAACATGAGGTTCAAAAAGCCTCTTCCACTCTCTATAGAGCCGGCGGCTGTGGTGTCAATGGTCAGCGTCTTCGCCTCGCCCATCTCATCGATACCGTGAAGGTGAATCACATGAGTTCCAAGACCACTTGCTTCTATGGTGAACGCGAGTGGTCGGGCGAGCGAAACAACTTCTTCTTCGAGACCAGTCATGCGCAATATCGACTCACTGCCGATGTCGCCAAACAACCACACTCGGTCAAGATGATCGACGACAGCAGCAACACATCCCGTGTTGATTTGAGTGAGTTCACCATCTGAGGAAATCACCGTGCTCTCTTCTGTTCCGGCGGCAAAAATGGTCGAGTCCGAGAGGGGAATTAAGGAGTGGACTTGGCCCTCATCACCCGTGTGTATTGTTTTGATTGAGGGCGCAGTTTGCGTTCCATCCCATTCAATCACGGCTACGACCGGGAGCAGTGCAGGGGAGGCAGGATTCGCTCCGGCTCCGGTGGATATGAAGGAGAGGTAGCCACTTGCACCCCATAACTCTCCATTGAGCGGGGCAATCTTTTGCCAAACGACACCGGCGCTGTTCACCAACGGGTAAGACAGCACGGAATCCGACATTGAGGTTGCGATGGTGTTGGCCGAACTTGAGCCAGACGTGATGCTTCCAAAGCCTCGAATGCTGGTGCCCTCGTTTTCGTTGGTGACCATCATCCATGAGGTGGTTTCACCGTTGGAAGATTCTGCAAGGTCATGCACGTCGAATTCACCTGTTCCGTTGTCCATTTCAATTGTGGAAATCAAAACTTCCCCTGCAGGTTCGTTTTGTGCTGTATGGACCACTTGGATGGTGTTTTCTTGCGGCGAAAACACCACGTTGCCGTTCTCTAAGAGGGTGATGAATCGAATGTCATCTGCGCTTGATCCATCGGACGAACTCATCAGTTCAACAACGCTTGATTCACCGTTTTGTTGGTACAAGTCGGTGCCGTCTGGTGTCACAATCTGTGCAGTAAAGGATGTGTCGTCAGCATAGACGATGTTCAACACTCTGGCTCCATCATGAGACGCACCCTGTGCTCCAACCGCTACACCTGGTAGATTGGTTGTGCCTTGAATGGCCACTGCGCCGAGAAGGATGAAGATAAAAAATCCGGCCATGGCAACCCACTGGTATTCGGATTCCTCCTCAAGGTATCCTCGCCACCCCTTCGCCATGAAGCAAGCAAACGAATGGAGCACATGAATGCTTTTGTCGCCCTCATAATGAGGCCGTAGGTTCGACCTTGACACGGTATGGCCGGCAAATGCTGAGGCGGAGGGATGATAAGGGAACCATTGGTCGCAGGGTTGCTTGGAGAGTTCATTATGGCACGCAAACCTGCATCCATGTATCGCCGATTGAAGGGACCCGCGTACACCCGACGCAAGTTTATCGGTGGTGTCCCGAACAACAGAATCCACCAGTACCACGTTGGAAACCGTGTTGCTGCTGAGACAGGGAAGTTCCCTGTCATCCTCGAACTGCGCGCAGACAACAACGTCCAAATCCGTCACACTGCGCTTGAAGCAGCCCGTGTTATTTCGAATTCCACGATCCGTAAGGTCGCAGGAACTCAAGGCTACGCTCTTCGAGTTCACACCTTCCCTCACCACGTGCTTCGAGAAAACAAGCAAGCAACTGGCGCCGGTGCTGACCGTGTGTCCCAAGGTATGCGATGTGCGTTCGGAAAGAATGTCGGAACCGCTGCACGTGTCAAGCGTGGACAACGTGTGATCTCCATTCAAGTTCACCCAGAATTTTACCTCACTGCCCGAGATGCATTGCGCAAGGCCAGCATGAAGTTCCCAACTCCATGCACCGTTCGCCTCATCAAGGGTCACGAGCACCTCAAGGGTCTCATTTGAAACCGATTTGGGCTCGGCCCATTTCGTGCTGAACGCATGTTCGGCGTGTTGTTTGGGCGCGAGTTCCATAAGTCCAATACATCCACAACAATTCATCGGAGCAGGGAGGGAAGACAATGAGAGTGGCCGTTCTAAAGGAAGACAGTTGTCAACCAAAGAAATGCAACGACGAATGCCACGCCTTTTGCCCTCCGGTTCGAAACGGACAGGAATGCATCATTCTTGATGACAAAACAGGCAAACCTCACATTTCCGAAAGCCTTTGCATAGGTTGTGGAATTTGCGTCAACAAATGCCCCCATGATGCTTTGATCATCGAGCAGTTGCCAAGCGAACTCGAAACAGACATGATCCATCGCTATTCCATGAATGGATTCCGTTTATTTCGTCTACCGACACCTTCCAAAGAAAGCGTAGTTGGCATTCTTGGGCCAAACGGAATGGGGAAATCAACCGCAATCAACGCCCTTTCTGGCCGGATTGTACCTAATCTTGGAGATTGGATGGACAAAGAAGCTGATTGGGACGGGGTCATCGAATCTCTTCCAAGAGGTGAACTTCGGGATTTCTTCGTTGCTGTCAAAGCTGAAAAGATTCGTGTGGCCCTCAAACCTCAGAACGTAGACCGACTGCCAAAACGAGTGAAAGGGAGCGTTCGCGACCTGTTGATGAAGGTCGATGAGCGAAACATGTTCACAGAGATGACCGAGAAATTAGGAATTGATCATTTGTTGGATCGCACCATTCAACAACTCTCTGGTGGTGAATTGCAACGCATGGCCATTTGCGCAACGCTGCTTAGGGACGTGGATGTCTACTTCTTTGACGAACCCTCATCTTATCTTGATATCCACGAACGAATGCGAATCGTTGGCATCATTCAGGAACTTTCGACCACAAAGAGGGTCATTGTCATTGAGCACGATTTAGCGGTCCTCGACGTGTTGTGCGACTTGATTCACATTGTCTATGGCAAGAAGGGAGCGTTCGGTATTTTCACACCAGCCCGGTCAACCAGGCAAGCCATCAACACCTACCTCGACGGTTTTCTTCCTGAGCAAAACGTCAGGATCCGTGACAAACCTATCAAATTCCTAAACCACAGCGACCGTGTTGCAGAACTTGGTTCACAAGTGGTCTCGTGGGGTGGACTTGGCAAGAAGCTCGGTGAATTTACACTCGCCACAGGTGAAGGCGCAGTTCATCGTTCTGAAGTGGTTGGCGTCGTTGGACCAAACGGAACAGGTAAGTCGACCATGATCAAGGTCTTGGCAGGTGAACATGAATACGACGAAGGCTGGGTGACTTCAGACGCTTCAATTTCTTACAAACCACAGCACATCGATGTTGATATTGATGGAAGCGTGCAACTCTGGCTTGACAGTGAAATCGGTCCCCGATGGCGAAGTGGAGAATTCAATGTGAACGTCATTCGTGCTCTTGGGGTCGATGAACTGCTTCCGAAGCGAGTGAAGAAACTATCTGGTGGTGAACGACAAGCCGTATCCATTGCGATTTGTCTCGGCCGGGAAGCTGACCTTTACCTGCTGGACGAACCTTCAGCACACCTCGATGCAAACGCACGCATGGAGGCTGCAAAAGCCATTAGAAGGACCATGGAAGCAAACGAAAAATCAGCATTTGTCATCGATCACGATGTGTACTTCATCGACATCGTCAGCGATTCATTGCTCGTCTTTGAAGGCGAGGGAGGGACCTATGGTAAGGCGGAGGGCCCATTCAAATTACAAGAAGGAATGAATCGATTCCTCCAAGGGGTGAACGTGACCTTCAGAAGAGACCATGATTCAAAGCGCCCAAGAATCAATAAATCCGCAAGCAGGAAAGATCGGGAGCAACGCACCTCTGGGGATTACTATTCGTTCAATCACTGACCGAGGAGGGATGAATTATGCCAGTCGGAGTTCCCCCACTCGGAGGACCATTAGGGCGTTCGAGGTCGAGGATTTCAGCGAGCGGTCTGACAACCTTTCTCCGTTGCCAACGTCAATGGTTCCTCGGATCTAAACTTGGTCTTTCTGGCCCAACCACTCCATCACAAATTTTGGGCATTGTGATTGAAGATGAATTGTGCGGTTTGTTGATGCACCGTCCCGATACAAGTATCAACTCACTTACCGGACTCGGTCATTGGATCAGTGAAAAAGTCCCCGCGGCCGCACAGCGTGCTTATGATGCAGGACTCGCTGCTTGGAAAGACTCATTGTGGCACGCAGAGCACACCACATGGGACGATGTGTTGGTCGAGTCATTGGAAGGAAAAATCAGAGCAGGACTGACTCTTTTCATGGAAGAGGTCAACCGTTGTTACAAGGAAAACGGCGGCCCATACCTCGAACAATACCGAAGTGGAAATAGCCCGTTTGAAGTTCCTTCTCCAGCCTGGGGTGATGAACCCATATTTCCAGTACCAGATAAAGTTCGAAGTTTCGGGATGCGCACTTGGGCCACTGATGAGCCGATGGTGTGGTTGGAAAAGGGAGCGCCTGTTGCCTGGCATGAAGCATGGGAGATTGCGCGTCCGTGGGTGAAAGACCCTCGCGTTCATCAGCCTCAACGATTGTATCATCCAGATGGATGGGCAGCAGGAGAACTCGATCTTGTCTTGAGATGGGACGGAAAACTTCGTTTGGTCGATATCAAATCCGGCGACCCCACCTCTCGATTTGCAGCATCGCTTCAACATCAGTTGCGGTTTTATGCTTGGCTTTGGCATGAAACTCACCACGGTGAACTGGTTGCTTCCATGGAAGGGTGGTACCTTAGTGGGCCACATCGCGTTGAATACGACGCACCTACAAAACAGGAAATCTCATCGATGACTGAGGAATTTTTTGCAACAAATAAGGCCATGCAAAACATGGGTTCTGGACCTGTTGCCCTGCCTGCTCTCCCTGGTGAAGCATGTGATGGTGAGGCTGCAGGGTGCCATTGGTGCAGCTTGACAACCGATGAAGAGGGGAATTTCCTGAACACAGATTTACTCGATACCATCACGCAGGTTCGCTCACAATCCATCGTTTCACCAAGTCAACCGCTTTCTTCAATTCCCAACCGTGTCAACGTAACTGGAACATTTACCGGCGCTTGGGGGCCGCTTCCAAATCACTTCAGTGAGCCAGTTTTGGGTGCTATGCTGATGTCGGGTGGAGCCCAACTGACGGTCGAAGAGAGCGAACCGGGGTCCTTTCCTCACCTTCATGATGGCCCGAACGGCGCCATTGTCATCCTCGATGCTCTTCCCGGCGTTTGGCGTGGTTCACCACGCTTGTATCTTGATTCTAAAAGTAAAATTTGCACGCTTGAGGAAGCCAAATCAATCTTTGAGAAGAGCGATCAGGCACTTGACGAACACCTCACTCGGCTGGGTCTTTTGCGCACGCGTGCAAACGTAGAGGGTGTGGTGTTGAGTTTGCGAAAGAGGTCCGGTGTTCGTTTGGATGAAAAACCATGGACCATGCTTGCCATGCATCTTTGGGATGGTTCCCATGTTGTTGAAATTGCAGCCTTCGGATCCAGCATCACGGGTCAAATGGAATCCATCCGCCCCGGCGATGAAATCAAACTCATGGCGGCAGAACTTGGCTGGAGAGCCGGTTTGCCACAACTTCGCATGGACACCCGCAAAACTCGTTTGAGTCTGAAAACTCCCCCACCTTCATCTTAGAGTTTAAGAAGCGTCGGTGAGGGTCATTGCAGTATGCCTGTCCGCCTCGCAGTTCCTGAAGTGGATTCCATCGGCCCCTTCAATCGCCTGAGTGCCAGTCAAGTCAACGCCTACACCACTTGCCCACGCTTGTGGTATTATGAGAAGGTGCGGCGCTTCAAGATGCCACAAATCCCCGTGCTCTTTGTGGGTCGGGCGGTCGAAGAGGCGTTTTGTCGAATGCTGCAAGAATCACCTGCTTTGCTTGTCGCAGGCGCAGCAGCAGACACCCTTTCCAACATTCCACTGGATGATTCAGGTGTACCGAGTCGAGATGCTGGTTCAGTATGGCCTGCGGATCGTTTGCTCCCTTTGCCGGTGAATCAATGGCCAAGCACGATGGACAACCTACGTGATTGGGCGAAGCAACGCCTCGAAACTCACCTTCCATTGGCCCTCCACGCCATGGAAATAGAATGGCAAAAAGATGAACGCAAAGCAGGTCAATGGTCAAGCGTTGATCCTGAACGGTGCATGTCAATGTGCCTCAACGGTTTAGAAATGCATCTTGCAGAGGTTGAACGTTGCTTAGAAGCAAAAGGTGGGCCAGAACTCGATGCTTGGCGGTTAGGAAAGCGGCCATACTGGCCCTCTCCGGACGGCAGAGCCTACGAAATACCACTGCGCCACCCGCTCGCACAAGAAGGTGCAGTCACCCTCGTTGAGGCTTGGGAAATCGCTCGTCCATGGTTTGTTGACCCAAACGCTGGGAAATTTGCTATGAACGCCATTCATCCAGAGCATTGGTTCCAGGGCGAGTATGATTTAGTCTACCGTTGGGATGGCCGAATCAACATCGTTGACCTCAAAGCCAGTGTTGGTGCAGGTGATCGCTCAGGCAATTACGTTGAGCAATTACGAATGTATGCCATGCTTTGGTGGATCACCCATGGAAAAAAAGAGCAGGTCGACAACCTTGAGATTTGGTACCTTGGTGCCGATGCCATCAAACAAATCCCGGTGCCTTCCGAGGAGGAAATGAACACCATGGAGGCAGGTCTCAATGACCTCTGGAAGCAATTGAAGGCAGAAGTCCCTTCGATGGATGAATGCCCTCCAAAGCCATCACCCATGCGTGGTTTTTCACCAGGTGGCGTACCAACAGAAGCACCGGGGACCCTTCGTTGTGACACCTGTGATTGGAAGGCCATTTGCCCCGGTGGTGATGGGCCTGAAGAATTGCCAAATGGCGGTCATGTTCAATTGCCAGGCTCAACAGTTTCCTTCGATTTGACACCAATGAATGCGTTGGAGCCGAGAATGACCTTGATCGCAGAAGTGTTCAGCATCTTAGGCGGTGGCGAAGGAAAAAGACCGAAAATCAAAATCGTTCAAAACGGTCATTTTGCCGACATTCAATTGCTTGTCGACACGCATCAAGACGGAGAACCTGCGTGGCCGCCAAGCCTTGCCAAGGGGGACCGAGTGAAGTTGGATGGTGTGGTGCCCTCTGCCAATTACAAGGGGGAATTACAACTGAAGGTGGACCCACACGCCATCATTGTCCACGCATCAAAGAGTGAGCACATCGAAACAACGCTGCTTGACTTCCGAGCAAGATGGAACGTGACAGGCAACCTCGTCTACCGGTTTGAAAAGAAAGGCGTTGGGCGAAACGGGAAATCATGGCACAGGAAAGGCATGATGCTGCTTGATGAGACTGGTTCGATGAAGATCGAAGGCTGGGCTGCAGATTGGGGTACTCAATACGACTTGGCAGAGATTGGCGATACTCTGGTGGCTGCGAACATCAGCCTTGATGCATGGGCCATCGATGTCAAGGGACAGATTAACCGCAATTCGAAAATCCAGATCACGCACCGGGTTGATCGTGGTGATTAACCACCGGATGATACTGTGGTGACCAAAAGGGCGACATCTGCATTGAGCAGGGTTGCATGCGGAAGAACCACGCCATCGTGACTGACAATCACTGTCGAAGCAAGAACGCCAGCCGCTGCAAGCGCCTCTCGCACCGAAGTGCCTTCATTGCACTCAATCTCCATGTTGTGGTCTCGGCCATGAAAGCGAACCTGCATGGCGGCATGGTGTGGCGCGATGCTTATGACGGTGGCGCTGGACCCAAGAATGCGGCCGAGATCGCATAGCCCGGTATTGCGGTGGATTCGAAATCCACTGTCCCCTGGACACGGGAGTTCAAATCTCTCTCTCGGCGCCAATGCACCTTTTTACTTCTCAAGACGCTTACATGTAGAAAGCATCAGGCGATTCAGTCAACTCTGCGACGTAATCTTCCTTGCTTTTAGGGGCGAGTGAGGCCAATTTCTCAGAAAGCATTGCTTGAGCATCTGCTGGCAAGGCGATGCCGAGATCAAACCAGCCATCAAGAGCTTCCAGCAACCTCTGTGATGCAAACACATCTCCGCTTGAGCCGACGGTGGTTGCGATTGCACAAGAGGATTGAACGTTGTACAACGGGCCGAGTGATGCCATTAATGCTGCAAGGCCAATCGCTCCAGAGCGTGGCTCATCCCGTCGAACATCGACGCTTAACGACTCCAATTCGATGCGGTGCTGTTTGCTCGAAGGGACGATAAAACACTCCTTTCGTGTCGGGGCATCCATCAACCCTGCCAAGACATACAATTCCTTCACGCCTTGCTGTGAGAGCCATGCTGTGAGTTCGTGTGCCAAACTACCTTGATGCTCAGGTTCAAGTGGTTGAGAGGTGCCTGTGAGTGTCAATATGCGTACCCCTGTTGATGATTCTATAGCGGAAAGTGAAAGGTGGGGCGGGGTGAGGAGTCCGTCCTCATCCAATTCAGCAAGAGGTGGTAGCGCTGTATGGTGGAAGCGCACCAACTCAGTGCACTGGTTGGCTTGAGTCAAACCTTCCAGTGCAGCTTTCCCCACATTACCAACTCCTGGAAGGGCGAAGAGCATCATACGATGATCGCCGAGGATGTTGGGCTGCTTTCTCCATTCGATGTGCAATCCCATAAACGCTCGAACGACTCGCGCCGCGCTATAATGTTTGACATTGAACCAAGGCTCTGGGGCCTGTTTTCGACTGTTGATTCAGAAGGCGAGCACTCACTCTTCTTCGGAAGCGACATGGGTGTCTTTCATGTCTTGAAGCGAAGGAAGTGTAGCGAGCCCATCGACCCATTCAGGAGTTTCTACACCGTACATTTTCCTGCGAATGGTCGCTCTGTTGTCTTCCGGGGACCATTTGAGAGGGGCTGCTGCCTGAGCAACTTCACCGCATGAAGAACAGGTTGTGGATAACGACCATGCTTTGCATGTCTTGCACTGTTGAAGGATTTGTCGAGCCATTTATTTCCCTCATTGTGTGTGATTCATTCTCGATAGGCTTCTGCTTCGCCGCCAGATGCGACGACATGATCGACCGAAGCTGAAGTGACTTGTTCCCACAGTGACTCAGCGGTTTTGAAGTCAGGAGCCTTGAGTTCCAAACGGTACTCAGGGGCGCCGTTGTAATGGCAGGTGATTTCGATTTCCTCTTCTGGAGATGAGAACGCTTCTGCGGCAAGCAATGCTTCACGGATCACATCAACACCGTTGGTTGCGTTGATGCTCAAGGTGAGCGTGCCACGGATTTCGACAAATGGAGGAATGATGTTCTCAACTGCAATTTCGATGAAAGGTTGGAGCCAGTCGCCTTCAAACCCTGCATCTTGCAGCGCACCTTCATTCATGGCGGCTTCTTCAAACGAAGTGTAGAGTCCGCCAAATGCATCAATCAATTCATCGCCGGAGGATGCGATTTCTTCAGCGCTCCATCCAACCTTTTCACCCAATACCTTGAGCAATTGGTGAGCACGTTGCTCATTCTTCCACTCTTGCAATCGGTCCCTTCGGCGTTCTTCCGAGACCGATTTGAGTGACAACTCCAGGGAGGTTCCATCTTTTCTTGTTCGCATTACTTTGCAAATCAAGCGCTGCCCTTCTCGAACAAACGCTCGAATGTTCTTGACCCAGCCACTGGCAATTTCCCCAATGAAGATGAATCCTTCAACGCCCTCGAATTCATCGAGGGAGACATAGGCTCCGTTTTGTTTTACGGTCGTGACAGAAACGACGACCAGTTCGCCTTCCGAAGGAGTGTTCTTTGCTTTCTCGGAGGACATGGAGGCTCAGCCTCCTTACTCGAGTGCTTCGACGACAGTGCAACCAACGAGATCGGCTTTGCCGCCGGATGGCTTGGTGAGGGTAGCGCCACACACATTGCAGGAAACGATGGTTGTAGCACGAGAGAAGATTAAGGTTTCATTGCCGCAGTCTGCGCAGGCAACTTTGAAGAAATTTTTAGCCATAGGTGTCAACTCACTTGTCAATCAATTCGAACTTCTTAGCTCGCTTGCAAGGTGCATAATGCGCCTTGCCGGTCTCCGTGCAACGGAAGAGAATGTTCACTCGCTTGGTTGGCTTTTCACGGCCATCAGGCTTAGGACGTGGGAAACCACGGTATCCAGCCATAACCCGGCGGAACCGTCGCTGACCCCAGCGAAGTTCGGATGCGCGCTTCTTCTTTACACGCTCCACTGTATGCATGGTATGCTTACCAGCCGAGGGACTGTAACGCTTGACTTGACGAGGCATTTTCACCATAAGAGCACCTTAAGCATTCGGGCCACAAGAGTCGGGTATTTAGCCATGCCGCACCAACCACCGCCATGGAATCGTGCGACTGCGCATGGAATTCAGGGTTGAATTGATAAGAACAAAGCGAGAGCCACCCGTATGGATGCGATGGCCCAAGCCGCCCTATGGTTCTGGCTTCCTGTCGCACTTATACCGCTTGGAACCTGGATTTCGCTGTCCTCCAAAGGGTCGATGCAGCGGAGGATGGGTCAAGCACTAGCACTTTTGGGCTTCACCGGAGTTGTTCTTTCCCCATGGACTGTTCCAGAATCACCTTCGGTTGCTGCAGGGCATTTGCTTGGCTTTTTGGTCGGCCCCGCTGCGCTTCTTTTGGCCGGATTGTACCTTGTGGCGTTCTCGGGAAATGTTGCTGTGGGGAAACTTCCGAAAAGCGATCGCCGTCTCGGCGTGATGGCGTTCATCATCGGATTTGTTTGGTTTGTTGGGATGCATTGGTGGAATTTAACGCCAAGTCTCGATGGTGAAGTCAACCGGTATTGGCTTGTCTTCTGGCCGACCTTCCTCTTGCTCTTGACCTGTCTATGCTCAGGAGCTGCTTTGAGCCTCCGTATTATTGGCGACCGTAGAACGAAGGAATCAAACGTGCTTTGGTTTGTTTCTGGTTTTACCTTTTCATTGATCGTCCTCGCTATGACCATCGATGGTTCGGCTGTTGATGCAGGCTCGTTCCGATATCACTTGTGGCTTGCCGGTGCAGATCTGCTGGGAACTGCTGCTGGGTTTGCCATCGCCATCTTGGTGTTTGGAGGCGTCATCATGCTCCATGAACGTTCTTTGGAAGAGCCACCTTCAGTTCACCCTCCAACCTCGAAAGAATTTGAGCATGTTGCTGCGATTGTGTCTGCAAACTTAGGGGGTGAAGAATCTGAATGATGAGCGACTTGTCTTCACCTGGCGAGCAATGATTCTCGCTTTCCTGCTTCCTTTGTTCTCGCTCTTGGCCATCGACTTGAGCCTCGGTGGTTCAGTTGGGGCAGGTGCAGACAGTTTACCCAGGTTTGCAAATGCCTTGTTGACCGCATACACACTCGGGTCCCTTGTTCTGCTCGGCAATTTGTTCTTCTATGCTGATTCACGCCAACGCCCGCTTGCACCTCTGTTCGGTATGCTCGCGGCTGCAGCCATGGGACTTTTGACCTCAGTGATCCTTTTGGACAACACTGACATGCTGATGGAAAACAATGGATCAATCCGGGCCCAAATCATGTACAACATCGTCCACATGCTGGTTTCAGCAGGGGCGATCATTCTCGCCTTTGGTTTGGCGCTCGGTCTCACCTTCGCGACCATTACCGCTCAAAAAGCGCGAAAAACTTCCTTTGAAGAAGAGTAATTCTGGCTTGGCAAAGCGAATATCACCTCCGTTGATTTCATAAGGAGGAGGTCGGTGGGCGTGTTCAGCAGGTGTTTCAATGTCAAAGGGTACTCCATCCATGGGTAAGCGTCAGAAGACCACCCACATCCGTTGCCGACGCTGCGGACGCAACGCATACCACAAGCAAAAGTCCGTTTGCGCATCATGTGGATACGGCGAAACTTCTCGCATCCGCAAATACAGCTGGGCAAAGAAGACTCACCGTCCTAAGGCTTGAGTGAATTTACGCTGGACAAAAAGCGCAATGGCTACAAAGCGTCTTGATTTGGTTGGGTTGAGGCAAGACCATGTGCGGTATCTTTGGAATCGTAGGACGAACCGGCGTCCATGTCAACCAATTGATCTATGACGGCCTCACAGTGCTGCAGCACCGAGGCCAAGATGCAGCAGGAATCATGACCGAAGCCGATGGACAATTTCGACTTCGTAAATCAAACGGTCTGGTCTCTGATATCTTCTACACCCGTCACATGCGACGCTTGCAAGGCCACATCGGCATAGGTCACGTGCGCTATCCAACTGCAGGTTCCTCTTCACGGGCAGAAGCACAGCCGTTTTACGTCAATTCACCTTATGGATTGAGTTTGGCCCACAACGGTAACCTCACCAACGCAGCGGAACTCAAAACACTGCTGACCGATCGTCACCATCGCCACATGAACACCAGCAGTGACTCGGAACTCCTGCTCAACATGCTGGCCGTTGAATTGGACCAGCGAACAACCAACATGTCGATTGATGGACAGCCACATCTGGACATAGAAACCGTTTTTGGTGCTGTCCAAGGGGTCCATGAAGCAGTGATAGGCTCCTATGCATGTGTCTCGATGCTTTCTGGCTACGGATTGCTGGCCTTTAGAGACCCACATGGAATACGACCGATGGTGTTTGGGAAGCGAGAGATTGATGGATGCACTGAATGGGTTGTCGCTAGTGAATCTGTTGCGATCACCGCTCTTGGGTTTGAAGTGGTCCGGGACGTCGCACCCGGTGAGGCAATATTCATTTCGAATTCGGGCCACATGTTCAACCGACAATGCGCTGAACCCGTCGAAGCAGCACCATGTGTGTTTGAGTACGTTTATTTCGCACGTCCAGATTCTGTTATTGATGGTATTTCGGTGTACAACGCTCGATTGAGCCAAGGAAAGCGGTTGGCAGAACGAATCCTTGAAGCGTGGCCCGACCACGACATCGATGCTGTCATCCCCGTGCCTGATTCCGGGCGTATTGCCGCGCTTCAGATGGCTGAAACTCTTCAGGTTGACTACAGGGAAGGCTTCGTCAAGAATCGCTATGTTGGCCGTACCTTCATCATGCCCGGACAAGCGCTCAGGGAGAAATCCGTGCGACGCAAATTGAACGCTATTGAACACGAATTCTCCGGCAAGAACATTCTGCTTGTTGACGATTCAATTGTCCGAGGCACGACGAGCGCTCAAATCATAGAGATGGCCCGAGATGTCGGGGCTGCAAAGGTCTACTTCGCCTCAGCTGCACCTCCTGTGCGCTATCCAAACGTCTATGGAATCGATATGCCTGCAATCACCGAATTCATTGCAAATGGCAAAACGATTGAAGAAATCAACACGATTATCGGCAGCGATCGACTGTTCTATCAATCGCTTGAAGACCTCGTCGAGGCGACCACAATCGGTCCGAAACCCCCAACACGATTCGACACCAGTTGCTTTAGCGGTGAATATGTGACAGGCGATATTGATGAAGCCTATTTGGAACGCTTGTTCAACTCAAGAAACGATGCTGCGAAGCATGGTTCGTCCGAAGACGATGAAGTGATTGATATGCACAACGACGGCTCCTGAGGCTTTTCGTATGGCAAAGCAACATGCCTGGGTTCTTCGATTTGGCGAACTCGGTCTCAAATCAAGAACCGTGCGTCGGGCCTTTCAAAAGACGCTTCGTAAGAACCTCATGCAACTTGCTGTTGACGCTGAGGTCCCTCTGCTACGAGGGCGAGAACGCCATCAAGACATGGTGTACTCGACTGCTCCCGTCCATGAGGTTGAATCCCTTCTTTCCCATGCATTGGGCCTTGCTGCCTTTGAACGGGTCACCACTTTGGGAAAGGTCATTGATCCGGAGCAGGTCGCAAAGCAACTCTTGGAAGGAGATCCACTCAAAGGACACCAACGAACCTTTGGAGTTCGAGTGAAACGACTTGGGAAAAAGGGGGAATGGAACACGATCACTTATTCCGCTGCGCTTGGTGCTGCGCTTTGTGATTTGGACTCAACCCTCAAGGTCGACCTTCGTCATCCTGATCGTTGGTACCGGATGATCCTCGAACCAAACCAAATCGCTCACATCGAAACGCGCTCAGATGGACCCGGTGGGTTACCTGCTGGTGTGCAAGGGGATGTGGTTGCCTGTGTTCGAACGCTTGATGACTTTTTGAGTGCCTTCCTGATTTTACGCAGAGGCACTCGAATCCTTCCTGTGCTTGAATCAAAAGAGGAATATGTTCAGATCCTCAAGGCATGGGACCCCTACCTTGGTCGTCGTTCAAGGATGCGAGACGAGGAGGGCACGAGCCATGAACGACCGGCTTGGGGCGTTTCCGGCCTTGAGTTAAGCGATGCAGCGCCTTATATCCAGCAGCGAGAAAGCGCAATCAAAACCACACCCTTGTGTACGTTGGAACCATTGATGGGTTGGACAGAATTGGAAAAAGAGCAGTTATACCTGCATATTCTTGATCCACTTCATCACCCGCTGCACCCGGATTGTGAATCATGGATTGATTCTTGAACTCCTTCACAGCCAAGGGATGAGGTTAATTGAGTCGCGTCCCGTGTGAATCACATGGTGATGACTCGGGCCGCACATATTGCGTTCAAACCGGAACATAAGGTCGCTCAGCTTTGCCTTTCATCCAACGGCCAATTTCTATCTTGGGCGGATCAAAGCGGATCGGTATCGCTTGCCACGGTGGGTGAAGACCAGACTTTGGATGTCCAAGGAATCTGGCATTCCTCGGGAACTGTTGTTGGTTTGTGCTCACGGGGTCAACGTGCCTATGTTCTCGATGATGTTGAGGGTCTATCTTGCGTGAATCAAGAGGGTGAAGTGGATTGGCATGTACCTGTGGCTGGCGGCGGTTTTTCTCTCCATAAGGGCCCGACCGATATGGCGGTGGTCGATGCGCTGGGGCGCCTTTTGCGCATTGGTTATGATGGCTCGGCAACCGACTTAACCTCTCAATTTGAAGGAATTCTCAACGCTATGTATGTGAGAGAATTTTTGGTCTTGTCTCATGAAGACGGCTCAGTCAAGGCGTTGAAGGGTTCACAGGTGGTCTGGGACCGCCCAGTTCGTGGCGAGGTCGGGGAATCCATCACTGCCCTTGGCATGGACGCTTCAGGTCATCTCATCATTGGCCGTGAAGGCTACGCTCTTGTCGATGGGGAAGAGGAAGCCCTTGAGATGGAAACATGGTGTTTGAACGGACAAGGTTTGCTTTTCCGTTGTGACCTCAAAACTCGGCTCACGCACATCACGCCCGGCTTGGGAAGTGTTGTGTGCGGCTTTGACAACGGCAATGTCACCCATTACAAGGACAATGAACACCAAGAGTTGCTCAACACGGGCTTCGCAGTGCAAAGCCTCATGGTACGTCAAAACCATGTCGTCGTGTCTTCTTGGTTCTATCTTTTAGGTGTTGAAGAGGGGAAAGAACCATGGAAAATCGAACATCAAGGCATGCCCATGCTGCTCGAATCTTCCAACGATGGGTCCGTATGTTTCTTTGCAGGCGAAGATCAAAACGATTGGACTGAACCCGAGCCAATCGGCTTCTTTTCTCTCGAATCTGAAGCAAGAGATGCCGACCCTTCTGAGCTAACTGAATGGTTTCAGAAGCCAGACGCAGAACCAGAACGCTCGGCTGAAGAAATCTATAGAGTTGACGACTCAGTCGGTAACCTACTTACGGAAGAAGAACGCATACTGATGGAAAAACCGCCTGAGGTCGGGCTTGATTCGCTGCATGCTGCTTTGGACGATTTCACCTTCGCCTCTCCAGAAGATGAAGCACACGGCACATTGAATGTTGATGCGGAAAGCCTTCTGGAAGACCTTGATGACCAATTGTCAAGCATGGCGATGATGCCCGATGAGGACTTGTTTGATGCATTGAATGAGGAAGTCGTTGCTCCAATCGCCCCGATTCCCAAAGCGGGTGATGACCGAGTTGTCACCTGTGATGAGGACGGAACGGCTGTTGTGTTGCTCGACGGCTTAGCTTCCGATGATCCTCAAAATAGGATTGTGATGTGGTCTTGGGTCGATTCAACCGGGAAAGAAATCGCAACTCAAGCACGAGCTAAAGTACGTCTATCCACCGGTGTGCACCGATTTGAATTGCGGATTTGCGACAGCGAAGGGCAATGGTCGAGCGATACCATTCAACTGACACTCAAACAGGCTTAGACTGATGAAGTGGTGGCTTGTGGGCTCACCATGGCCGTGAGCGATCCTTGGATCGAATGCTTCTTTGTCGGGGCGTTGCAGATGCGTTGCTCCGTTGTGAGTGACCGTTCAACAGGTGATACGGTCATTATTGATGGAGGCAGTGAACCTGAACGGTTGATTGCTTGGATTGACCGTTTTGAGGGGCGGGGTCCTGATTGGTCAAACGGTCCAGACAGTTCCATGACAGCGCGTGAACAAGGCTTGCCCGAACGAAAGGTCGTGGCCTTGGTAAACACCCATGCGCATTTCGATCACAGTGGGCACATACCTGATTTATTGAGGCATTATGCGGTCAAATGGTACCTTCACCCCGACGACACATATTTGCAAACGCTGGCTCAAAGTTCAGCACGTCGTTGGGGTTTTGACGCTCCAACTCCGGCTGTGGCAGATGAAGCACTGGTGCCTAAATCCACTATGGGCTTTGGTGCGCTGGAATTTCATATTCTTCACACGCCAGGCCATACCCTTGGAGGCTGTTGCCTCAACTTGTTGGTTGAGGACGGGTCGAACCACCTGTTTGTTGGAGACACGTTGTTCAACGGTTCTGTTGGGCGAACTGATTTACCGGATACCGGTGGTGATTTTGATGTTCTTGCTGCCTCAATTCACACCCAATTGTGGCCTTTAGAAGCGGACACAGTGGTCTATCCTGGTCACGGGCCTTTGACAACAATCGGGCATGAGCGTGCTACAAACCCCTTTGTTGGTGAGGGGGCAGGTCCTGGTGGGGTTTACGGGCGTGGCAAGTACGCCTGATCACGCCATCATGCCGGCAAGGGTTGACTGAAGCACGGGGAGTGCTTCTTCCCAGGTTGCAACAATGCCGTAGTCAGCGTGTTGGAAGATTGGTGCGTCTGCATCCTTGTTGATCGCAACGATGTACTTGGAGGAACGCATTCCAGCCAAGTGTTGAATCGCTCCGGAAATTCCAACAGCGATGTAGAGGTTTGGATTGACCGTTTTTCCAGTTTGACCAACTTGCATCGAATGAGGAATGGCTTCCCATGTATCAACCGCTGCACGAGATGCACCAACAGCCGCACCGAGCGTGTCTGCAATGGCTTCCAAGTGAACGAAGTTGTCAGGTGAGCCCATTCCACGACCGCCAGAAATGATGATGTTAGCTTCAGCGACATCGAGGCGTTGAGAGGCTCGTGCCATGAATTCTTGAACGGCAGTGGCCATGTTACCCGTTGTGTCGACAACGGAGATTTCGTTGCTCCCAGTGCTTGGTGCAGCATCGAACACATTTGCTCGGACGCTGACAACAGCAGGACCTGAAATGGCTACAGTTTGCATGGCCTTTCCGGAGTACACCGGCGAAGTAAGTTGGTTCTCACGAATAGCGACCACGTCTTGAACAACCGAAAGATTGCGGCGGGCAGCAAGGCGAGCAGCGAGGTCTTTTGATTGTGGTGTAGCGGAAGTGAGGATGATTCCTTGAGGCGCAACGGCGTCAAGCGCCTCAGCCCAAGCAGCAGCATCATAGTGAGCGAAAGCATCAGATTTAGCAGCGATGACTTTGCTTGCACCTGCGATTGAACCTGCGGCGTCTGCAACGCTTGCATCGGTGCATGGTACGATGATCATTGGTGAGCCACCAAGTGCATTGGCAGCGGTCACGAGTTCGGATGTGGTTGTGTGGATGGTTCCTTTTGCGATTTCAGCAATTACAATTAGTTCAGTCATGGTTTCACCTCAAATTACGTTTGCCTCGTCTCGAAGCAAGTTGGCTACTTCTGCAGCAGCTGCTCCACCCTCGTAGGACTTGCCAGCTGGCTTCGCAGGTGGCATGCTGTGTGCGACAATGGTGACGCTTGAAGGCTGGATGGCCGCAGCTTTCACTTCGACTTGTGCCTTCTTGGCTTGCATGATGCCTTTGACGTTTGGCTTTCGAACTTTGATATCGCCTTTGTCACAGGTGATCACTGCTGGTGTGTTGACGGACATTCGAGCATTGCCGCCATCGCTTGGAGCAACGACGGTTAATCCACCATCAAATCCAACGGAGATTACATTGGAGGCAGAGGCCCAACCGAGTCGCTCAGCGACTCCAGGGCCGGTGGACCCCGCTCCGGTGTCGGCAGCGGATTTTCCACAATACACGATTTCAGCGCCCAGTTCTTGGAGGGTTGAAGCAAGGGCGGATTGAAGAGCATTAGAATCAAGTTCTTGTTCACAGTCGATTCGTACGATGTGGTCAACGCCGATGGCTTTCGCGTCTTTGAGGACCTTGTCAGCGCCGGCTCCACCCAAGGTGAGGGCAATGACTTCGCCACCAGAAGCATCCCGGTGTCGAAGGGCAGTTTCAACAGCGAATTCGTCGTAAGGACTCATCACTTTCTTGACAGCAGAAAGGTCCACACGGTCCCCTGATACGACGATTTTGGCATTTGTGTCTGGCACTTGCTTCACGAGAACAACGATCTTTGTCATGGGTGGCACGCTCCTCCTCATTGAGGGGACAACCTGTTCGACATGAACGGGATTGATGAACCTTAGCCTTGCCCAAGTTCTTCTCACGGGTCTGGATTTTACAAGCATACCGAAACCTTTGATAGCCGTCGCATGAGGGCTCAAGTTCCATGTCGAGTCAAGAACCCACTGAACCAACCCCTGAAGAAATGAGACTCCTCGCTGCTTGGCGAACCTTCTTTGAAACCAACTGTAAAGCCGACTTCGCCGCCCTTGGTGAAATCGAGGACAGCGTCTGGGGGTTTGAGATTCAATGGGAAGCGTTGAATCAACACAAAGGCCTAGGCATCGCCTTCATGAGCAACAGGACGACCTGCATCAAATTTGGAACAGCAGTCCTCGAAGAGCAATTCGCGCTCCACAACCTCATTCCACGACCAGTGATTCGAGTGATTGGGTTCTCTGAACTGAATCGCTACCACATCACCGACCTTCGGATGCGCGACCGCACCCGTTTCCTCCGCTTTGATGCCGTGGTTCACAGTTCAAGTCGCGCCATGGGGTGGCTCAAGCGATCCGCTTACCAATGCCGAACCTGTAAGCATGAGTGGTTGATTGATGAGCAACTCGCACGAGCAAGAAAGAAGGCTGAAACATGCCCGCTGTGCTACAAACAAGCTCGTGCTATGCTGATGGAAGGGGCTGACCCAGTGGAGGTTCCAGATTGTCGAAACATCAACATGGACCTCGAGCGAAATTACTACGAAGATGTGCAATACATGGAACTGTTTGACCCAACGAGCCTCATGGGTGATGATGCACCTGAGGATGTACCGACCATCATGGCGGTTGTTTCCGATGAATATGTGGATCAATTCAAACCAGGTCAGTGCCTCACCGTGAACGCAACCATTGGGGTGGACCACCTCCCCTCTCGTGATTACCTGCGCGACACACGTCGCATTCTACGACTTGACGTGCACAGCATCGAAGAGGGATTTTCTCTTCACGAAGAGTAACTCAGGTTCGCAATCGATTGACTGCCTCGAGTGATTCTGGGTGTGCTTCGAAGTGAGAAGCAACAGCCTCTAACCCTCGGCTAATGCCGGCTGCAACGCCTAATTTTGCATCGAGTGGATGCAATGTTCCCTCTTGGATTGCAGCCTTGAATGCGGCTAAGTCGGTCCAAGTGGAAGGTTCGCCAAATTTAGGGTTCGGTGTGACGACAATCTCTCCCCACTCTGGCAAGACCACATGTTCAGCCAATTCGAACACTGGAGAATGTTCGTCTTCGGGATTAAGGTATGCGTGCTTTTTCATCTTGTTTCGTAAGATGTTCTCCGCATCGTGCAAGAGAATGGCTCCCGAGGGGTCAGATTTGCTCATCTTATGATCGAAACTCTCCATCCGGGTTCCTGTGGCTTTGAGGGAGGAAATGATTGGGGTGTGCAAACAGGTTGCTTTTGGCCAGTTCCATTTTGTGGCCACATCTCGCATGAACATGTGTGCCTTTCTTTGGTCCATGCCTCCAAGGGCTACATCGATGTTTAACTCGAAAATGTCACTTGCCTGCATGGCTGGATAATAAAATTTGGAGAGGTCGTGATCTGAAGAGGCTTCATCCCGCCCCATGATGGTGAATGTCTTTCTGACCATTGCGAGGGTTGCACCTTTTGAACACCGAAGCACACGTGCCCAGTAATCGCCATTGTCCATCAATTCGGAGGCCCAGAGGAAACGCAATTGTCCGGGGCCATCGCCTTCTTCTGGGTGGCCTAACAGGGCTCTGAACGTCTCTTCCATGTAGGTGGCAGTGGTCTGAATATCATCCATGACTCCGTTGAATTTATCGTTGACCCACGCATGCCAGTCGGCTAAGAAAATCAACACATTGGCATCTGCTTCGAGCATCCGTCGCAATTGAAGAGACAACACCTTCCAACCGATGTGTGCCTTTCCAGACGGTTCAAAACCAACATAGCAGCGAATCGTTCCGTCTCCACCAAGGCTGGATTTGTCTGCTAGACAATCAACAAGATGGTTGATTCCGACGGTTTCATCGACGCTTCCAACCATGAGGGCGAGTCGGTGTTGTGCCGCATCATCGAGTTCAGCGATGCGCGGGCATTGTTCCATGAACGGTTGGAGGATGGCGTTGATGTCCATGCCATTCCCTCCATTTAGGTCTCAAAGGAGATCGTTGAGTTTCTTGACCTTCCCTTCAGAGGGTGCAGTGCCTTCTTCAATCATTGATTCGAGTTCGGCAATCATTGCGTTTGCTTTGTCAATCGTTTCTTGAGTCAGGCTTGAACTCATTTCCATGGTTTTGTTCGCCATTTTGATGGCAGAACGTGCTTTCGAGAATTTCTTTGCTTCTTCCTTGGCTTTGTCGCCTCGTTGTTTTGGTGTGTACCCCGTGGCTTCGTCCAAAAATGCGGAGTACCTTCGGCGGGAATCCATGGCTTGTTCTCGGCCACCATCTGCGCTCAAAAAAGCAGTCAAATCCGATCCTTTGAGTTGCTCAACATCGAGGGCGAGTTTTCCGTCTGCGTCAAACTCACCGCTGATTCGTGTCATGATTCCAAATGAACCAGTGAAGACGCCATCTGCGTTGACTTGAAGATCTGTGAAATATTGTGCTGCGAGTTGTGAAAGGCCAGCGTTTCCGCCCATTTTCTTTTGTAAACCACGCTTGACTGCGAATCGCTCCATACCCACTCCAAACCGCTCTTGAACATAAGGCTCACCGTAAGGTAGGGTCCCATTTTGGCGTTGGCCCTGAGGTAGGACCTCGTCGGAGGGATTTAGTTCTCAAGGCCGCTGGCCAAATCATGCGAAGGATGCTCATCGCCTCGGCAATGCTGCTTTTGATGCTGGTCCCAAGCGTTCCAGCAGAGACAGAATCGGTCATCGAACTCAAGCTTGAAGACACGCTTGAGGACAATGATTTGGGCATCCATGCCGGTGCAGTTTCACCGGATGGTCTTCACGTGTTAATCGCTGGTGAGGAGGGCTATGCCCGTCTTCTTTCGGCTGAAAATGCAGGGGACCGTGGTGACGATATTGAACTGAATTCAGGTCGTTCTCAAGCCTTCCAAGATGTTGCGTGGCATCCAAGAGGCAACACTGCACTTATGGCGGGCGATTTTGGTATGGCCATGAGGTATGATTCATCCGACTACAGCATAGGCCCTGTTGCCGGATCAGGTACGGTGTTTGGGCTCAACCTCACTGCCGTTGAATGGCGCCCAGCCGGTGATTACGCTTATTTTGGAGCGGTTGACGGTAGCATTTGGCAATTCTCAGAGGGAACAGGATTTGTTCAACTCAACGACACGCTCAATTCAGCCATCACGGATCTCGTATGTCATCGCCAAGAAAACATTTGCATCGTTGCAACCTTAACTGACGGACTTGCAGTCATTGATCAAACGCATGAAGTCACCTACCTTGCCGGCACGAGTTCAAGCACATGGATTGGTGTTGATTGTGCCGACCCGACCCTCAATGAATGCGTTGGTTTTGCCAGCGGCCTCAAAACTCAAGCGATTCGTTTGGACATCATCTCACCTGGTCAATCAACCACCGAAAATCTGATGCAATTTGGGACCCTTAACGGCGACTTTACGAGCGTCTCTCGTGGTCATGATGGCAGCACTTTGATCCACATGGCACCCTTCGCCACGGTGCGCCAACAACCCCTCATTTCTGAAGCCTTCACGCAAATCCTAGCTGAAGACGCAGCGGAATGGGATTCAGTGGTCGCAGGTCGAAGCATTGCCTTTGTTTGGGAAACTGACCAACGTCATGGATTCATCATTACTTCCTTCGGAAACATCGTTTCGTTTTCCCCCGAAGCACCTGTCGAGGTTGACAACAGCCTGATGACCATGGCTGTCTTGACTGCCGTGGTGGTGGCCGTGCCAGGAACCGTGCTTGGCNNTGATTTACATGAACAGCAAAACCTTGCAAAACCTGTACATGAATTGGCGAGGCCGGAAAAAGGCGTGAATCGAATTCACCCAACGTTCACGGGGTTAGGTTCTTGAAGCGCCTATGCTCACAAAGAGATGAGAGGGTCCAATGGAACCATACGAAGGCGTCGATTTTTACGACATTGAAAGTCTCCTGACTGAAGAAGAAATCATGATCCGTGACATGGTTCGTGATTGGGTTGATGAAGAAGTTCTTCCCAAAATTGAGCATGCTTGCGCAGAAGGAATCTTCCTTGATGAATGGCGTGTTGCGCTTGGTGAAATGGGTGTGCTCGGCGCACCTCTCAAGGGCTATGGGTGCCCCGGATTGTCCTATGTTGCCTACGGCCTCATCTGTCAAGAACTCGAGCGAGGCGACTCAGGATTGCGTTCCTTTGCCTCTGTTCAAGGCTCGCTAGCCATGTACCCAATCTGGGACTTTGGCTCTGAAGAACAAAAAAACCACTATCTTCCAAAGATGACATCCGGTGAATGGATTGGCTGCTTCGGACTCACAGAACCAGATTATGGTTCCAATCCTGGTGACATGATCACCAAGGCAGAAGACATGGGCGACCATTACCTTCTCAACGGGGCAAAGATGTGGATCACCAACGGAACCATTGCTGATGTTGCCGTAGTTTGGGCCAAGCTTGATGGCGTTATTCGAGGCTTCATTGTTGAGAAAGACGATGAGGGATTCTCCGCTCCAGAGATGAAAGGAAAGCACTCCCTAAAGGCATCCGTCACCAGTGAACTCGTCTTCCAAGACTGCAAAATTCCAAAGGACAGAATGCTTCCAAACGTCAAGGGACTCCGTGGCCCCTTCTCCTGCTTGAACAACGCTCGATTTGGAATTTCATGGGGCGCTTTAGGTGCTGCAATGGCCTGTTTCCACAGCGCTAAGACCTACGCCTTGTCCCGCATTCAATTTGATCACCCAATCGCTTCCTATCAACTGGTCCAGAACAAGTTGGCTTGGATGCTCCGTGAGATCACGAAGGGTCAACTGTTGGCCTACCATCTCGGTCGAAAGAAAGACGAAGGAACGTGGTTCAATGAGCAAATCTCGCTTGCGAAGATGAACAATGTGGACATTGCTCTTGAAATCGCTCGAGTTTCACGTGACATCCACGGCGCAAATGGTGTTCTTGATGAATATCCGGTGATGCGACACATGGCCAACCTTGAGTCGGTCAAAACCTACGAAGGCACCCATGACATTCACAACTTGATCCTTGGACGCTACATCACCGGCATCCAAGCCTTCACACGAACCGTCTGATTTTCTTGTTTGAAATCGCTTTCAATGAGCGTTGATTCATTGATTGGTCAAACTGAAAGCATCACAAAAT
>DAPR01000070.1 GCA_002502605.1 Euryarchaeota archaeon UBA258
CGGTTTTTTGGATGCTATCATTTTTGGCCCCGAACTCTCAGACCCGGCGTGGATCAGTTTTGCTCTTAACCTTGGTTTGTTTCTTCCAATACTATGCGTTATCTTCCGAAGATTGCATGACCATAGTAAATCTGGTTGGAATGTCCTTTGGGTTCTCACCGGAATTGGGACTTTTTACATTCTTTACCTCATGATTGTTGATGGTGAGGCCCATGACAACGCATACGGCGCTGTTCCAACCAACACCCTTTGATTGGAATAGAGCGCCCAAGCGTTCAAGTTCTACGTCTTGAAGGGACCAGTATGGCCTCTTACACGGTATCGTGCGGCGGCCACATCACGTTGCTGTTCTCGATTTGGAAAGAAGCGCGGCTTGCTCGATCTCAAGGCAGCAGAGGGGCTGGTTTCAACGTCGTCGATGGAGTTGAAGCGACCGTACGTCATGTGGGGACGAATGCACCAGACAGACCTGCTGAATTATCCCAAGGCTCGGGTCTTGACGGACGCCCTAGCACAGTGGAGCCAGGCGATGTTCGATTGAACATTGTGTCAATGCAAGGCACACCCATCGAACACTCCGAGCATTTCTACATCGATTTGATCGAAGGGCTGCGAGATGCCCGTTTGCTCAATCCAGCAGAGGCGTTTGACATCGAGGTCGTGCTTGCTCTGCCAACAAGCCAAGGCTTTGGTATGTCTGCAGCAGGATTGGTGGCTGTCGCTCGAGCGCTTCACGCTCATTCCAAGATCGGTCGAGAAGACCAATACCTTCGTGTCGCCCATCGAATCGAGCGAATCCACAGCGGCGGGCTTGGTGACGTGCTAGGTATCGCCGCACAAGGCATTGAGCTGAGGCTTGAACCAGGGGCGCCTGGAGCTGGCGGCAAGGCCATTGGATTTCCTTCCTCACAACCAATTGTCTTGGTGTGGAAACCTGATGAAGCCAGACACACATCGAAGTACATCGATGACCCTCAATGGCAACGCACCATTTCTGCAGCGGGAGAAAAGGCCGTTCGCACCCTTCGATTAAACGAATGGAACGCTGATGCATGGAGTGACTTGATGTTGCAATCAAGGAACTTCTCCCAAGCTTCTGGACTCCTAGAGGAGCCAGAGCGGATGTCCCTCAACAGCGCTGTGTTGGATGCCTTACGAAGCATTGGCCTCCACACACGGGTGTATGTGCGATTGTGCATGCTTGGTGTATCGGTTGCCGTGCTTCCAAGACGGCTTGATGAACCGCTTCAATCTGAAGAAATTACGCTGATCGCTGATGCCCTGAGAACCCTTGAATTTGGTGTTCGGGAAACAAATATTTCAGGCTGATGTTTCGTCGCTATCCAATGGCTGTAAATCAAGCACATTGGCGTCTAAAAGGGTGCAGGCTGCCATGAACAAATTCGCACTAAAGCCGTGACGGTAGACCACAGCACCGCTGCCCCATTCCTCGATATAACGGTCCATTTGCTTGGCCATTTTCTTTCTTTGGAATTCGACATCCGCGCCGTAGAAATGTTTGGCATCGATCCATGCAACCGGACTGCCGTTGATGTGCACGTGGTCCAAGAACAGAATGTCTGGCGTGCGAACCGGGCGGCCTAATTCCTGTTTTTGTTCCCTCACCATTTCTGGCTGACGGCGCAGACGAACTCCCTGCTCTTCGAACCAATCCGCAAGAATATCTTCGAACAAGTCGGCTTTTTCTTGTGATTCACCTTGGTCCACGTTTGAAACTCGGTCTGCTGCTTCTGCTGCTTCAAATTCGTCGCGCTCCCTTTGTTTGAGGCGACTTGGTTCCCTAAGACTCTCCTTGATTTTGGTTTTCGACCATCGCATCTCAGCTAGAATCAATCGAAACACATTCATTGGAGGGCCATCGAAGCGTTGAGAGATGTCAACAACAGAAACGCCTTCTCGATAAAGGCGAAGCATGTCTTTGGCTCGAGAACGCAACCTTCCATGGCCATACACCGTTTTCTGTTGCATCAGTGCCGAACGCAGCGAAAGCGCTTGGTCGAGCGTCATGTTATGGTTTTTGACAATTTGAGCCAGTTCGTCAACACGTGCATCATCCAGCCAGCCAAACTCTCCCTTTCGGAGCACTTGTTTGGCCAAGGCTTCCTCGTCCTTGAGAGGCACTGGATTGGTGTCCCAAGTGAAATGGAACGTTTGTGGTTCGTCCAAATCTTCAGGGAAACCCATAGGGCGTTCGCTTTGCTCAAACCGTTGGTTTGCTTTCTGGTCCATTGCTGTGATTCGTTCAGCATGGCGTTCTTTGAGCGAGGAGATTGATGGGCCTCCATACCGCTTTGGTCGCCGATTATTGCGGTTTCTATTTCCGCTATTTCTTCGTGAATGGTCGCGGCTTTTTCCACGCTTTTTGGAGGAATTGGGACGATTGCCGTCGCCACTTTCACCGCTCATGTGCTGCTGACCGCGTCGAGGCTCCATGAACACTCGCTTTATTCTGATTCGGTGAGAAAGGCCTCTTGCGATGGCAAGATTGGTCGGGTTGCGCCACTGCATGCGTCTTTCAGCCATTGTTTAGCCATTGCACGGGGGAGGCGGTTCACGCGGCCCTTCATGAATTTCGCCCACCAAGGGACGTCCCACCATGAGGCAATTTCAACACCACCTCCTTCCTCAGCCCAGACTGTAACCGTCATGCTAAGGTTGGAAAGCGCAGTCCCGAGGGGTTTGCCTTCCCTCTGTTGACCTTGCCACAGGAATTCGATCTCTAGAAATCGAGGTGTTTCGCTCGAACGAATGGATTTCACGGACCACATGTCTTCAATCAGCCGTTGCCGCTCAAGACGATGCAAATCAAAACGCTGCCCTTCACTAAGCACTCCCGTTTTTTCCGAGAGAATTCGACCTGCAGAACTGTGCCATGACGGCCATCGGTCGAGATCAAGAAGGTTGGTGATGACCTGTTCACTCTCGGAGGGTGAAAGCGATTGACGCCATACACCTTTAGGAGGGCCCATGAGCCTCGGTGGTGTGGTTCATCCTTGAACATATAGGGTACGAAAAAGGCGGGGTTTCAAATGCAATAAGTCAAACCGTTGATGCATGCGATGCGCTACGACTGCACTCTTTTCGTTGCTTCTTGTGCTTTCATCGATGGGTGTTGGGCTGGTCCAAGATCCCATTCAGTTGACGGGTCAGAACCATGTGAAAAGCGTAGATAGTGGCAATGAGTCGACTGATTTGGTCTATGGTTGGGCCACAAGTGCTGGTGGGGCATTGGATGATTTTATCTCACAATCTGAAACCTATTCGAACGGGACA
>DAPR01000040.1:0-27036 GCA_002502605.1 Euryarchaeota archaeon UBA258
CAGGCATCGCTACGAGGTCAACCCTGACTTGATTGAACGAATCGAGGAAGCAGGCTTGATGTTTGTTGGGAAGGATGAAACGGGGCAACGCTGTGAAATCTTCGAACTTGACGGGCACCCCTACTACGTTGGAGTGCAATATCATCCCGAATTCAAAAGTCGACCTGGCCGACCAAGCCCTCCGTTCCTTGGTTTGCTCAAGGCTGCCACGAACCAACTGTGAGACGAAGACCAGCTCTAGGCCTCTTCGATTCGGATCAGCCTTGTGGTTCTGAAGCCCTGTAATATTTTGACAAACCGCTTGGCCTGGAATTCAGAATCCAGTTCAGGGTCTCCAGTGTCGATTCTGACAGCTTGCAAACCGATGAGTTTTGCTGGAGTCGCAACGCCCAAGATGTTCTCAAATTCGATGACCCGCAACACCTCAGGGGAAAGTTGGAGGTTCCCTCTTCCAATCAAAAAGCCCTGCCCCCCCATCGGTGAAAGGAGGAGGAGTCTGGGCTTAGGTGCGCCATTTTCATCCACGTGTTTGGCCAACACACTGAGCAGATCCTGCTCATTCAGATCGGCATAGAGTGTGCGTTGCCCATCAATGTCCGGACCTTGAGCATCGATGCCTAGCAATGTTAATTCGAGATTGACGTGTTCACCCATTCGGCGTAATGTGCCCCCACTGCCCCAGACAATCATCAAATCAGGGTTGTCTTCGAGCAAGGTCTGCACGTGATGAGCAAGCCCTTCGATGGTGTCAACTTCGCTTGATCGCTCCACCTGTTCTTTGGCACCTTGCATGAAACGAGGGCTTGAAGGAGTCCATGCTTCACCGTACATTCTCACTTTCCAAACGCCTTCTTGGTAGACGTCTTCATCCAAATCCATGACTTCAGTGATGGCACAGCGCAAATCCCCGAGGATGAACGATAGAGCTACTTCCGCTGCTGCCTTTGGGGTGGTCGCGAAGCAACCTGAATGCATTTTCACGCCACCGGGCACGCCGATGAGGGGCACCTCCTGTGCCTTTGCTCCCATGCTTTCCAAAGCGTTGACAATGTCCCTCGTTGTGCCATCGCCACCAGCATAGAGGATGGCTTCAACCTCGGCCTTGACTAGTGCACAAACCAAGTCATGTGTGTCACTGTCTGCCGTTGTCTCTGGTGTGGTCCCTATGGGTTCGAAAGAGAGTTTGTCGTTTTGTTCGCTCACCCAAGTGCCACCCATACGGCCTTCCCAGCCTACGAGGGTGATGTTCGATTCGGTTCGATTAAGCGAGCCTTGCAATAAGGTGGAAAAGGCATTGAGTGCATGATTCATACGGGGTCCTGCTCGGTCTTCAGCACCCGCTGCCCGTGCTTCTGAAGCACGCCCATCGCTTCCTTTGAATCCCAATTTCCCGCCGAGTCCGGCGTCAGGATTGACAACCACCCCGATGCGCATGGTGAGTCGTGAGTGTTCTCCTTCAAGAAGGCCTGTGCGAATGGTTGTCCAACGATGTTCTCAAGAACACCTTTGATGCCCGAGGCGCATGGACCATCTCCAGCGACGAAAAACGGCTATTTTGACGATGGTCATTTCCACGACAACCTGGATTTTACTTGGCTATGGGACATGGTTGATGAATGGATGTCGTGCATGGCTCCCATACATTTCAGATTTTGATTTGTATCAACCTGGAGACACAATTTTCACCGCTGGAACCTTTTTGAGCGGATTTCTCGTGTTCTGGATTGTCATGGAATTACATTCCATGAACACCCAACGGATCAATGATGGTGAGCACGGCTCTTTGTGGCATGGATTGAACCATTTGGCCGTCTTCCCAGGCCTCATCGGTGCGTTTTCATGCATCCGAATCGGAACCGTCCCTTGGGATACCGACGGTCCAATGCACGGGCATTATGCCATGGATATTTTCTACAACGGTGTGTATTGGTGTTTGCTTGTGACGGTTGTCTCTATGCGTATTTGGTGGACATCTCCCAGATTTAAGCGCATTCTTTGGTTAAGGCTAGGGGCTGCAGTTAGCGCCGCAGTGGGGCTCTACAAAATGATCACAACGCAGATTGGTGTGTGGGGCGATGATTTTGATTGGGACGCCTACAATGCTTCAGCTTCAAACATGCTCGAGTTCTGCACTGAGGCTTTGGAGCCAGCCATCAACACCGGTGCTGCTTGGGAGTATGTCTTGGTTGCGGGTATCCTTGGAACCATTCTTTCCTTCCTCCCCGAGGTTACCTTTGAAGGTGAAGAAGAGGAATGAATGAGGCCGAATACCCCAGCATTGATGGGCTCAGCGGGACTTGTCCTCACCATGAGCAAGACACCGAAGCGAGCGCCGTCGCTGGAAGAGGCCTTGGAAAAGGGGTTTTCCGAATTGAAAATTGGAGAGGCGAACCTTCAACCGACACCAGAACACAACGCCGCCTCAGTTGAGCCACAACCCCCAGAACCTGCACAACCAATCCTTTACAATCAAAAATTCGAGGCTGTGGAAGATCGTCAAGAATTTGTCGTGGCCAACCCAACAAATCAAGCCAAACCAGAAAAACAGGCGGACGAGGTAAAAACGCTGGTTTCGAAGGATGCCACAAGCACAATTGGTGATGAATTCGACGTGGAATGGTAAGAGTGATACAGGTCCTTATCAATCAAATCCACTTCCAAAAGGCATGAAGGTTTCCCGCCAAGTGCTACGAATGTTCATTTTCATCTTTGGAACCTTGGTTTTGGTCTCCTATGCTTACGGAGTTTCACATGCTTCTGACACAGCCGCCCTTTGGGGAGGCATTCCTTGGTCTCAAGCCCAATTCATCGTGCCTTTCATGTTCTTGGCCGCCTTTGGTTTCCTGATGTATTGGTGGATCATCCTGTATCAAAGGGACGCTGCTGTGATCGCCGATTTACGCTGGCCTTGGGGTTCATCCGACGGCCATGGTGGAGGGCGGCTTTTGCTCGCTTTCGCCTTGCTCGTCATCCCGAGTTCGCTTTGGCTTGAGGCTACAATCTACCACATTGACCACGATTACAACTGGACTGCAATTCTGGTTGTGGGGGTTTTACTGCTCGCTTGCATTGGGAACATCATGATGGGTCTGCTTGCGTATTCAGCCTACCAAGACGATGTGCCCGGTGGAGGTGCTATGCTCCTTGGTTCAGTTTTGCTCGGCATTCAATGCATTTTGTTTGATGGAATTTATTGGAATCTAAAATTCCCGTGGTAACGCCGCTTCTCCCATGGTGCGAGGAAAGGCAATTTTACACCCTGAAGAGTGGTGGTTTGATGAGGGAGAAGCAACCCCGTAGGGGTTGAGGAGTAATCGCTATGGCACTCATCAACGTCACTTTGCCAGATGGAACGGTCAATGAGTATGCATCAGGAATCACCTGTGCAGAAGTCATCACAGATGCGCTTGGTCGAAAGCACGGCTGCTTAGCAGCGGTTGTCGATGGCGTGGAACGCGACATGTCATGTGCGCTTGACCACGATTGCTCAGTTGAAGGAATCCGTTCTGAATCAGATGCAGGGATTCACATCCTTAGGCACAGCGCAGCACACCTCTTAGCCCAAGCAGTGATGGCCATCTATCCGGATGCAAAACCAACGATTGGCCCTGCAATTGACCGAGGTTTCTACTACGATTTTGCAATGGAGGCCATTACAGAGTCAGATCTGAAACCGATTCAGAAAAAAATGCAGGAATTGGCTCGAAAGAACTTCACGGTCGAACGCGTGGAACTCTCGGATGATGAACTGCAAGACCATTTTGCAGACAATCCATACAAGTTGGAAATCATCAGTGACAAGATCGAAGACGGTGGAGGCTCCACCATTTACAAGCAAGATGACTGGTATGATTTGTGCCTTGGGCCTCACGTTCCAAACACCTCCCGCTTGATGCATGTCAAGCTCACCAGTGTGTCCTCTGCCTACTGGCGAGGCGACCAAGATCGAGAACAATTGGTTCGGATCTATGGAATCGTTGAACCTTCAAAGGAAGCTCTCAGGGCCACTTTGACCCGCCTTGAAGAAGCCAAAAAGAGAGACCATCGTAAACTTGGAAAGGATTTGCAGTTGTTCCATATTGATGAAGAGGTGGGCCAAGGTCTCATCTTGTGGACGCCAAGGGGGGCCATCATCCGTCAAGAACTGCAGGACTTCATTTCCTTCCATCTCCGCCGCCAGGGTTATTCACAGGTGTTCACGCCTCATGTTGGCAAGTTGGATTTGTACCGGACATCTGGGCATTTCCCTTACTACCAAGATTCTCAATACCCTCCGCTTGTCGAACGAGAACTGATGAAAAAACTGGCCGATGAGGGCTGCACCTGTGGCGAGTTGTCGAACCTGATGAAAACTGGCGATATTGACGGTTACATGCTCAAACCAATGAATTGCCCGCATCACGTGAAAATTTACGCCTCTCAGCAACGCTCTTACAGGGATTTGCCCCTCAGACTCGCCGAATTTGGGACCGTCTACCGTTGGGAGCAGTCCGGTGAGATTTCAGGATTAACTCGTGTGCGGGGTTTCACTCAAGACGATGCACATCTGTTTGTGACAGAAGACCAAATTGCCCAAGAAGTCCTTGGATGCATCGAATTGGTTCAGATCATCTTCGAGAAACTCGGCATGACGGATTATCGGGTTCGTGTTGGCCTACGAGATTCGGATTCAGACAAGTATGTCGGAGAATCCGAGCGTTGGGATAAGGCTGAGGAAGCCTGCCGAGCAGCCGCACAATCCCTTGGCGTCAATTGGTCCGAAGAAGAGGGCGAAGCAGCCTTTTATGGTCCAAAAATTGACTTCGTGGTCAAGGATGTAATTGGACGTGAATGGCAACTTGGAACCGTCCAAGTGGACTACAACCTTCCAGAACGTTTTGGTTTGGAATACAAGGGCAGCGATGGAGAAATACACCGCCCAGTGATGATTCATCGGGCTCCCTTCGGTTCAATGGAGCGATTCTGTGGCGTGCTCATCGAGCATTTTGCAGGTAAATTCCCAACATGGCTCACCCCAACCCAGGTGCACATCATCACGATTTCGGAGAAGCACAAAGCCTACGCCCAAGAAGTTGCAACAGCCCTGAAGGAACACGAAATTCGAGTTCAAGTGGATGATGGCGATGACACCGTTGGGAAGAAAATCCGTAACCATCGCAAACTCCAACCTGCATACATGGTGATTGTCGGAGATGGTGAAGCCGAGGGCCGAACCGTCAGTCTACGTGCTCGAAACGGTGACCAGATCAGCGGTATGGCACTTGACGAATTTGTGGCTGCATTGTTGAATGAAATCGAGGCGAAAGTAGCCCAGCCGTCCATTGTCGTGGTGGAAGAAGAAGATTGACGGGAGAGATCGTTTTGACAGCACCACCGATTGTTGAGGGATTCTCCCTTGCCGCTGTGGTGCCTATGCTGTTAGCCGCGGGAACTGCGTGGTTCTTTTGGACGAAGGTTGTTCCTCGTCAGTTACAAGGCTTACAGGTGGCCTTTGAAACTGGTGAACTGCGGTATGAAGTGCACCAAGTTACCCGCAGTGTTGATGAAGCAAGAACATTGCTTCAATCACCAGGCATGCGTTTTGGTGTGACCACCTATCTGTTTGCCTTGGTTGGAGTGTTGATTCTTCTCTTCGAATTTTTGATGACCCAGTATGGTTTTTCTGAAGGGTACCATGCACCGTCTGTTGCCATTGGTTTGATGTTCATCGCCTTGCCAGCATTTGTCTCAAGCGGTTCATCGTTGGGCGCACAAGTGATCAAACCCATCGGACAAGACCGTGCTTCACTTCAAGATTCAAGCGTTTGGCGCAGTTACAGTTACGTCCTGTTGCTCCTCGTCTGGGCAGCACTGGTCGCCACCCTTTACGTCATGCTCGGGATTGCAGAAGTGCCAGATAACCGCCGCTTTAGCATCGCAGCCTTTGCCATGTTTTCCCCTTCCGTCCTCGCCTATGGGCGAATCCTTGGGTCCTCTTGGCGGGCGCTGCGTCAATCCTCTATGAAAATTGCAGGTGGAGAGCCTTCTCCGTTTCACAATCACGTTCCCAATGCTAAGCAACAGGCAGTGGCTCAAATCGTTAACTTCAACCTCGTCGTCATGCCCTTCGTAGCGCTCAATACACTCATTTCTCTGGTTGTTCTTCTGGTCGATCCAAATCTTTTGTTGCATTCTGACAGAGTGCTTGAATTGCCGGAATACCGTCAACAAACCACATTCATGGAGGAAGGTGGCATTCTAGGGTTCGCTTTGATCGAACTCTTTTCGTTTATCCCAGTCGAGGGTATTCGAGTGCCCATTGTATCGATGGTTCTGCTGTTTTTGTTGCTTAACGTAGCCATCATCGGTTTCCTTTTCGTCTACGAAGTGGCCCGAATCCTGTTTTTGGATGTGCAAGATGTTTCTGGGGCAGGCGGAATTAAGTTAGCAGACAGTCGCTTGCTGCGGGCCGAAACCTCTCAACAAGCGAAAGTGTTGAATTTCTGTTTCACAGGTTTTGCTGGTCAATCGATGCTTTTGCTCGCCCTTGGTATGATCACCTTTTGGGATTCTAGTTTCCTCCCACAAGGCTCTCAATGTGGCACTTGGGATTCGACCGTTTGTTCCATTTTGACCAAGGATGCCCTCGAAGAATTGACGTGGATGCTTGCCTCTGGTGGGCAAATTGCCTTCCTTACCATCTGGACAAAATCGTTGAGGGTTGGATCAAAACTTGAAGACATCACGTTCGATGCTGCTGTTGCAGACAACCGTGCGAAATTTTCGGAAATGGAAGATGTCATTTACCTCAAAAAACAATCCCTCACCTCATTGGTGGCTGGCGATGATTGGGTGAGAGCGCTTCGTCAATTTGATGATGTTCTCAAGGGGCATGGCGATGCGCTTGATGGATTGGCGCTTGGACGAAAAACCAAGGCTGTCATGACCCTCTATGCCGGTTTTGGTCGATGGAATGAAGCTGAAGAAGAAGCGGTATCGTTGTTGGCTTTACGAGGTGGCAAGGAAGCAGCACTCGCCCGACTTATGCTCTCAGCAGCAAGCCTTGCTCAACGGGACCTTCCCGAGGCCAAGCCTCGATTGAACATGCTTCCCGAAGATGACATTGAATCCGCTCGACTTCAATGGGTTGCAAGCGTCTTTGGTCCAAAATCGAGGTCGTTGAACGAACGGTACAAACCCCTGTTGTCGATGGACAGCATCATGCGACGCAACATCGACTTAATCCATCGGTTTGAGAGCAACACAAGTCGAACTGATTTGAAGTACATCGACTCACCAGCAGGGCGACTTTTTCTCTTGGGAGATATAGCCAGAATGCGACTTTCTCAAGACAGTGAAGACGCTCTTGATCTGCTCGAGCGATTCATCAAGAAAAACGAGATTGAAACTTGGGTTCACGGGGATGTTGTGCGTTGTTTATTGCACCTCGATGCGGGCCGGATGAACACCGCCGTGGCTATGGTAGAACGCCTTGCTGAACAGCATGGTCGACACCCACACCTTCGTGCCCTTGTTGGCTATTTGGCCCGCTCAGGACTGACCTCACCCGCACCAAGTGAACTGACTGATATGGAATGGGCAACTGAATCAGGATTGAACATCGATGCTGTTTGGCACCGTAAGCATGTGGTGTCGCCCCCGCCTTCGTTCAAGAAGAAATCTCAACGGCAGCATGCTTGGTCGGCCAATGCCTGGATTGCACATGGACCTGCCAACGAATTGACCATCGCCTCCAAAAAAGGCACCAATGGTTGGAAGATGTTGGCTAAAGTCGATCAGGAAAATCTCCCTCCTTGCTTGTACCTTCACCTGAGTGGCATCATTGTCACATTGGGTGGCATGCCAGTCGATCTTGGGTTCCCGGGTGGAATCGACCTGAAAACCATCCATTCGAAGGGCTTGATTGACCTTTAAGAGCCTTCAAATTCGTCGTTTCAAGCGTTCCATAGAGGCGTCTGCCGCCCCTAACTGTGTCAAACAATCTTCAATTCTGCTGACACCTAAAGCCTCAGTCGCTCGTGCAATTGCTTCTTCCGTGGCCCGTCGATCTTCATCGCTCACCTTGATTCCACTCGCCTCACACTGATTGCGCAGGACCCGCCATTCGTCCATGACGAAGTCGTGAAGTTCCAATGCTTCCTCGCTTGCCTTTCCTTCCATATCGAGGTCCTGATTCATTGAAGCGAGCAGTTCAGCCCCTTCGCTCCACCGTCGCTCGTCAGCAGCCTTTTCGATGTCCAGCATACGTTGTTCCCAAGCCTTGGCATCATCACGTGCTTGGTATTGAGCAACGAGTTTCTTGCGTTGACGGAGGGCTCTTTGTACGGTGTCCATCGATTCACGCTCATGGAGGATCGATCGCACAACCCCATCGGCTAATCCGATTGCCTGTCCAGCGTTGCCCGCTTCAAGCGCACCTTCGGCCTGATGGAGTCGTTCAATCATCGCTTCTGTGTTCAGTCCATCGGTTTGTTTGAGTTGGCGATGTGCTTCCTTAAGCGATGCTGCAGCTTTGTCAAGTGCATCGTCATCTGCTGCCAATTGAGCAGGGATGACGACAGCAAACTCGTAGGCTTTTTTCGGGGCTTCAGAAGCGAGTTTCTTTTTCGCATCCATCAGCATTTCCTTGAGGTGTGCAAGGCTTTCACCCTCTTTGCCTTGCAATTGTCTTCCCGCCTCAGCAATGGCTTTTTCTGCAACAGCCCACCATTCAATGATTTCATTGGCGTATTTTTTGCTTTGTCGGAACAAGAGTTCTCCTTCGCGCAAGGAACCTAAGTTGACTTCTCGCTCACCCATGTCAAAGGATTTTCGTGGTCGCTTTGCAGTTGGGGCGATGGCCTCGGCCTTTTCCATGCTTGAACGTGCATCTTCCCGAATGGCCTCTACATCACCGGAGAGGGAAAGGGAACGTTCGATGTTGTCTTCTGCTTCGTTGAGCAAATTCATGCCGTGCTTTGGGTCGCTGTGGCCTTCCTCCCTTGCCGTCATGATCAAGCTGGAGGCCTGATCGACTGCTGCTCCACTCGCTTTGAGTTGAAGCAAACGCACTTCCATGTCATCGAGTCTTTTGCTGAATTCTTTCCTAACTTGGCGTTGATCGTCCCCGACAAACCAAATGTAAGCCGTCATAGCGCTGCTAAAGATCAGCGCCAATATGCATGCCAGCCACTCATAGGACATCGATTCGGGCGTGCTGCCTGCGAAAAGGGAGACGGCAATGACGGTTCCAAGCCCAGTCATGATTGCCCGCCATCGCAAAACGTCAAGTCCACCTTGGAGGACTGATTTTGAAGCGCTCATGCATGAAAAGGCAACGAGTGCTAACAACACGCATCCCACAACCATGCTCGGTTCACTCAAGTCAAGCGATTGGCTTGCTGTTACCAACAGCACTGGCCACGCAAGGCTTGCGGCTGAGCCGACTCGGGTCCGGGCGCGTGGATCATCCACGGCTAGATCTTGGATGATGAGCCCCCAAACGATCACCATCAATGGGAACCCCAAACCGTTGAGCAAGCCTGGTTCGCCTCGGATGGCAGCATCGAGGCTTGGCCACATGAGCCACAGCGCTCCTGTCAGCAAAGCCAATGCTGACGCACTTGTCAGGCGGTCAAGCCGTTGTTGCCGTTGCGCAACAGCAGATTCGATGGCTGTTTCGACATCGGCCCAAGCGTCCACCATGCAACCGACTTCGACGGGATGGTGATAATCACTCCGCTTTGATGCGCTTATTGAATCTCACACTTCCAATCCAAATCGCCATGAAAATGTAGGGTTTTTTTGAACCAACTTGAAGGGAATGTTCATGGGTGTCGTTCACCGCCTTCTTAGGAGAGAGGACTTACAATGACCGGTCTCATTACCATGGATGATTTGACAAATGAGGAAATCCTCGATATCTTAGACGATGCTGAACGGCTTCTTCCCGTCGCAAAGGGGGAATTATACCTCCCATTATTGCAAGGCCGAATTATGGGCAACCTGTTTTTCGAACCCAGCACACGAACACGGATGTCCTTTGAGACCGCTATGAAGCGCCTTGGTGGCGGCGTAGTCAACCTCGGGGATGTCAAGACATCTTCCGTCGTCAAAGGCGAGACGCTCTATGACACCATCCAAATGGTCGATGGATACACTGACATTATCGCCATGCGCCATCCACGTCAAGGGGCAGCTCAGTACGCTCAAGACGCAGCACGCGTTCCAATCCTCAACGGCGGGGATGGAGCAGGTAACCATCCAACACAAACCATGCTTGATTTATTCACCATTCGACAGGCTCACGGGAAACTCGACGGCTTGAAAGTGGTTCTTGCAGGTGATCTGCGCTATGGGCGAACAGTCCACTCCCTTTCCCACGCTCTTACACGGTTCGGTTGTGAATTGATTTTTGCAAGCCCGGGTCTCTTGCGCATGCCGGCAGAGATTGTGTCAGATCTCCAAGGGCATGGCGCCAACGTCACGGAAACTGAAGACCTGTACGGTTCAATCAACGATGCAGATGTGGTTTACATGACTCGAATCCAAAAGGAACGTTTTGCTGATGAAGACGAATACGCTCGATGCGCTGGAGCATACAAACTCCACGCCAAACACCTTGCCGATGTGAAAGAAGACATGATCATCATGCACCCTCTTCCTCGTGTGGACGAGATTCACCCTTCTGTTGATTCAACACGCCACGCTCGGTACTTCGAGCAAGCGTTCAATGGCGTGGTCGCCAGAATGGCATTGCTTTGCAGGCTTCTTGGCGTTGCTGTACCTGCAGATGTTTCCTCAGCAGGGGGTGCTTTGTGATGTCGAACGAACAAAGCATGCGACGGGTCACAGCCATCCGGAACGGGACCGTTATCGATCACGTTCCTTCCGGACAAGCGCTCCGAGTCCTAGAGATGCTGGGTATTGCAGGTGAGACCTCCGTGCCGGTTTCCCTGGTCATGAACGTTCCATCGAAGAAACTTGGATCAAAAGACATCATCAAAGTCGAGGATAGAGAATTGACACAAACTGAACTCGATCGGTTGGCTTTGGTCGCTCCCGATGCCCACGTGGCCATCATTCGGGCCTATGTGGTGGCGGAAAAATTGTCCATCAACTTGGGTGAAGAAGTGGTCAATGTGGTGCGGTGTACTTTCTCTAACTGCATCACGACAAACTCAAGGGAACCACTTGCTCACCGACTCCGCGTTGTGAGCCGAGACCCCCTGCACCTTCGTTGTCATTATTGTGGCCGACCTCAGGATCTTGATGAATTGGTCAAGAACGCTCTGTGATTCAATCATTGAGCAAGGCGCGGAAATCACAGGCTTTGCATTGACTTCCCGAGGTCATTGCACCACATTCAGGACAAGGCGTCGGTGGTTTGAGGCTCGATCCATCTTCAGGACCTTTGTTGCGAAGCGCTTTGATGTTGTCTGCCATTCGAAGTAAGCCGTGTCGAGTTCCGGGGGAATCAGCTTCCATCTGTGCTACCATCTCTCGGTGCCTCCATCTCAAGGCACCTTGAGCGTGAGGGCATTCTTCGTGATGCAATGGCAGGTTTCTATGCAAGGCATAAAGGTGGACTTCCTGTTCAGGAATCCAGCGCAGTGGCACAATCCGTGGGGCCATGCCTTCGACCATGTTGTTCGTATGGGGGGCCAATCGTAATGTTCGGTCCAAATCACCATTCGTCATGTTCATCAGCACTGTTTGCGCCATATCGTCTAGATTGTGGCCTAATGCGATGATGTCTGCACCAATTCGGTCGGCCAAGTGATTGATGCCTTGACGGCGGAACACGCCGCAGTAGGAGCAGGGTAGGCGTGGGGCACTAGGGTTTCCATCGACCAGTCCTGGAATTCGACGGGCAACCTCATCCATTTCTTTGAAACTCAGTTCGGGATAGGAGACAGTGATGAATTCAACACCGAGTGCATCGCAGAGTTGTTGAGCGCACTCAAGCGATGGAGGGCGGTACCCCTCGATTCCTTCGTCAACAGTGCCTGCGACGATTCGCACGTCGGGACGTTCTCCAATCAAATCCACAATGCTATCGAGAAGGACCGCTGAGTCTTTGCCGCCAGAAATCGCCACAAAGATGGTTGTGTCCTTGTCTTTGGGTAACACGAGTTGTTGCCTCAATTCCTTTGCGATTTTTTTGCGAACGGATTTCGCCATGTGTTCATTGCACAAGATCCGCCCAGAATAGGCCTGTTCGAGAACGGCAGGGCGACTGCAACTGTCGCATTGAGGGATGGTGAACCCAACCTCGGTTTCTTCTGCCATGGTTGATGGGAGGGCGACTTAGGTTTGAACTCCACGGATGATTCGATGAGGCTTTGTTCGATTCCGGTCGTTTGACAAGTTGTTTTTTCCAATTGAATAATTAAATTAGCAATTGGAATATTTTGCCCACGATGCCCCTTAATTCGAGGGAAAGAATGCCATCACTTGATCGCAATTGAAACCAGATGTGCGCGGAAAACTAGGGTCGAACAGGCTTCCGCGATGCCTTCTTTCCAAAATCCAGTTGGAAATTTGATTTTGGTCCCCAAATCCCCCTTTAGGGGGAAGTCAGCACAAAACTTCTTGAAGCCTACAACGGTGACAGAGCGTTTGAGCACCTATGTTGCAACGCGCTTTGGCCGGTTTGTATCGCCTCGATGGCGTTAAGCAAGCTATGCTCATCGATGACAGCGGAACGCTTCTCGCAAGCGTCGGCGAAGAAGGGGAGATGCCTCCTTTCGAGCATGTCGTCGATGTGATTTCGGCAGCCTTAGAATCTGCGGATGCCCTTGGTTTGGGCACGGTGCACGAAGTTTGGTGCGAAGGCAATCAACGTCTGATGATTGATGTAGCATCACCAACGCGAATTGTAGCGTTGTCAGGAAACGGTGGCCGGTTAGCACGATGGCGCCATGCTCTTGACCGAGATCGAAGAATCTTAGCAACCACCCCCCAATGAGATGATATCATGTTTAACCTACCTTTAGGAACGCCAATTGAAGCAGCTATTTCTGTTGAAGCAGGCACAATCCAACCCTTTGACCATGGCGTCATCAGCACTTGGATTGGACGGAGAAAAACCCCTACCGGCCATCGCCTCGTCCGTGCGGGACGTATTGTCGCCTGGGTGGCTGAATCTGGAAAGGGGAAGCTTCTCCTTGCTGGAAAGGAAGCAAGACTCCGGCTTGAGGAACTTGAAGGAAAAGAGCACTGCCGTTTCATTGCAGGGGGATACTCCTTATCCGGTCTTGGCAGCGTTGCCGAGGCCATTCCCGAGGCGTTCGAGCACCCCTCAGACCGACAAGGGCTTCTTCCACGTGGCGATGCTGTGTTGCGGCTTCTTGCTCGTGACCTGTCTTCGGTTCTCCGAGCTGTTGTCGAGAGAGACACAGTGCGAGGGGCTGTCGCCATTGACCAAGGCATGCTGATCGACAGCGTTGGTGAGTTACCAAATACGCCAGAGGTTTTAGCCCAAGAAATCCATTCAACCCTCGAAGCAATGAGCATCAGCGTCCTTGATGACGAAGGCCTCTCAAACGGAAGCCATTGGACCATGCACCATGAAGACGGTTCTCTTCTCTTAGCGAAAGCCGGCGACGTCTCGTTAGGGGTTTGGACTGAAGCGAACACCAACCATGCCCGTTTGATTTCGGCCGTGGCAGCAGTGCTCGATGGGGAAATTGGAGCAATTGGCGCCAGTGGCGGACCAATTCCTGAAGGCTTTGTTCTGCGTGAAGGCCGTGGCGGCCCCGATGCTATTCTCTCGATGCTGGCGGCTGGTGTTAACGAACAGGTGACAGGTCATTTGCAATCTGGACAATCTTCGACCGCTGTGTCTGTGCTCCTGGCGCGTGGTATTCCTGTTGGTGTTTCTGCTCCCGATGGGCAATCGCTCGAAGAAGCCATGCTCACCTTCACTGATTCCACCCGTGTGCTCAAACTTCACCGTCTTCCTGCGGGGAGCATCATCTCTCGAGAGTCGGGAACCGTCGAGGAGTTCAAACTCGATGATTTCCATGACCTCTTGGTGACACTGCGAACGCGCTCTGAGAGTCGCCGTGCAACCCTCAAGGGGAAACTCAACGACTTATTTGGATTCGAGATCGGAATGGAGCAACTTCGGAAGAGTCGAGCGACAGCAATCTTCTCTGAAACAGTCGATGTCGTCAGCGGTGGCTTGGGTGGGGAAGTGCCTCAAACATCAGCCGTGGACACAGGATTGCGCCGTCGATTGGAGGCCGCAGATCACCGAATTGATGAACTCGAGAAAGAGAAGGCTGCCCTTAAAAGCCGCTTGAGCGAGGCAAATACGGCAACAAATGCAGCACAAATCATAGCACGAGAGGCATCTGAAACCCGTTCGGAATCAACGTCATCGCTCGAGGATGCACACAAGCAGTTCAGCACCATGCAGATTGAACTCGCTCAATCACAAGCCTCGGCAGAACAGGCAGAAAACAGGGCGGAGCGATTGGTTCGAAGAGTCAATGAACTCGAACACCAAGTTTCTGAGCGTGCAGCGGAACTTGCTAAGGCGCTCGGCGATGCGAATTCCAGTGAATCATTGCGAAATGCGATTGAAGATATGTCCCTCAAGGAGGCAGAACTCAATGCAGAACTCAACACCCACAGTCAGCAATTGTCCACTGTTCGTCAACAAACTGAAGACGACGAACGCAGGCTTCATGTTCTCCAAGAACAAGTCGCTGCGGCTCGAGAACGACACGCTCGTGCTCAAGCAGAGGTGTTGCTCCTTGATGAGAAAATTAAATCCAACACAGCAGAACTTGCAGCCATCGAATCAGAGGCGAAAGCAAGTCGACGCAGAGCAGAGGAGGACCGCACCCGCCTTGCCACTGATGAGGCACGTCAGGCCCAAGTTCAAGCCGAATTGCGGGAACTCATGGGGGAGCGCCGCCAAATCTTACGAGAGTTGGGCGACTTAGGGGCCCGAAGAGGTCACGCTGAGGCAGAACTCGCATCGTTGATTGAAAGAGCCGAAGCACTCTCAGAAGCACATGAGGCGGCAGTTGCAGATATCCAAGAAGCCGAGCATCTACGAGCCCGACTTGCAGATGAACCGCTCGCTCAAGCCCTGCTGGACGATGCCCACACCTTCGATGGACTTGGACCGGTGCTCGAGCGCTTGGAGCATGCACGTGCCCTCGGCTATTCTGTGACCCTCTTGGATCGAGCGGTTGAGCGCGGCTTGCAAGTCATCCAATCCACCGTCGACCATGTTGCAGCAACACCACGTCACTTGCTTTCCAGTGAAGTCATGACCTTGCTTGAGCGTCAAGTTCCTCAGACGGCAGGTGCCGTTCGTGGTCTAGCGCGCTGGTCGGTTCAACAACGCTTAGAACACCAACTTGGGGAAACCGTGGGTCATGTTGTTCTGGACCTCGAGCATTTACTGGAAGACTATGACCGCTCGATCACCATGCTTCGACGGCTCCGCAACGTATTGGAACAACTTGTTCGGCTTGGAGCGCCACCTGAAGAAGTGGAGGCATTGCTCAACAATTGCACCCGCCCTGAAGCACTTCCAAGCATCGCACAATCCACCCGCAGACTGATTCAAGTTGCTCTCGACGACATTTACCTCGAAGCCGACCAACGCGATGCTGGTGAGGCTGTTGCGCTTGAAGACACAGCGCGTGTGCTTGAGGAATTGATCACACAACTCGATGCATCTGGCTTAGCTGATGGTGTGCCAAGAGGTATGCTTTGGGAGTTCCAACGCGATGGCCTCCTGCCATACGAGCGAGATTCCATCCCGGCGAACCAGCGCACACCGGTTGAGGAAGAGATGATTGTGACCATGGAGTCCTCTTTAGCAGGGGAAGTTCCTGTTTCGCTTGACGCTCAGCCAGAGCCAAGCGCCCCAGACCAACAAGGTTGGGAGGAAATGCCAATTCCAGTTGATGATGCGTCTGTTTCCGCTGCGGAAACTGCACCATCTTCGGCCACTTTAGAGCGCCAAGAGGGCATTGATGAAAGCGATGAACGTGCGGCTCTCGAAGCCGAATTGGCCCAACTTGATGCTTCTTGGAAGCACCGTAAGGAGCCGGCCCCAACCACTGCACCTGACCCTGCGCTTGCAGCATTGGAAGCCCGCCTTTCGGACCTGAACATGTGATGTGGTTGTATGGCGGATGAAGCAACAACACTCATCGCAAGGGACGAATCCTCCGGCAGAAGTTATCCAATGTTCATTGAACGGCTTCTGTTCCTTGGTGCGATTGTGAGCTTTTTTTTCCTTCAACCAGTCGTGATGGAAACTGTTGATACTCCAACTTGGCTCGCAGCGATCTCCGGTTGGTGCGTCTTGCCATTGCTGCTGATGCTGTCAACAGAACTTTTGGGGCGAATTTTGCAACGAACCCTTTCTGATTAAACTTAGATTTCAACGAAATCCTTCGTTGCAGCAGCAGGTTGTGAAGGGCTTTCTCCACGCACGGAGTTAACAAGTCCCCAAACCCGCTCCCATGGGACAAAGAATCGCAACAACGCCATGATGCTCAAAAACATCAGTGCTGAAATCACCAAACCATAGGTCAAGGACAATTCGATTGATTCTGAAATTTGCCCAGCCCACTGGCTTCCAGTGGATCCTTCAACGATGTCCAACAAGACACTATGGAATCCAAGTGCAACCATGGTTGCGATGCCAGTCAGACCTAGGAAACCAAAGGTATGCTTGAGGTGTGTGTTGAGCACATTGTCCATTTGGCGAACATACTCAGGGTCCCTCTTACACGATTCAGGGAGTCTGTAAGCGTACTCGAGGTAACGGATCACGCCGTATGATGATTCTTGGAACACCATAATGAGCACGGCAATCATGATCAAAGCAAATTGTTCTTGGGTGACGAGCATCAGTCCGAACAAACCGATTGTGGGATCGGTAAATTGTGTTTCCACGGTGGCAAGCGCCTCACCATAAGAGCCAAGTTGCCCGTTGATGAGCGGGAACGCGAGGATTGCGTGAATGCCAAGGAACAGCAGCGTGAATCCAATGGACCAAGCAACGGAGCGTCTTGAGAGTCCCCATATTCCGCGGGTGCCCATGATGACCGGTAAGAGATAAATGAACAGAATCATCAATGACATGATCATCAATAATGGCCATTCAAGGGTGGCGAGTTCCCCATCATCTGGAAGTCGTAGGTCGAAGGAAGTTAACATTCCAAAGCCCCATGAAACGATTAAGCGACCAACCAAAACGACGATCAAGGTGACGATGAAACCGAGTTTGATTCGTTGCTGTGTCTTTGAAGTTTGGAAGGCAAGGAATGCCATGCTGCCACCAAGAGACATGCCGAGGATGAGCGGTACAGAGAACCGTCCAAGGCCGGTGTTTCCTTCACCCGTCAAGAAGTCTCCAATTGGCAATTGCTGGCCAATGAGCACTTCAATCGTATCGAACAGCATGGTGTGGTCGATTGAGCCTACAACATAGGTTGAGACCACTTCAAGGTACATCCCGACCAAAGCCACTGTTGCTATGACCTGAAGGGCAATGATTTGCCATTGCTTTCGTAGCAATTTGAGATGAAGTGTTCTCGGGCGGTATTCTCCGCCGACGGTGACGTCCCGTTGTAGACCAACATCATCAGCCATCTCAGTACCCCCTTACCTGCATCAACGCTTGAGACAAATCCATGTCTGGCATCCAGTCAATGACTTGTGCGCCGGATCCTGCTAACGTGGTGAGTCTGTTTTGTCGTTCGAGCTTGAGCACTTCATAGGACATGCGTGGAATACGACTTACAAGTCGCTCGAAATCAATGCTTGACGGTGAAAGAACGGTCACTTCGTGGCCTCGGCCAACAAGATCACGAATGGCCGCAGGCACTGTTCCGTCACCTTCACACGAGGAGATGACGAACACCGGACTACCGCGGCTGAAGCGGCCGCTGAGGGAGTTTGTCACCGCTTGCAGTGGCATGGCCCCTTTAGGCGATACGCCAGCAAGGGCGCTGAGGATCTTGAAGTACTGCTTGTCGCCGGTGTCTGGAGGCAAGTAGGATAACTTTTCATCGAAAATGGCTAAAGCAACGGAATCTCTTCGCTTGAGGAAGAAAGCAGCAAGGCTGGCTGCGGACACCGTACCCATTTCGAGTGGGTTCTTCAAAACGGTTCCAATTCTTGAGATGTCCCGGCTGTCAAGCAATAAGTAGAGATCAGTAACTGCGTCTCTGCACTTTTCGTTGACCATGAGTTCACCGGTCCGAGCAAATGCCTTCCAATTGATGTTCTTGAACGGGTCGCCAGGGACGTATTCCCTCAAGGAGTAAAATTCTGAACCTTGGCCAGGTGTGCGAAGGGTTGTTGCACCTGTGTACATCTTTGGTGTTCGAGAGCGCAAGAAAGCCTCCTCAACTTCCTTGATTTGCGGGAAGATCACGATGTCGCTGTGGTGGTCGACGTACATCTCATCGACACCGAGGTTGAATGTGTTGCGTGAACGCAACGAAACAGGACCGATGGAATAGTGACCACGAAGCGGGCATCGCAACACATAGCGGATTCGTGCGCTTTCCCCTGGCTTGAGGTTCAGCCGCATTTGATTGAGTCCACTTCTCAACTTCATTTCGTGAGGAATGTTGTCGTACACCTCCAACAGCTGTGTGTTTCTGTTTGAGCGATTGGTCACCAGCAGTTCGACATAGAGGTCGTCGCCCTTGTACAGGTTGTCTGCAGAGAGCGTGCGTTGAACCTCAACTTCACCGTGCCCGGAAATCCATGAGTTGACAACGATGAAGGCGACAAATGTCAGCCCAAGAATCATCATTTGGAGGTTTGAAATCATCATGCCGATCAGCACGAGCGCAATACCCCCGGTGAATGTGAATGAAGCCTTACGAGTCCACATCATCTCACCTCAGGTTCTGCCCCACGCTTTGATTCGTTTTACCACCGCTACGGTTTGTTCCAGTGAGTATTTACTGGGTTCAATGGCGAACTTAGCCAACACTGGGTCGTTGATGAGGGCGACGAGATCCTTTGCCGGCATGGCATGGAACTCTTCTCGAGTCAGTCCGTTTTGGTTGCGGACTTTGGAGAGGAACACCTGGCGAATCTTATCGCTCTTGGCGTAATATGTGTACCGATTGGCATCACCAAACCCGTAGTAGATGATGCTGAAGACGTGGCGCCATGGCTCTGGATCTCGCTTCTTCAACAACACGGCTTCGAAGGTGACGAACAGAACCAAGAAGAGCAAGAGCATAGCCAGTCCTTCTCCGGTAAAGTACACCAAAAGGAAGTACACTGTGTTGTAGGAATCAGCGAGAAGTGCGTTTTGAGGGTGACGTGATTCGTCAAAAATAACCATCGCCGTTTCTGATGCCTGCCCAATTTCGGTGGGGTCAGAAGACATCACTGCTTCTGCGATGAAGTCCATGGCCCACTTGCGATTGTCGTTTGCAGGAATGGTCTTGTTGGTTGGACCATACTCACCCTCATTGAATCCTTCATAATCGTACATGGCGTTGATCAGCGCCGAGCCATCGGCCATGAAGACGATTCGCCCTCCATCATTGGGGTCGCATGTGCTTCGAGCGCATGCTTCGAAACTGAGGTTGAATTGGCCCCACAAATCAGGCGTTTCGGAATTTTGTTCGTTACCAACCCAAATTTCACCGTCGCCGTTAACGTCAACGGTTGCTTCGTTGCTGGTCACTGCCCGAACTGAAACATCTGGCAGTGCACCGATGGTGCCAGGAATGAGTTCTAAGGCGGTGATGTCGTTGAGAAGCATTTGGTAGGTGGCGTTGTACTGAATTTCACCTGCGGTCCAGTGTTGGGCGCACAAGCCAGCGTCTTCGATTGCCATGGTTTGCCCGTCGAGGATGCTGCACGGGTGTTCACCTTCTCCAAGGTTCCCGCTCCAGCGGTCGTGCACGGAGATGGTGGTGTCGTCAAGGACGCTACCATTCATGCCACAAGGTGTCGCTTGAACGCACATCCAAATGAAGTTGTAATCCAATTCCTCAACATAGGTTGTGTCATAGAGTTGGTAACCGGTGTAACGCACTCCAAAGGCCTCGGCAATGGTGCCTGCGAATCCATAGTCATCGAGGACCAATGCTGTTCCTCCTGCTTCCACAAATTCAACGATAGCATCAATTTCAGAGGGGGAGTATCCGTCATCAGCAGCGATTGTGATGAACCCGTCCTCATCAAATTGAGGCAGAGAGAGCGTGTCCCGTTCAACGCCTGCAACGATGTAAGTCGTGTTGCGAGGATCTTCAATGTCCGCGAGAAGCAACGGGCTGCTGACCAAGGAACTGGTTTTGATTCCAGCGTCTTTCAAATCGGCCCTGAATGCTGACATGTCGTCCCAATCATCGTCGTAGGCGGACAATTGATTGGTGTTGGAAAGGTTGACAAAATTCAACAAAACAGTAAGCAAAAGCAAAGACATCACAAACCAAAACGCGGCTTGAAGACCGATTCGTCGGTAGTTGAAGTTGCGGTCGCTAAACATAAGGGGGCCAACTGGAGCGAGATTCCGACGCGAGGACGCCCTCGCATCGGTTTAGAAGGTTGTGACTGCTTGTCAAACAAATGCTCAACCATGATGATCCAAAAAAACCTGATAAATCTCGGACAATGTGGGTTTTACTAGCGTTTAAGGTGTATTTTAGCCGCTATGCGGTTGATTTCTTCCACGGGGATTTGAATCAAGCCGTCATGCATCTCCCAAGGCAGTTTTGAGACGTCAATGTCGTTCTCAATTTTGACCCTCAACGCAAGGATAGAGCCCGTTGGGGTGTCAAAGACGACGTCTTTTAATTCGCCCAATCGTTCTTGGTGTGAGTCAACAACATCCCTGCCGATGATCTCTCTTGCGAAAATTGCCACGGATTTGACCCTCCTTCTGTGACCTTCCCAATATGTGCCGCATCATGAATGCGTCGCCTGCAATGCAAGCATCACATTGATTCCATGCCAAAACTCGTGTCGCGGTTGCGCTTGATGTTTGACAAACCACTTGTGAGTCTAGTTTCCATCTTCTGATAGTAGTCCAACATCTCGGGGGTGACGGTTGGTCGCACCCGCTTGATTGCTTCTTCGAAGTGTTTCTTGGTCACCTTCTTTTTGTTTGCCCGCATGCAGATAAGGGCAGCTTCTCTACAGACCGCTTCAACGTCAGCACCTGTGAATCCCTCGAGGCCACCGATGATGTCCTTCATGGAGAATTTGGAGAGTGGCATACCTTCGCTGTGGATGTTGAAGATTGCTTCACGAGCGCCAAGGTCTGGCGGTGGAACGTGGAGCACTCGCTCAAAGCGACCGCTGCGAAGCAATGCGGGGTCGATCATCTCAGGCCTATTGGTTGCTGCAACGATAATGACACCATCAAGGGATTCGACACCATCCATGCTGGCAAGCAGTTGGTTCACCACGCGGTTTGAAACATCGCTGCCTGAGCCATCAGAGTTCGAGGAACGCATGCTTGCAATCGACTCAAATTCGTCGAGGAAGATAATCGCCGGTGCGGATTGCTTTGCCTTCTTGAAAATTTCTCGAATTGCTCGTTCGGATTCACCGACCCATTTCGAAATTAATTCGGGACCTTTGATGCTGATGAAGTTGGCTTGAGCCTCGTTCGCAATGGCTTTTGCAAGCAGCGTCTTTCCAGTACCAGGTGCACCAAAGAGAACGATGCCACGAGGTGGTTTAATGCCGAAGTGTTCGAAGAGTTCCGGTTGAGTCAATGGCCATTCAACAGATTCCTTCAATCGGTCCTTGACCTCTTCTAGGCCACCGACTTCTTCCCATGTGACTGCTGGGATTTCGACGTAAATTTCTCGCAGAGCGGATGGTTCAACGTCCTTGATCGCTTCTTTGAAGTCGTCCATTCGAACTTCCATCTTTTCCAGCACTTCTGGGGGGATCGTCTCCTCATCGAGTTCAATTTCTGGCAAGTATCGGCGAAGAGCCTTCATGGCCGCTTCACGAACAAGTGCGGCAAGATCAGCTCCGACAAAACCGTAGGTGTTGTCCAAGACCCAGTTGATTTCGAAATCCTCTGAGATTGGCATTTGACGGGTGTGGACATCCATAATCTCACTTCGCCCGTCACGGTCTGGCACTCCAATTTCGATTTCCCGGTCGAATCGGCCAGGTCGGCGTAGGGCGGGGTCGAGTGCGTCTCGTCGGTTTGTGGCGCCGATGACAACCACGTTATCGCGTCCTTGCATGCCATCCATGAGGGTCAGCATCTGAGCCACGACGCGTCGTTCAACTTCACCACTGACGTCTTCACGCTTGGGGCAGATCGAATCGATTTCGTCGATGAAGATGATTGCGGGTGAGTTTTCTGCGGCTTCATCGAAAATCTCGCGCAGTTGCTTTTCTGATTCACCGTAATACTTTGAGATGATTTCAGGCCCGTTGATTGACTTAAAGTGAGCATTCACTTCGGTTGCAACTGCCTTTGCAATCATTGTTTTTCCTGTACCGGGAGGTCCATGCAGGAGAACACCCTTTGGTGGGTCGATGCCAAGACGACGGAACAGTTCAGGATGCTTGAGTGGCAGTTCAATCATTTCTCGAACCTTTTGCAGTTGCTGGCCGATACCGCCTACATCTTCGTAGGTGATGCCTTCGGATTGTCCAGCATCTTCATCATCAACGGTTTCGTCTTTGATGACAATGTCCGTGTCGTTGGTGACCTTGACAATCCCTTTGGGGACGGTGTTCACCACTGCGAATGGCAAAGCCTCAGCGAAGAGGGTCATTCCGGGGATGAAGATGCGGTCGCCTTGAACGACAGGGCGCTTCGAGAGTCCTCGGCGAGCAAAGCCTTCGATGCCCGGGCCAAACTTGACCTTCTGTTTGTTGGCCATCACTGGTGATAACACCAACTTCGTGCACTCTTTTGCTTCGACTTTTGAGACGGTGACTCGGTCCCCGAGACTAACGCCCGCATTTTTACGGATGATCCCATCGACTCGGATGATTTCCATCTTTGTGTCCTCTGGACGGCTGCGCCAGTAAATAGCGGCAGTTGAGCGCTTATCGCCCTTGATTTCGACGATGTCTCCTGGCTTGAGGCCCAGGTCATTTTCCCCCGAAATTCGAGCACGGCCGTGACCGACATCAGAGGGGATCGCTTTTGCAACTCGCAAGGACATTGTCTTTTCATCTCCGGCCATTGTATCACTTCATTGGGATGCGTGGTCGAGTCCATTTAAACCTCAATTCCACGCCTCTCCCCCTTGTCTTCACGCCGACCCTCTTTTAACCTAATGTCGATTTTTCATGATTCTTGCTCCCTGAACCTCAACGCACTCGTTCCATCACTTTGAAGAAGGGAGTTTTGTTGGCCTGACCATGGTTCATGTTCTAGAAACAGGTCTCGAGTTCCTCGCCGCAGAAAACCCAAATGGAAAACCCGCTGTTCGCGGTTACAACATCATCAACGGTCAGTTGACGCTTGCCAGCGACGGTGCAACCTTCACTTCAATCAATCCGGCAATTCTCAACGATTCACTGGGCGAATTCCCTCTCTCAACTCGTGCTGACGTTCACGATGCGCTCGATGCTGCTCACGCTGCCTTCCCTGGGTGGGCCGCAACTCCAGCACCAACCCGCGGTCAGATCATCGGCAACATGGGACGTTTGCTCATGGAACACAAGGACGCCATTGTCGCTCTTGAAACCCGTGAAATCGGAAAGACCCTCAAAGAAGCAGCAGGTTCGGTTCAAGAAGCCATTGACACATGCCTATTTTTCCAATCCGAGGGTCGCCGTTTGTACGGACAAACCGTCAATTCTGAACTTCCAGACAAGGAACTGTTCACCTACCGTCGCCCGCTGGGTGTATGTGGGATCATCAATGCTTGCAACTTCCCAGCAGCCGTTCCATTTTGGAAGATGATTCCGGCCATTATGTGTGGAAACACTTGTGTGTGGAAGAGCCCGCAGGACGCACCACTGCTCTCATTTGCACTCGCCCGCATCATGCACGAAGCAGGACTGCCAGACGGTGTCATCAACCTCGTTCACGGAAAGGGAAGCGGAGCAGGACAATACCTCGTCGACGCTGTTGACGAAGGCAAGGTCAACAAGATCTCTTTCACCGGTTCGACAGAGGTCGGAAAAATGATTGGAGAAGTTTGTGGCCGAAATCTGGTTTCTTGCTCACTTGAATTGGGTGGCAAAAACCCACTCGTCGTGATGCCATCTGCCAACCTCGACAACGCTGTTGAAGGGGCCTATTGGGGCGCATTTGGAACTGCAGGACAACGCTGTACTTCGCTCGGGAACCTAATTCTCCACGAGGACATTTATGACGAATTCATGACCAAATTCATGGCCAAGGTTGAGTCCACTCGCATCGGTGATTCACTGGTCCACGATGGTGTGCTGTACGGCCCTATGCTGTCGGAAAAGTACGCCAAGGACTTCCTCGCCGATCTCGAGATGTGCAAGGCCTCCGGAGCAAGCCTGATTCACGGTGAAGGACGCATCACGAGCAACAACAAACCAACGAATTTCTTGAGCACTGCTGAAGATGGCGTCTACATGTGGCCACACGTCTTCACCAACGTCACCGAAGACATGCAATGCTTCCATGATGAAGTGTTCGGCCCAGCGGTGACCATCTGTAAGGCAACTGATTTCGACCATGCCCTCCACCTTGCAAACGCAAGTCCATACGGTCTTTCATCCGCTATTTACACCAACGATCGCCTTGAAGCATACCGCTACAAAACCGGCATTAAGGCTGGTATGACAGGAATCAACAACTCAACCACTGGGGCTGAAGCCCACCTTCCGTTCGGTGGGGTCAAAGGCAGCGGTAATGGCACCCGTGAATCTGGAATTTGGGTGATTGAAGCCTATTCCTACTGGCACGCAGTCAACGACGAGTTGTCAGGGAAACTCCAACTCGCCCAAATGGACGTCGACGAAGTCGAAATGGTCGAAGCAGACGTGGATTGGACCGAATTGGCCTGATTGAAAACAAGCGCAACACAACGGGAAAAAACCACAGTTCAAATACGGACAGTCGGGGTTGGTTGTTGTTGCGGAGGTGATTATGCATGACATCAAGTTTCCTTCTGTCCGAAAACGGCACCTCCTCCGTGGAACGACTTGAACGATCTTATCTGGAGTGCGAAGACATCGCCCGGGCAGCCTCGTCTTCCTTTTTCCGTTCCTTCCGGCACCTCCCCGAGCCCAAGCGCAGAGCCGTCAATGCTCTCTATGCATTCTGCCGTCGTGTCGATGACATCGTTGACGGGGACTGGTTGCCAGAACACAATCTCACCCATCTGGACGAAGCCACAACGCTTCGGATGGAACAATTGCTCAGCGAACGCAAGGTCAATCCAATCTTTTCGGAAAAGGAACACAAAGACAGGCTCAGAGCGCTGATGTTCTTCCGGGAGCAACTTGCAGCCATCCAAGACGGACAACCCATGACTGATCCTGTGTTCATAGCGCTGAGCGACACCTTACGACGGTACCCCATCGACGTCGAGCACCTTGGTGAATTGATCAACGGGATGGAAGACGACCTGTTCGAGACCACATACGCCCGTTTCGAAGATTTGCGCCGTTACTGTTATCGCGTCGCCTCCACAGTTGGACTTTGCTTGATCGAAATTTATGGCTACTCGGATGCCAATGCACGGCGTCACGCCGTTGAGATGGGTCTGTTTCTGCAACTCGTCAATGTCTTGAGGGACATCCAAGAAGATCTTGGCAGAAATCGGATTTACCTTCCAACCGAAGAACTTGCAAAATTCGGTCTTACCCACGCCGACCTCAACGATCCCACACTGGCAAGCAGACCAGCTTGGCAAAATTTCATGCGCCATTACATCGATCATGTCATCGCGAACCGAAACAACGCACTTGGCCTTCTTCCTCTGCTTGACAAAGACGCTCGGCGCTCACCTCGATTGATGTGTATGGCCTACAATGCCATTCTGAAAGAGGCAGTCCGTCGTAATGGCGACGTGCTCAGTCGACGTCTTACATTGAATTTTTACAGAAAAATGCAGGTCGCCTTCGCGACTCTCCTCTATCCTGGTTTGGATTGAACCCGACAGAATTGTTAACTATACGATGACAGTAGAAGAAGCGTTAGCAATGGATTCTCTTCGTCAAGATTTGCGATTAACGACAATCGTGGTCGCTGTCGCGTCGATCATCGTCTTCCTGATGGTGAATGCTGTTGGAAAGAATTCAGTCGTTTTGAATGGCTCCTCTGCTGTCCTCTATTGTGCAGTGATTTGCTTCGGTACACAATGGGCAGCATGGGTGCCTGCATCCATCCTAAAAACCGAACGCTTCTACGATTTGATGGGTGGCTTGACCTATCTCGCAGCAGTCGGGTTTAGCCTTTGGGCGGGCGCACAGTCTGAAGCTCCGAGTGTGAGGGAATTGATCATCAGTTTCCTTGTTGTCATCTGGTCTTTGCGTCTGTCCAGTTTCCTTTATTTTCGAATTCATAGAACTGGAAAAGACGGGCGTTTTGACCAACTCAAAACATCGCCGATCCGGTTTCTTATCCCGTGGACCCTTCAAGCCCTGTGGGTGTTCCTCACAATGATCGTCGTGATCGTCATCAACAGTCAAGCAGGTTCAGCACCTGAATTAGGGATGTGGGATGCGGTTGGATTTTCAATATGGATCCTAGGGTTTGGCATTGAAGTCATATCAGATCATCAAAAAACTGTATTCAACACAGAATCGAATAACCAAGGGAAATGGATTGACAGTGGTTTATGGTCCTACTCCAGACATCCTAACTACTTGGGGGAAATTCTTCTATGGACTGGAATCGCCTTCTTTGGAGTCTCTTGCTTTACCGGTCTAGAGCGATTTGCTTGGGTCTCGCCGATATTCATTTATCTCCTGTTAACCAAAATCAGTGGCATTCCTATCCTCGATAAACGAGCTTTAGACAAGTGGGGCGAGGATCCTGAATATCAGAAATACAGAGAAAATACTCCTGCGCTCATCCCTCGATTGAGTAAAAAATCATAACATTCGACAAGTGGTTTGAATTTGGAA
>DAPR01000040.1:27170-28090 GCA_002502605.1 Euryarchaeota archaeon UBA258
CCTTTTCATCGCTTCCAGCCGTTTTAGTGCTGACAATATACGTGCCGTTCTCAAAATATAATGGGTCTCCCAAAGTCCACTGGATTCCAGTCTGAAAGGTTCCATTTCTAAATTCGCCTTCTTGCCTTTCAACACCAGATGGATTTCCCTCAGGATAAACATTCACGCCTAAACCGTGGAGAAGAGCATCCTTGAATTCGCCTTTGAGTACCCCACCGTCTGGTAATGTGAATCTTCCACGGCCGTTCGGCATGCCGTCTTTGACTTCGCCTTCAAATCGAGCACCGTCCGGGAGGTTGACTTCATGATATCCATCCTTCATGGGGTGAGTATCCTATATTGATATTTTACAGGTTCGGACGGGTTGCAAATGGATCTGAGAAAACCCTCTGTGTTTTGCTGAATGGTGTTGAAGGGAGGTTCAGTAAGTCGATACGGGTTGATTGTTTACCGGGTTAATTATGATAAGAGGGGGCACTCCACGGGGGATTATGGAAGAGGGCAAAACACGGATTTGGCAAACTCAAATCCCTGAGAGAGCGCCCCTAATGGCTTGGCTCATCTCATGCGTGCTCCTCACATTTTGGAACTTGAGCAGAGGATTAGATCTCTGGGCAGGATACAATTTTGGTGGAGCTGTTATGGCGCTTTTGGCTATTTTGATCCTTTGGAACGGTCGTGCGCATATCCCAGCTCTCCCGTTATGGATTGGCTATTCAGCAACAATGCTCCATTTTGTTGGCGGGTCATTAGGTGCTGCAGACAGCGGTCCTGGCCCCTTCTGCTTTGATGGAATACAACCCGGTGAATGGTTGTGCGCAGATGGCGTGAATGGAATGTACCATGTCCATCCTTGGTGGGACAAGTTGGTGCACGGGATGAACAGCACAGCTATTGCGATTGCTTGGTCGCTTGGTTGG
>DAPR01000080.1:0-12939 GCA_002502605.1 Euryarchaeota archaeon UBA258
GAAACCCGTTCATAGTTCGGATCGTGGGCTGTAACTCGCCCACGTGAAGCTGGATTCCGTAGTAATCGTGTTTCAATATAGCACGGTGAATATGCCCCTGCTCCTTGCACACACCGCCCGTCAAACCATCTTAGTTGGGGGTGGGTGAGGCTGCGCTTGCTTCGGCATGGCGTATTCGAGCCTGTCTTCGACAAGGAGGGTTAAGTCGTAACAAGGTATCTGTAGGGGAACCTGCAGATGGATCACCTCCTAAGAAAACCGGAGGCTGGAGTTCTTTGTCGAACTCCAGTCTCCACCTCTTTTTTTGGCCTATGCCACTTTACTTTTTACACCATTAAGGGTAGAGTTTCTCGATCACGACCAAACCACATTGGGCGACGCTTCGTGCGCTCAAGATGTTATTTTTTCAGCCATCGTTTGCCTGAACGTCAGCAAGCGCAGCCTTGGTGCTTCAGTGTTGACGGTGATTGTTGCACCACGATTGAAGTGAACCTCGTCCCAGCCATCCGGGACCACATAGCCTCGATGCATGTCTGATGTGATGGTTGTGGCAGCATCAGTCCAATCCATCCAAGCCCATGGCATGGCTGTTCGTTGATCGTGCGGTACGTCTCGAGCCACAACAAAATAATGTGTCTTAGTCTGCTCTTGATCAACCTTTGAGCGAAGTGTCTTGTGTTCATCAGCCGAGATGGTATGGTTCAACCATGCTCCTTGGCCCAGCCAAGTTGAAAACAACAGCCCACTGCTTTGTTGCTCACACTTCATGTCTCCACGTCGCAAGTGATACTTGCTTGGTGCATACTGGTGAGTGTTGGCAATCAGGAGATCATTCATTGCAGGGTCGGTCGTGAAGCGGTTGCCAGATGTCGAATCGATGATCGCTTGCAAGCGAGGTAAATCGTTGACAATTGCCTTACCTGCCAAAGCCTGTCGGACATCTTCAGCAAAGGTTCCAACGTTGGAATCCATGTAAAAGCCAAAACTTCCTTCCGGGTCATCATCCCGTGGATGAGAATTGACGCCCATCACGGGTGTTGCAGCATCGATGTTGTGCGAGATGCTGGTCAAGGTTCCGTCGCCTCCTAACACGATCACCAGGTCACGTCCAATGAAATCAGCTCGTCGAACTCGTTCGCGAGCTCGGATATCGACCCTGAGCCCACCCATCTCATCGCTGCACCGTTGAAGTTCAGCCGTGATGATGTCAAGGCTTGCATCGTGCACGGCTTCGAAATTTTTCTTATAGACAACGAGCACATCTGACACACAAACCCCTCCTTGTCCCTGCCACGGGGTGCTCCCTCTTCAACACAACCTTCACTGGAATACCAGCATTGATGTACTTCCTGCCGTGTTTGTCAACCATGGAACCCTCACCTTGGGATGATGAAAATGAACCGAAGCCCGGGCAAGATGCACCCCCATCAACGAATCTTTGGAACCCTGCGGAAGCCCAGCCGGCTCAACAACCAATGATCATGGGTGCCCCAGTGCAACAACAGTTTGGCCATCAACCAATCATGATTACCCAAGCGCCGTCTTCTTCCCCTAAGGTCATTGGAGTCCTTGTCATTGTTTTTGCAGTTCTGAACATCCTTGGAGAACTTCTTGGTTTTCTCGGTCCAGGGGCGTTTAAACGCCCTGCACTGTTGATTGCAGCAAGTGTTCTCGGCCTTGGCCTGAGCGGTGCAAGCATCGCTGGTGGAGTGATGATGTTCAACTACCAACGGCGTGGTTTGATCCTTGTTTGTCTTGTCATCCTTGTGTCAACCATCATACAAATTGGAGCGTTGCAAATTGCCGTTGATTATGATCAACTCTATGAAGACGGTGACTTGACAGAAGAGGAATACAATGCATTATCGGAAATTGATGATGGTGGGTTGGTTCAAGCCATCGGTACAGTCTTCGTTGTCATCTGCAATGGCGTTTGTCTGGGCATCGTTGCCATCCCTCTCATGGTATCGAACAATGGTTTGGACGATTCTAAGTTGTTTGGTTAACGACCTCAAGCATCAACAACCGCTTGGCCCGTGTATGGAGCATGGGCACACTTGTCACTGGCACATCGGCGACCTACGTCGAAGAACTCTGGATCAACACCAATGAACGCTATGAAATTCGCTGCATCACCCGAGATGTACAACGTATTGTGGCTGAAAGTGGAATCATTGACGGATTGGTTTTGGTGAACCCAATGCACATCACAGCCTCGTGCTATGTGAACGATCTCGAGTATGGATTGCACCATGACATCACCCAATGGCTCGAACATCTTGCACCGTTTTACGGCATCCACGGTAAAAGTGGAGAGGAATATCAGCATCACAAGACAGGTGAAGACAATGGTGATGCTCACCTGAAGCGCCAGCTCTTAGGTCAGCAAGTGACCATGGCTGTTTCCAATGGACAGTTGCACTTGGGGACATGGGAACAGATTCACTATGCCGAATTTGATGGTCAACGCGACAAACGCATTTTGGTGAAGGTCATCGGTCTTCTTGCAGACTGATGCTTATGCAACCTTGTGAGGGCAGACTTCTATAACTGCGCCACAGCATGGCGATGCATGGAAAAACCGAAGCCTGATTTCAATCAGGGCTTCATCAAGGTCACCTATCCCTACACTTGGCACATGTGGCTCGTGTGGGGATTGATCTTCATTGTGATGCTTATTGGTCTGTACAAAGCGCCTTTAGGCCTTGTTCTGTCTTTAGCTATGCTTCCTTTTCTTGCGATATTTTCACCCACCGGGCTCGAGCAACAATTGCACAAAATGCGCAAGGAAGCCCCTCAACCGGATGATCTGGAGGCCCAAGCACTCACTTCGGGCTACAGCCTCACAGATTGGTTCTACGGGCACACTGAGTATGTGCCTACGGCTGATGCTAGCGATTGGGTTCTGCCAGCACCAGGGCCCAAATCATGGTTTATGCAACGACCGTATCACCCCGATCCAAGCAATGAATTGATTCCAGAGCATCCACGGAAAATTGGCACGCCAAAACCTGCTCATTTGTCCAGTTACGGGCTGTTTATGATTGCCTTTCTTTTGGGCATGTCTGTATTTGCAGTCATCGGTATCACCGAAGCAAAAGCAAGCGCCTCAATAGAGGATGACACCATGCTTTTGCTGCCTTACATCACGATGGGGGTTGGTACGGTCTGGTTGATTGGGGGGTACTTCAAACAACGTCAACAAACCGTGATGATCGACACCTCGACCGAAACGGTACGGGCAGCATCGGCCGGGCCAACGGAATTGGTGGGCCAAGTTCGACCGACGTTCTCTGGTGGCATGGACATCAAAGTTGACGGTCACCCGCATCGCTTAGTTCCAGGTTGTGTGTCCTATGAATGGGTCTATGAAGCGCTGGTTCGAGAAACCTACACGGTCTTTCAAAATGGAAGACCAAGAACGCGCACGAAAGATGTCTGGCGCCATGTGCGAAGTCGGAAAGGAGATGTTCCTTTTTTGCTTCACGACGGGACTGGGGCAATTTATGTGCGCCCCTCGACTTTTGAGCGTAAAGAATGGGGGCAATACGCCAAACGATGGGAGACGAGCGACAGGGACACTCGTCGAGATCCATACTGGCGTTTTTACCAAGAGAAACTCTTCTACAAAGGGCGTGTTCTTCGCCATCGCTGGACCATTCACGCCCTTAGAATTGGAAACCCAGTCTATGTGCTCGGAGTTCTCAACCAACGGCCATTTGAAGAGTTGGATTGGCCGGGCGTGTCTGATGTTTCAGAATGTGAATCCCCTCTCTGTTCACCAACGGATTTGGGTTCTATTTGGGAAAATAAGGAAGACAACCATGTGGATTACAAGGAACCCGTTCCAAACGCCCGTCTCGATTGCAGAGGAAGGGACACTCCTGGCATGCCTGCAATGATGAAACGGGGCACAGAATTGACCAATATAGCGCGTCTTCGTTCAAGGAGTGAACTGCTTTTCCTTCCCTTCTTGACGGCTGTTGCAGGCGTCTTCATGCTCTTGTTGTTGTGACAGTGAGGTTCATGACCTCGGCCCCAGTGGCACACTCATGGCAGAAGATGTTGTGATTGTGGGCGGGGCGAGAACACCGTTTTGCGAATGGGTTGGCGGTAAGCGAGGCGATGGCAAAACGGGCGGCTTATTGAAATCAGTCAGCGCTCAACAACTCGGTGGAATTGCGATCAAAGGCGCTCTTGAAATGACCGGAACTGACCCTGCATCAGTTGACCATGTGGTCATGGGTTACGCATTGCAAACTTGTGCACAATCCATCTATGGGTCACGTCATGCAGGACTTCAAGCGGGTATCCCTCAAGAAGTTCCAATGCTGACCCTCTCCCGTATTTGTGGTTCTGGTGTCCAATCAATCGTGACCGGTGCACAAATGATCATGCTCGATGAAGCGGCCACAGTTGTCGCAGGCGGGATGGAAAATTCAAGTCAAGCCCCGCATGTGCTGCGCGGAGCACGTGAAGGATGGAAACTCGGTCGTTCCCCAAAGGTTGAGGATTACTTCATGACCAACCTTCAAGATGAAACATGTGGGCTGTTCATGGCACAAACTTCCGATGAATTGTGCAAGCGGAAAGGCGTTACACGAGAAGAAATCGATGCCTTCGCGGCGCTCTCGCATTCAAGGACCGCAGCCTCGGTTGAGGCAGGTCTGTTCGAGCAAGAAATCACTCCAGTGGTCATCAAGAGCCGCCGTGGTGAAAAAATTATCACGCATCACGATGAGGATCACTTCGTCAAGAATTGCACCCCTGAAAGCCTTGCAGCGCTCCCAACAGCCTTCGGTCCAGAATCCTTTGTCACCGCAGGTAATGCTTCAGGAATCGTCGATGGGGCAGCTGCGGTCGTGATTAAATCAGAATCCAAGGCAAAAGCAGACGGCGATGAGCCACTTGCACGCATCGTGTCTTGGGGCATTGTGGGGCTGGAACCTGCGATCATGTCCTACGGGCCTGTGCCATCCTCACGCAAAGCGTTGGAAAAGGCCGGATTAAACGTGGAAGACATCGACCGATGGGAAATCAACGAGGCGTTTGCAGGTCAAGCACTTGCTTGCGTTCAAGATTTAGGCATTGATGTCGAAAAGGTCAACGTCAACGGCGGTGCTGTTGGTATTGGTCACCCCTTGGCAGCCACAGGTACTCGCCTCGTCCTCACCCTCGCTCATGAATTGAAGCGATGTGGTGGACGCTATGGTGTTGCGACCGCTTGCATCGGCGGCGGTCAAGGCATTGCCATGGTCATTGAATCCCTTTGAGAACCGACTGTTTTTTTGGCGTATCTCGCTAAACATTTGAGAGCGACTGCTGCATCCTGTGATGAATTGTCATCAGCCTAACAGTCATTGTTTTCTTGCTTAGTTGAGACACATCAATATAAAAACCAAACAGAGAATCGATAGGTATGAAAAATCCGTTCGAGGCAATGAGCAATGCGAGTGTCGACCGCCCGAAAACCGTTTTCGCATTTGTGATGCTGGTTGTGCTGTTGCTCTCCTCGGGTGCTATGCACCTGCGATTTGACAACAGTGAAGATGGCTTTTTCCCAGACGACGAGAATGTGCGTTTGCTCGAAGAAATCGAAAGTGAATACCAAGCGTCCATCGATTTTGTCCGCATCATTGATGAAATCGAAGGTGGAGATCTCCTGGTTAATTCCACATGGGAGCGCCTTGCTATGATCGAGTCGGCCATGATTGATGACGTCAATTTCGCTCCACATCACTACCCTCTTTTCGGAACACAAGCCAACAGTGGACTGGCAGGCTATGCCTATCAGTGGCAGATGTACCAAGATCCTGCTTCAGCCGACTGGATTGAAGGCGTTCAATCCGCACTCGGCGAGGTGATGCAAGCCGATGACGCAAACCTTAGCGCAGCGCTCTCCAACCTGAGCGAGGCATCAGCCGCAATCCCATCACCCACTCAAATCACCGGTCAACAATTGCTTGACTGGGATGCAGGTGTGCCTCAAGAATGGCTCGAGCGTCTTGATGATGGCTCGAACCTCACTCTGTCCATTGGCGGTATGCTTGGTCTGTTAGAGGTGGTCGATGCCAACCGTTCGGCTCAACAACAGGGTCAAATTGCCGCCGTAACCGGACCTATGAACGGCCAATTAGGCATTCTGATGGGGCTTCAATCCATCGACTACCGCAGCGCTATGCTCGGATCCATACCTGTCGCAGACCGAGGTGAAGATTCATGGAACACATCAGGGCCAATCCTAACCACGCTTGTTGTGAGCACAGAACCAGAAGACTACGGTGTTGACATTCTTGGTGATGTTCAGGAACAGATTACCAATTGGTCCACATTGATGCTGGTTGATCTTCAACAGCAATCAGGTGATGACAATCTTCGAACATTTTCTTTTTCTGAGTTCAGCGAGGGGGCCAATTCCAACCTAGGAAAGGAAATTGGCATGCTGACCAGTGCAGCGTTGTTGTTGCTCGCCGTCATTCTTTGGTTTAATTTCCGTTCACTGCGTGACACTGCATATGTGACCACGCTCACCGTTCTAGCGATTGCTGCCACCTATGGCCTCTCTGGATGGTTGCAATTCTTTGGCGTCAACATGGTGTTTAATGCTGCGATGAACTCAATCCCTGTCTTGCTGCTTGCGATCGGGGTCGATTATGGGCTCCACGTCGTGATTCGAATCCGTGAGGAAATGAGCCTACTTGATTCAAAAGATTCTATAGAACGAAAAACGCTTCGTGATTTTTCCTATGAAGCTCGACAAATTGCAGTTCGACGTGGAACCGTACTGACTTCGATCGCCCTTGTCATCGCAATTTTCACTGACATGGTTGGATTCCTTTCATTCCGATTCTCTTCTCTCTCATTCCTGCAAGTCTTTGGAACTGTGATCGCCATTGGTTTGTTCTTGGTTTACCTCCTCAGCATCACTGCATTGCCAGCATTGATGCTGATGTTCCCGCCAAAGAAATTGAAGCTCGAAAAGGCCAGCAGCATCACCATCGGTCCGATTGCAAACGGGTTGGCCCGTCTTTCAGCGAAGCCAGTCTATGTTGGTGTCATTGCAGTTCTTCTCTTAACGCCGATGTACTTTGGTTTCCAAGAATTGGAAGTCGGGTTTGATCAACGGGATCAATTTGATGACAGCGTGCCTGTCGTTGCCGACTTTTTGCTGCTTTCAGATGAATTCCAAAACAGTCGCTCACCGCTCTATGTGGTGGTCGATGCGGATGTCATCACCCCTGACGGTTATGCTGCATGGCTTGCTGCTGAGCAGGTTTTGCGGGATAGCCCGGATGTCAGCGGAGCACCCAGTGGCTTGTGGAACGTGTTAGATGAAGCGCAGGTGAGAAACCCTAGTTTGGGCGCACTCATGTCCAATCTACAGGATGACAATCAAACTTCATGGGAGGATCTGGAGGCTTATGTGTTGACAACGGAACAAGGTCGGGAATTGACTGCGTCTGTGCTGGCCTCAGATGGTCAACAGACGGTAATCTCTTTCCAGGCTGAAACCCTTGATTGGCAAGCGACCATTGATTTGAATGAACGAATGATTGATGCGCTGACTGCTGCAGAAGACGAATTGGAATCAGATGCCACATTGAGGGTTGGAGGCCGTAGCCTTATCCTTGCTCAAACGACTTCCGACGTTGCTGATTCGGCAATCCTGTCGACAGGCATCGTTGCTGGTGTGATTTTGTTGATGCTTGTTGGAATTCATTCTGTCCGTCAACGTGACCTTGCTCAGGGTGCTGCACGTGGATTTGTATCTTGGATTCCATTGATGATGGTTGTCGGATGGGTGTATGGTTTGATGGGCTTCACCGGCTACCAGATTAATTCACAGACGGTGACCATCGGGGCTCTTTCGTTGGGATTAGGCGTTGACTATGCCGTCCACTTTTCCATTCGCTTAGAAGAAGAGGTTGAGCACGCACCTGCTGCAGATCCACACTTCTGGGTTGCCAACGCATCGGCGACAACGGGTAGGGCGATGTGGATGGCAGCGTTAACAACAGCTGGAGGGTTTGCTGTGCTCAACTTGTCTTCATTGCTCCCGCTTCGTTTGTTTGGCCAAGCGTTTGTGATTGCAATCGCCTTAGCGTTGCTCTCGAGTCTTGTGATTTTGCCTGCTTTCTATTCTCTTTTCTTGAAAAAGGATGCAGAACGCTATCTTGCTGCACGCATTGAGGAGGAATGAAGATGGAACTTTCAGTCGTTATGTTTTGGTTTGCCTCAATTTGGATCCTACCGTTTTGGTCGCTGATGTGGTTTGTACCGAAACACGCACTTACTCAACGTTTTGTCGGCGATTTACGCTGGTGTTTCATGCCTTTGCTTGTGCCATACATCGTGCTTGCAGCGCCTCAAGTGGGCACAATCTTACTTACATTTGCTAGTGAAATGCCAACACCTCAAATCGTCTTTGAATTGTTTGAGGACACCGATGTGATCATGCTTGGATGGTTGCATTTCCTTGCTTTTGACTTATTCATTGGGAGATTCATTTGGTTGCGCATGCTAGAGTCCGAACGCCCATTGTATGTTTCAACACCAGTTCTCATCATGTGTATGATGATGGGTCCTTTGGGCTGTGCACTCGGGCTCGCCGCCACATGGGAAAAAGGCCAGCCAATTGACACACAGTCGTTGGCCTCCCCAGTTGCTGCTGAAAAGTGAGGGATGGTTCAAAACCTGCGCCCCGATGGCTTAGCATGGGCACACGAAAGGATGGTCTCGAGGTTGACCACATTCCCTTTCCAATGCCAGAAACAAGGTGGATCCTCAGGCAAAATTGGAAGAAGTTGACCTTCCTCCATTGGAGGGTTGATCCAGCATTGTTGCGCGCTCACCTCCCTGATGATCTTGAATTGGACCTGTTTGAGGGCGACGCCTATGTGGGCTGTATTCCATTTGTGATGGAAGATGTTCGACCGTCAGGGGTGCCCCCCGTCCCTGGCATTTCCACCTTTGGCGAATTCAACATCCGAACCTATGTTGTCAAAAATGGAGTTCCGGGGGTTTTCTTTCTCACCCTGGATGCCAAAAGCCGGGTCACCTGCCTTTATGCAAATTGGCGCTATGGCTTGACCTACCGATATGCGAAGTGCAGTGTGAAAGGAGAATTTGATGAGGGCTATCGCTGGTCATCGGTCCGCAAAAAGGACGGAGTGGGCTTGAATGGGTCAGCAAAGCCAACCTCTGAAGTGAGGCAAGCAAACCCGGGCACGCTCGAATATTTTCTGTTTGAACGGTACAGCTTGTACACGGTGCGCAAAGGAAGACTCCATCATGGCTACACGCATCATCTCAAATGGTGGTACTGTGATGCTGAGGCTTCAATTTCACAGAACTCCCTTGTGGAGAGTTACAACCTTGGCATCAGCGACCCAACAACACCTGAATTCATTCACATGTCCGAAGGTGTCAACGTCGTAACTTGGCACATGCTTCCTTTGGAGGGTGCCTCATGAGTGAACCTGCTGTGCTGTTAATGGATGGCGATTGTGGGTTATGCACAAGGTCTGCAGTGTTCCTTCATCCTCGCTTGACGGATTCCAACAGCATGAGGTTTGTTGCGATTGAAAGCGAGGAAGGTCAAGCCTTGATTTCGACCTTTCCAGAGAAGTATCAACAAGCAGACTCAGTGTACCTGATCCGAAACGGCCGTCCCTACATGCGCTCTGCCGCAGCGATTCGATGTCTCCTGTACCTCAAATGGCATTACAAATTCTTGTTCCCTTTTGCATGGATTATTCCTCTGCCAATCCGAGATGTTGCCTACCGAATCGTGGCAAAGTACCGCATGAAGTTCTTCGCTCCCCCAGAGGTCTGCATTTTCCCCTCGTTATCAGCATAGTATTGGCCCAATGCTCAAGTCATTGTTAGGCCCGCACTGAGGTATGAGCCAAACTTGGGTGATCGATTCCAATTGCTTTATCCATCTTGGGTCAATGGCTCCAGACCGCTTTCTCAATGATTTTGCAGCCTTGAAGAACTCAGGCCGTCACGAGTTCTATGTCACCCCAGGGGTGCATGGTGAAGTTCGTACCGTGCGTTTCCAACGGTGGAAGAAGAAACCTGAATTGCTCAAAGCATTGGATGGACTTCTCACCACAGTCGCAGTTGATGATGCACAAATCCGAGGGCTTGCGAACCTGATTGGCGAGCGAGCCTCACCTCAAGATGTCGATTTGTCGCTGATGGTTCTCGCCTCCCAAATGGCACGCGATGACCCAAATGTGGTTCTTGTGACGGATGATTTCAAAATGACAACCACGGGCGAAAAGGCCAACCTAGGCTACACAACCTGTCCTCCATCGACCTTCATGCAAAGGCTTGGTACTCATGCGTCTCAGAAAGCAGCCTCCTCGTTCAACAGCCTCTCTCGGCGAATCCGAGCTGCAGAGATGAGGTACGCCATCAGTCGAGTGAATGAATATGACATTCAAGCCAAACTGACATGGATGGTCGATTCATTGATCACAGCAGCACCTCCTGCAACAAAACCTGCCCAGAATGCCGGCTCTGGTGCTTCTGAAGAAGCGCTTTCTACATCGCTCAAACGTGCATTACGTGGGGAGCAAATTAAAGCGAAACACAAGAAGAAAATCGGCCCCTTAATCGAGATTTGTGCTCCAATGGTCTCTCTTGATGCGCACCTTGCTGGTCTCTCCACAAAGGCGTATTCAACAGATGTTGAAGGCGCATATCGGATGACATTGCTTGCTTTGAGCGAGGGCCTCGAAGCGGTCGGCCTCGGCCTAGCACCTCTTGGGGAAGAAGCCGCAGAACTTGCCAACACCGCGATAGCGGGCTACATTCAACGGGCAGAAACTGCGCTTGGTTTAATGGCCAAAATGAGCGGAGAGCCATCCGCCGCTCGACTTCACCTTTCTCGAGCCTTACAAGCGGCTACCCTGATTGATGACCAACATGCAGAAATGCACAGCATGCATCAGTTGGGTCTTTTAGCAACAGGCTCTGATGATTGGGAGCGAGCATCAAGACTCTTTGAAACAGCAGATCGCCAAGCACAATCGATCGCTAGCAGCCGCCTCCCCTATCTCGTCCTGTCAGGGATTACTCGGCATTTGAATCACGATAAAGAACTTGCAGAACAGCATATCAAAACGGCTCAAGGCCTTGTGATGGAACACAAAGCAGAAGCGAGCCGGGTGTTGGCCAAAATTGGAACTTCTTTGCTTTCGATTGACCAACCCGGCCTAGCCCTGGAACTTCTTGATGAGGCGATGGAATGTGCCCTTGAGTCTGATCAGTCAGATGAAATGGAGCGTCTCGCCGACTTATTGCTGATGGCAAACGCAGCAATGACCAAGGTCGACACACTTCATCACGAGGGATTACGTCTATTGCTTGATCAACTCAACACCATTAACGAAGGTTCGCAAAAAGCATTTGAAGAAAGGATGGGTGAAATTGAGGACCAAGTCGTTCAACACATGAAACCACTTGCGGAAACCTGGAACGATTGGCAGCCGAGTCAACGCCTGATTGGTGATGGGGGCCCACTTACCGTCGTTCGATCAGAAGTTGATGAGCATGGCCACACCCTGATTGTCGTCCATCATGCTACTCTAGGCTCACTGGGGGTGTGGCTCCCAGAAGGGCGCCTTCCAGTCAGTCCAGGTTACTTGCTTTCTTTGGGCACCACTCGCGTCAAGGTAGCCCCTCCAACGTTGGACTTGCAAGAGCAACACAGCATTCGCGGCATCGTGGCCATCGAAGATTCATCGGCACTGGATTTTGTTGTTCCAACCGAAGAAATGACTGGTGAAGACTGAATTACAATCCAGTTAAATCAACGATGTACCTCACGGCAACAATGATGATCAGCACCAAAAACACCAGCATAATTCGTTCCTCTGAGACATGCTTTATGCCAAAATGGGCGCCACTTCTCGCACCGATGAACGTCAGAAGTCCCAAACTTAGAATGAAGGGTGAATCACCCAACAGTTGATTCAAGGCATCGGCCGGTTGGATGACCAAATGAGCTAGAATTGAAACTGGGATGACCGCCATCATGAGGTGAAGGCTGCTTCCTATGGCCATTCTCGGCCTTAGGTGGGCGAATGTGCGTATAATTGGGACATAAATCACCCCAGCGCCGATGGCCAGAACGCTGGACAGTGCACCACCTATTCCTGATCCAATTTGCAGTGGTAGCGTCTGAATTTCGACATCCCTCTCTTGTTCCTCACTTGCTGTCGATTTCTTTTTTACCGCAGTTTTCCAAATGGCCCAGAGGATCATGCCTAAACTGAGGATTTTGAACACAGTGTCCATGTGTGAGCCAATTAGACTGACAATAAACACGCCAACTAACGCCCCGGGTATGGCACCAATCAGTCCAGTTTTGACCACGACATCATCAACGTACCCCTTCCGCCTGTGCGCCAGACCACTGCCGTAACTTACAATGCACGTGAGGATAAGGGAGACAGCAATGGTTCTTCCATCAATGGCCCATCCTGCTCCATAGTGCAAAAGCGGCACAAAGAGCATGCCTCCTCCCATCCCCACAGGAGCGAAGGTGAAAGCGACGAAGAATACCCCCAGGGCAATCATAAGCATCGCTTCAATCGACATCGGCACCCACTTCGATTTGACGATGGTGCTTTGGTTGAAGATGTTGTCTAATCGTGAGTACCACATCATTCATAGGTTGAGGCGCTTTCCTTGGTGCATGGTTGTCGTGTTGTTCATCGGCTTTTTCTCCGTCCTGCTTGCGGGGGTTGGCATGTTGTGGTTTTACACTTCATGGAACCGATTGGTCAGTTTAGAACTCAATGTGGATAACGCATGGGCTTCCTATGAAAGCGATGTGATGATGAAATTCCAGACCCTGCCAGATTTGCACGAGATCGTCAAGGGGTTTGCAAAACACGAAATTGCATTTTTTGAACAGTTATTTAT
>DAPR01000080.1:13073-42316 GCA_002502605.1 Euryarchaeota archaeon UBA258
CGACGGTTGGTTCGGATTGAAGAACGACTTGCAGACCGAAGAGAGTTCTACAACTCTGAAGTCACCATCTGGAACAAGGCCATTCAAATGATTCCAACCTTCATCATTGCCGCAGTCAAGGGTTCTCAGCAAAGAGATTTGATTGATGTGCCGGATTATTACCACCAGGACTACAAAATTCAGTTCTGAACAGAATCTCCAAATGAATCAGGTGTGCCAATGTTTCTGGTGTTCGGCTCCACTCCACTTGCTGTGCGCCTGAGCAGTTGGTGCGCTCGACGTCAAAAGTGCATCCTTGTCGGCCTTGCGGCAACTTTACCTGAAACAGAACCGATTGAAGATTGCGACATCATTGCACTGCCAGAACCAATGCCCTTGGCTTCCTTGCCCTTAGGTGCCCGTGAACCAACAGCAATTTTGCTTATTGACCCAAACGCTCTTTCGGGTTCATCCCCCATTGAATCGCTTAGAAATCACTGGCGAGATGTACCAATCTTGACGACGTTACCTTTGGAAGGGGACGGTGTGGATTTGATCAGCGTCGATGACGTGTCGTTCACCGCCATGCAAGACCGAATTCGTTCTTGGGAACGCAAAGACGGGGCATCTGTGCTGCATCACTACCTTTCTTCGGTCCCCGCTGAATCAAAGGTTTCGATTTTTTGCCATGACAACCCTGACCCGGATGCACTTGGTGCTGGCCTTGCCATGTATGAGTTGGTTGAGTCCATGGGCCTCAAACCAAGCCTCCTCTACGGGGGGATGATCGAGCATCAACAAAACCAAGCCATGGTGAAGGCCCTAGAAATCCCAGCCAGACGACTGATTCTCGATTGGGAAGTGAACGATGTTCTGAAAGAATCAGATGTTGTGATCACCGTCGATTTCCACAGACCGGGTGCAAATAACATCCTTCCTGATGATTGCGTGCCACACATCGTCATCGATCACCACGCCTCTGAAGGCGTCGCAGCAGACTTGTCTATGGTCCACCCTGAGTTCTCAGCCACCTCTTCTTTGGTCGCAAGCATGCTGATGGGACTCGACTTTGAAATGACACCCAGAGTTGCAACAGCACTTGCGTTTGGCATCCGAACCGATACTCTTGGCTTTACCCGTCACTTCAATCCGGTTGACATCCGTGCTCTGTCTTGGCTCAATGCTTGGGTCGACTCCACAATGTTGCGCTCTATAGAGGAGCCTCCTCGTTCGAGGGAGACGCTTGAAGCCTTTGCCGAAGCCCTTCGAGAACGTCAACAGGTCGGCACCACCCTCATCGCTCCCTTGTCCTCGCTCCCAAACCGTGACGCTCTTGCACAGATTGCCGACTTCCTTCTCCCAACCGAAGGCATTGAATCTGTCTTTGTGTTTGGAGTTCGTCGAGGGAAAGTCATTCTCTCGGCACGAACGACGAACGACTCGATCCATCTTGGTCGAATGCTTTCTGAACGATGGTCAGGAGGTCAAGCAGGCGGCCACAAAGCCTTGGCTGGCGGTCAGGTGTTGTTTGAATCGCTCCTTGATTTCGTTCCTGTCGATGCCGATGAAGCAGCATCTTCCGCACTCGTCGCCATGTCTAAGGCGTTGGCCGAATTATTTTCCAGTGAGGCGGCTAAAGATGACTGAGGCGCCGATTTACAACCATTCTGATCGGGTGCGAGTGTTGGGCACTGCCCACGTATCTACAGCAAGTGTTGAAGCCGTCAGGGCGCAAATTGAACTCTTCAAACCAGACATTGTAGCCGTAGAGTTATGCGATTCACGTTACACAGCGCTGACTTCGAACCGACGCTTGGACAAAGAAGGATTGCTCAAAGTCGTGAAGGAAGGGAAGGCACCGCTTGTGATGCTGCAATCCCTTCTTGCGGCTGAACAGAGGAAAATGGGCCTCGATGAAGGCCAACAACCAGGTGCAGAATTACTAGCAGCGGTTGAAGCAGCAGAGGAAGCAGAACTCGAGGTTGCCCTGATTGATCGGGACATTCAAACCACGCTACGTCGGGCATGGAAGAAAATGAAATTCTTTGAAAAAGGCAAAATTCTTTGGTCGCTCCTTGGAGAAGACGACGATGAAGATGCACCTGAAGTGGCTCAATTGTTGGAAGACCAAGACCTCCTCACTTCACTCATGGAGGAACTGAGAACCTTTTCACCAGGTGCAGGGTCCGTTCTGATCGATGAAAGAGATGCTTACCTTGCGGGGAAAATTGCTTCTTTGGAGGCAAAAGGTGAGCAGCGGATTCTTGCGGTCGTGGGTGCTGGTCATCTTCGTGGTATAGAAGCCCATTTACAAGCAACAACTCAACCTAAAGCATCGGAACTCGCGGCATTGGAAACGCTTCCAACGCGAAGTCGGTTTTCCAAGGCATTGCCGTGGCTCATTCCCCTTTTCATGATGGGTCTTGTGGCCTATTTCATCTCACAAGGCGATGCGGTCGACCTTGTCGAGTTGTTCACGGTTTGGACCGCAGCAAATGCTGTGTTCGCTGCCTTGGGCTGTTTGCTGGCTCGTGGCCATCCCCTTGCGGTGCTGACGGCGGCTTGCGCCTCGCCAATCACTTCACTGAATCCAACGCTTGCTGCAGGATGGTTCGCTGGTTATGTGCAACTCAAATTAAGAGAGCCTACGGCGGAGGACTTGCAGAACTTCCTGAAGTTGGATGACCTTGGAATGTTCTGGTCCAACCGAGCAGGGCGAGTGCTCATGGTCACTGCCTTGTCGAATTTAGGAAGCATGGCCGGAGCTTGGGTTGCAGCGGCAGGTCTTCTTGGCGGCCTTGGTAGTTAGGCAATGGTGTCTAAGACCGAGAGCAAATCTTGGTGTTCATCAACATCGTGTACTCGTAGGAGATCCACTCCTTCGTAATGAGCCACTGCTGCAACGCCCAATGTTCCTGCAAGCCTGTCCTTTGGATCTTGCTTCCCCGTTATTGAGCCGATCATCGATTTTCTTGATACGCCCCACAGCAACGCAAATCCTTCAACCCCGCGGAACGCTTCAGGATGGAGCAACAACTCAATGTTGTGATTGAGGTTCTTGCCGAAACCAACGCCCGGGTCAAGGGCAATCAAGTTCTTTGGGTGGCCTGCAGCTACGAGCGCCCGTGCGGTCTCAAGCAGTTGAGTGCTGACTTCTAAGGTGCAATCTGAATACTCAGGTTGAGTTTGCATCGAACCTGGAGTGCCTTGCATGTGCATGATGCAAACGCCGCACTTCGCCTCAAGAACGACTTCAATCATGGCGGGATCTCTCAGACCAGAGACATCATTGACCAAATCAGCCCCTGCTTGAAGTGCAGCCCTTGCCACGGCAGATCGACGTGTATCAACGGAAATCAAGCCGATTGGTCGTGCTTGGCGTAAGGCTTTGATGATTGGAACAACGCGTGAAATCTCTTCGTCAACGGCGACAGGTTCAGCGCCAGGGCGGGTGGATTCCCCGCCAATGTCGAGCCATGTTGCTCCAGCATCCCACATTGCGAGACCGATTTTGACAGCCTCATCAACCGTAGAAGTTCTGCTGCTTGAGTGGAATGAATCTGGTGTGGCGTTGATGACACCCATCAGTCGACAGGTTCCACCTTCGGGGCGTCTTAACCCGTCTGCAATCAGCATTCGGCGTTCAGAATTAGGTCCGAAGGTCCCCTCCATGTTCGCTGCGATGGTGGCAGAATTGATAAGTTGTGACCGTGAAGCCTTTCTATGTCGCAAGGGCTTGCCGGTGGTAATGATGAGTCCACCACCGAAGTGAGGCAAGTGCTTCCTAGTGCTGGAGATGAGCAACGGGCGCATTTGGCAGAACGAATCATGAACCGATTCGATCTTCAAAAGGGCGAACAAGAAATCTTCGATCTGATCAATCAAAAAGCCTACCTTGGCGGAATACTCATCGCAGGACTGGGGCTCTTTTGGTGGGTTCTCATCACCGAAGGAAATGACGATATAACGGTTGCCACCTCGTTTTTATTCGGCATGAATTTCTCACAAGTAGCGGTGACGGTAGGCCTCTTTGGATTGATTTCTTCGGGTGCTAAATCCATCAACAGGGAACAAGGGCAACTCCTTCCATCCCTCGTTTCAGGAGCAATGCTCATTGTCTGCGGCTTCTTTATCCTCGAGCCGTTCATTTACGGCCTGATGGGCGACATCACGATTGAAACAGGGTTGTGGAGAACGGGTCGACTTGTGGTTTTGTTCACAGGCGTGACCTTCTGTGCGAGTTACCTCGTCGAAGCATACCTGCTGTTTTGGCTCAAGACTTTCTTTGAATCCGAAGGCATTGTCCTTGCACCGCTAGAAGAGCCAGAACCGGCTATCGCTTCCCCACCTGCACTCCTCGAGTGAAGACGGGTTGCTTTCTTGAACAATGAACTGGAGGATGGACCATGTCCGGTGAGCGATTGGATGTGCTCCGGCTCGGCTACAGGCTTGGTCGGGACCCGCGCATCACGACCCATTTGGCCCTTGTCAGCAGGGCTTTAGGCGCTGATCGTTTTCTCTTGTCTGGGGATGAAGATCCAAAGATGTTCGATAATTTAGAATCTGTTTCGGACCGGTTTGGTTCAGGCATGGTTTGTGACCATATCAAGGGTCCAATGGGCTGGCTTCGTCGTTTTGTCGAGGAAGATGCGGGCGACGGTGAACCTGGCGTCGCAGTTCACTTGACGATGTACGGCGAACCATTCCGTCAGGCGATTCCACGCATCAGGCGGGACCGCCCATTGGTTGTGATTGTCGGGGGCGCTAAGGTTCCCGGCGACGTGTACAAGTACAGCCAATACAATCTGGCGGTTGGCAACCAACCGCATTCAGAAGTTGCTGCGCTCGCTCTTTTCTTGGACGCATGGCATGGTGAATCTGGCAGTGAAAGGGCGTTTGATGACGCTCGTCTCATCATCGAACCTACCCCTAGTGGCAAGCGAGTTCGGGATTTGGACAGGGAAGAAGAGTAAGCATCTCATTACTCGTCCTCAATGCACCTTTTATCATGGTTTTTTGAGTCTTTTTTTCGTCATTCTACCCTTTAGTTTCCAACCCAATTATTATGGGTGTTCGTTTTCGACCAAAACTGATGTCGGAAGTCAATCTTGGTTCCGGCTCATTTTGCCCGGGTGGCAACAGACGTGGCGTGGAGACGCCTCCTTCGTTTTTTGATGCGGCAGACCACCTTGCTCAAGGGACCTTGCTTCCTTCTGGTGCGAGTGGGCCAGGCGTCCTTTTGACGGCCGACGGTGGACGCTACACAGGCACCCTGTTTGGAGCTCAACAGCACGGAGAAGGTGAATTGGTGTTCACAACGGGTATGATGGGGTATCAAGAATCCCTGACCGATCCATCCTTTGCCGGTCAAGTTCTCACATTCACATATCCACTCATTGGCAATTATGGTGTTCATGAAGGTGCTTCAGAATCTGGGGCAGTTTGGCCTCGTGGTGTTGTGGTCCGTCACGCAATGAAGCAACCAGACCATCGTTTTTCCATCGGCACTGTCGATGAACTGCTCCGCTCTCATGGCGTTCCTGGGATCGAAAACATCGACACCCGCTCCATTACTCGCAGGGTGCGTGAACTTGGAACTGTGCTCTGCGTATTTGGCCCAGAAGACGATGAGGCGTTGCTTAAAGCACGATTACAAAACCTCACTTCACCTGAATTGGAGGACCTGGTGGAAGAAGTTTCCATTGACGCCCCCGTTGTATTGAACCCCGGTGCCTTGGATGATCTCAACCGTCCACTGCCCCGTCTTGGCGCTTTAGATTGCGGAATCAAATACAATATCTTGAGGAATTTATGCGAACACTTCGAGGTCGTTTGGTGCCCACCTAGCACTTCCTTTGAGATCTTGACAGAATCCTACAACATTGATGCCCTCTTCTGCTCTAACGGGCCAGGAGACCCGGCTCACCCCGGTAAAGCCACGATGGCAAGAAACACCCTTGCCGCCGCTGTTCGTGCAAAGATGCCCGTGATGGGTATTTGCCTTGGGCACCAACTTATGGGGCTTGCATCAGGTCTACAAACCTACAAAATGCGCTATGGTCACCGAGGGGCGAACCAACCAGTCGTCGATTTAGTGCATGGCACAGTCGCCATCACGAGCCAAAACCATGGCTTTGCTGTGGCAGACCCCGATGCCGGTATGCTTGCTGCCCATCCGAGTGGTGCATGTTCGCCTCCGGGTGAAAACACCCTTGGCGCTGAAGTCAAAGTGCGCTATGTGAACGCTAACGATCGAACCGTAGAGGGGTTGGATATCGTTGGTCATCCGTCATTTACAGTCCAATTCCATCCAGAGGCGTGTCCAGGTCCTCATGACGCTGCGCCTTTGTTTAAACGCTTCAGAGATATTGTCGATGAGCATCTTGGAGGGGGTCGCTGATGCCGCGCCGAGACGATCTCAAAACCATCATGGTGCTTGGCAGTGGCCCAATTAAAATCGGCCAAGCAGCAGAATTCGACTTCTCAGGTAGTCAAGCTGTGCAGGCTTTGAGAGAAGATGGATATGAAGTCATTCTGGTCAATTCAAACCCTGCGACGATTCAAAATGATCCAGAAATGGCTGATAAGATCTACATCGAACCGCTGATTCCTGATACGGTCCGAAGAATCCTAGAAATTGAACGCCCATGTGCACTATTGGCAGGCATGGGTGGGCAAACAGCCCTCAATATTGCCAGTGAACTTGCCCACGACGGGTCGCTTGAGCGGTTGGGTGTGGAACTGATTGGTTCAGACCTTGACGCCATCGACAAAGCAGAAGACAGAGAACTGTTCAATCAGGTTTGCGAGTCTATCGGCCTTCCAATCTCAGAAGCCATTGCTTGCAATTCTATGGAGGAAGTCATCGCTGCAGCAGATGAAATAGGCAGTTGGCCGATTCTCATCCGACCCGCATTCACCCTTGGTGGACTCGGTGGAGGTACCGCTTGGGACCTTGGTCAACTTGTTGAAATCGCAACCCTTGGATTGAGGAACTCTCGAATCAGCCAAGTGTTGATTGAAGAATCAATCCTTGGTTGGCAAGAATTAGAATACGAAGTGATGCGGGATGGTGCTGACAACGCGACCATCGTCTGCACCATGGAGAACATCGATCCAATGGGAGTTCACACCGGGGAATCAACGGTCGTGGCTCCACTTCAGTCCTTCTCTGATGCAGACCACCAAGTGCTTCGAGATCAGGCGTTGAGTTTGATTCGAGAATTGAACATCAAGGGCGGATGCAACGTCCAGTTCGCCTTCAATCAATTCACCGGAGAAATCCGTGTGATTGAGGTCAACCCTAGGGTGTCCCGCTCCTCAGCACTCGCAAGTAAGGCCACTGGGTATCCGATTGCTCGTATGGCTGCTAAGATTGCTGTTGGCTACACACTTGATGAATTGCCGAACCCGATCACCGGCGAAGGAACCACAGCGGCGTTTGAGCCGACATTGGATTACTGCGTCGTCAAAATCCCAAGGTGGCCCTTTGACAAGTTCAGAACAGCCGATCGAACGCTTGGCACGTCAATGAAATCAACCGGTGAAGTGATGGCCATCGGACGCAATTTCGAGGAAGCCTTCCTCAAGGCATGGGCTTCATTGGAACAAGGATGCGCTCACCCCCGCCCATTGACCAGGGCAGATGAATCCGAGGGCGATGGTATGGCGGAACGTGCGCTCACTGAATTGCCTGATTCAACGCTTGTTGAATGGTGCAGGGTTGCAACCGATCGAAGAATGGGCGCACTGATCGAAGCCTTCAGGCGTGGTTGGTCTGTGGAAAAGGTCCATGAAATCACAAGAATCACCCGATGGTTCCTCTATAGATTCGAAAACATCGCTCAAACGGAGCGTTCCATCGCCGATACACACGCCACGCCAACTGAACTCACCCGTGAACAACTCAAGCATTGGAAAAGCCTCGGATTTAGCGACGCTCACATTGCGGATGCTTTGTCTGGTTTCCCTGCGAGCGGTCCAAAGTCCCTCCAACCAGGTTTTGACGAAGACGCTGTGATGAAGCGAAGGCACAACCTCGGCCTCCATCCGAGGTTTAGGATGGTTGATTCGTGTGCGGCAGAGTTTGCTGCAAAGACCCCTTACTACTATTCCACTTACGAGATTGACGACGAGGTCGGCATTGATGCTTTGCCGAACCTCGAAGAACGCACCAAGGAGCGTCTTGTCACCGTCGGCAGCGGGCCGATTCGAATCGGTCAAGGCATTGAATTTGACTATGGATGTGTCCACGCAGTCAAGGCCATCCGCGCTGCAGGAAAAGATGCTGTTCTCATCAACAACAACCCTGAAACCGTTTCAACGGATTTCGACACATCAGATCGGTTGTACTTCGAGCCCCTGACCCTTGAGTATGTCACGGAAGTGTTGCTTAGAGAGCAAGCCCATGGTATTCTGCTGCAGTTTGGTGGGCAAACAGCGATCAATCTTGCGCTCCCACTTGATGAACGCCTCCCAATGCTTGAGCACTTAGGACTCAATATGTCAATCATGGGGACTTCATGCGACGCTGTGGACGAGGCAAGCGATCGAGAACGGTTCGAGGCCTTTGCCAAACGGATTGGCCTTCAAATGCCCAGAGGTGCGACCGGGACCAGTTCTGATGATGTGAGAGCTGCTGTTGAACAGATTGGTTTCCCCGTGCTCATTCGACCTTCCTACGTTCTGGGTGGTCGGGGAATGGAAATTCTGGCAAATCAACAGCAAGTTGATGCTTACTTGAGAGAGGCCTACCTTGCACCGGACAAACCTCTGTTGGTGGACGAATACCTCGGCCATGCAACAGAGATTGACGTTGACGCAGCAGCAGATGGTTCTGAAGTCCTGATTGGCGCTATTATGGAACATTTGGAGGAGGCAGGAATTCACTCGGGTGATTCAACATGCTTCATCCCTGCACAAAACATTCCTGATTCCATGCTCCAACGAATTGCAGAGCAGACCAAAGCCATTGGTTTGGGCCTCAACATCAAGGGTTGCTATAACATTCAATTTGCCATCCAAGGCGATCAACTCTACACTTTGGAAGTCAATCCACGTTCATCGAGAACCGTTCCATTTGTGGCTAAAGCCACTGGCTTGCCAATGGCTAGGATTGCGGCAAACATCACCATTGGCATCCCTCTAGCGGACCAAACAATACCACAGCGGACCTCGGGGCAAGTCTGTGTCAAGGCTCCAGTGTTCCCTTTCATCAAACTCCGGGGTCTCGACCCTGCTCCCGGGCCTGAGATGAAATCGACCGGTGAAGTCTACGGTTCAGATGTGTCAGCTGATGTGGCCTACCTGAAAGCACGCATTGCGACAGAGGTGCCAGTCGCAACAGAAGGTGGTGCCTACCTTACCGTTCGCAATGACGACAAAACTAAACTTGTTCCAATTGCTCAAGATTTGGTCGAACTTGGCTTCACCATTTATGCGACACCGGGCACATGTGATGTGCTTCGTGCGAATGATGTGCCTGCTACAGTTGCCTACAGGATTGCAGACAAAAACCACCCTGACGCTCTTGACCTAATGCGTGAAGGTAAGGTTTCGTTCATTGTCAATGTCCCAACTATTTCTGGTGGAGCGGTTCGCGATGGCAACATGATGCGACGTTTGGCTGTTGAACTTAACATTCCATTTGTCACAACATTACGAGGTGCTTCAATGGAAGTCGCCGCTATGAAGGCAGCAAAGAGAGGCCCTCTCGAACCACGGCGATTGACGGTGCACTACTGATCAGCACGCATCGTATGCATCGATGATGTACTTGGTGAGTGGACTTGTCCAGGCCAATTCACTGATGCCAGCCTCGCCCTCGAGATCGTAAATTCTTACCACGTCGCGAACCCGGACATTTCCATCGCTGGAACGCGCAAGAATTGTAGCTGGTTTCACCGACTTTCCAGTGCCATGAGGGTCATAGACCGTGTCCAATGCTTCCGAGAGGAACCAATCCGCCTTTCCTCCAGGCTCGCCATCGTATGTTTTCTTGACTTTTTTAGCCCCGAACATGCCGCCAGATTTTTTCTTGGTGGTGCCTGAGGCAGCCTTTGTAGCAGCGGCTTTCGTGCTCTTTTGGGCTGGTTTCTTTGTGCCTTTCGTTGCCTTGGAAGCAGGTGCATCAGCACTTGCTACGGCACGGCCTTTGAATTCCTCTTCCATCTCTGAACGAATTTCCTTTTCAAGATCCTTTCGAATGCTCTTCTCAAGTTCTTCTCTTAATTTCGCTTCAATGACGCCTGGGTCGCCCTTTGCAGCCCGAGCGATTGCATCATCCCGTTCGTCTTTCATAGCCTGCATTACGTTGAGGTAATGTGCCGCGACTTGAATCAATGATGTTTCCATGGATGCTTCGAGTTGCATCGAGACCACCACTCCTGACGAGTCGCGCCACTTGCGCCACTGCAACATGGTGTTGGCATGAATATCAGAACCACACTTCGGACAGAAACTTCGCTTTGGAGGCTTGAGGACAGGAATTGCCCTCATTGCATCGGGGTCGATACCTTCGTGCTCACCGCTTGCAACATCGTGAATGTGAGTTGATGCTTCCATACCATTGTCCATCGCATCCCGGAAGAGCCCTTCGCTCAAGTCTAGTTTTCCTGCTTGAATGAGGTCCCACCCATTGGTCCCACGAACGACGGCACGAACAGCGGCATTGGCTGCTGGAGATTGACCCCATTCGTGATTGGCGTATGCGCTAGCGGTCGTTTCATCGAGTTCGGTTCCAAAAGCACTGGCAAGATCGACGTCTTCTCCTTCAGCGGGTGCGGCGATGCCAAGGAGAATCGGATTTGCTCCTTCTTCGACCTTGGCAATCATATCGAATTTTTCAGCCATTGACAGGTCATCACGGTGTCGGATGACTTCCTTTAATTGATTGAGGTCGTGACCTGTGGCGGTGATTGGTCCCTGTCCGGTCAAGTCGTGGCCACAGGACAAGCAAAACTTTGCCGCCGCCTCAACGCCTGCTTCACAGGTTGGACAATAGACGCCCGCCATGTTCCGATATGGACGCTTACCTCTTTTGAAGGGTGATGGTCAAAACGGACTGAATCTGCTTGAACCTCGACCCTGAACAATCGACGGGTGCTTGCAGTGATTGGCGTTTGTAGTGTGTCACTCCAATGCTGCTACACACTCATGGAGCAGTTGAACGATTGTTTCCTGGTTCATTTCGGCTAAAATAGGTGCTAGGCGAGGGCCACGCTCCTTGCCCATGAGTGCTGAATATGCCGCTCTATAGCCAAACTTTGGGCTGAGTTCAAGATCTTTGGCAGCTTGCGGAATAGCACCACCAATGCTCTGTGCATCCCACGCACATGCAGCAAGAGCAGCAGGTAATGCACGGAGGACTTGACGTTGATCGTCGTTTAATTCCATGAGTGCCGTTTGGTTCGGCTCTTCGAGGATGCTGATTTTCATCTCAAGAGGAAAATGCTTGGAGGCAATCCAAGAACGCATGCGCTTTAGCCGATCGACAAGTGATTGTGTGGGTTCTTCGATTGCACCTGCTGTGCGAAGACTTGCCCAGACTTCTTCATCGGATTGCTTTGTTTGGGCCAATAAAGCAAGGTGACGGAAGGTGACTGCTGTCGCTTCTGCGGTCTTGCCTTCCTCAACCACTGCCATGCGCATAGCACCAGCAGCGTCTTCGATTTGCACCCGTTGTCGTCTGCTCAACGATTCATCGCTCAGTTCAACCTCATAATTTCGAGCTGCCATGCGCTCGAATTCATCCGCTAAGTTCACCAGGCTCATTCCAGTGTCGAATTCAATGGCCTTATTTGGCTTGGATTTAGCAACCAGAAGACGAAGAATCTCAGGTGGTACAAGTTCCAAAGCCTCGATTGGACCAATTGTGTTCCCTGCAGAGGAGGACATAGCACCTTGACCCTTGAGGCTGATCCATTCGTAAGTAAGTGGGTGAGGCGGTTCATGGCCCAAGAGTTTGACAATTTCTCGTCCTGTGGCGTACGAACCGCCAGCAGCCCCGTGGTCCTTACCAAAGGGTTCGCATGTGACACCGATCCAACCCCACTTAGCCGGCCAATCGATCCGCCATGGAAGTTTACCTTCGCCTTTTCTTAGGTCTGAAGAGCCCGACACACCGTGCGAATCCAACCAGTGGACATGGGGGTATTCGTAGCCAGTGACTTGCACGCCATCGAGAGAACCTTTTGAGTCCAATGGACTCCAAGGAAACCAATCCTCTGACAGTTCTCGACCAGAAATACGCTCGATGGCTTCTCGGATCTCATCGGCCCGATCACACGCAATCTTAGCGAGTTGGTCGAAGCGTCCCGAAGTGTAAGATTCGAGGTTGTCAATGATTCGAGGACGCACGCCAATTTGTTCCAGTGCCTCCAAAAATGGCTTGAGGAAATGGTCGCCATACGTCCAGCCTTCCTCTTCAAACCGTTGCCAATCAGGATTGCCATCATGATCGGGAGCAGGAATGGAGCCAAGTTGGTGGCCGATGAATTGCTCATATTCTGGGCCAAGGAAATCGTACACCTTTCGAAGAGGGTCGGCGGTATCGACAATGAACACAAACTCGACATCCAGGCCAGCATTGCGTGCGGCGCGAGCGATCATATCGCCTGTTAGGATTTCTCGAAGGTGGCCAATGTGGAATTCACCGCTCGGCGTGATGCCTGTGGAAACAATGTGCTTTGTTCCCTTGTGGCTCAGTGCCTTCGCTGCGACATCTGCCCAATGCATGTGTTCACCTCAAACTGGAACTGCTCGGATGATGCCGCGTAGTGGCACGCCTTCGATTTCATTTCGAGTTGTCTTATTGACAAGGACTACGGCAAGCCCAACTTCTCCACCCACCGCTCGAATCGCTTGGATGGTTTTTCCCATCGTCACTCCAGAGGAAAGCACGTCGTCAATGATGACCACTTTCTTTCCAGCAACCTTTCCGTATTTGTTTGACAAAACGCCTTGGCCGTCTGCACCTTCGACGTTTCGGAAGATTGTGAATTCAGCGCCCAAGTGGCGTGCGACTTCGTGGGCAAAGGGGATGCCATTAATCGAAATTCCAACAACGGTATCGATGTCTTCTACTCCAAGTTCCTCATCAGCAACATCGGCCATAATTGTGCCAATTGCTGCGATTCGTTCTGGTCGCACCCCGATGCTTCTCCAACCGATTCGGACATCGTTGGGTCGATCTGCGCCGCTCCCTTCTGCAAGCAGCCAGGCGATGGTGTCTTGAGACAAGGATAATTCGTCCGCAATTTGTTGGGAATTAAGTCCCTCTTTTCGCATGCCAAGGGCTTGCGCTCTCAGTTCTTCGATGCTCAAAACCATACTTCTCATGTTGGGGTGAAGACTCAACCTCATCAATCCTTTGCCCGAAAGGTTCCGATGGCTTCAAGAAAGAGCGGCACAGGCCTTGACGCATGAGCGACTTCGATTACGAGTCCCTGCTCGACCGAGCACGAGAGAACATCCCTGAGGAAATCTCTTCACGTTCGAGATGGCGACTCCCTCCACCACAGATCCTCATCGAAGGTCAAAACACCATCTTCCGAAACTTCAATGAAGTCGTTTCAATGATGGATAGGGACGATAATCACGTGTACCAATACATCCTCAATGAACTTGGAACCTCGGGTTCACGGGATGGACCAAGGGCTCGATTCAAGGGAAGAATTCCACCTAAGCGGATCAAAAAGACCATCGCAAACTACGTGAACAGCTACATCAAATGCAGCCAATGTGGCGCTCCTGATACCCATTTCGTTAAGCAAGATCGAACAACCTTGCTCAAGTGTCAAGCCTGTGGTGCAACACGACCGGTCAAGCTCTGAGGGCAATTTTCGAGATTCTGTTCTGCCGTGACTGGCGAACAGCATCACGCTGAATCAATCGGTGCAATCGTCGCGGCAGTCCCAATGCCATCGACAACAACTCGATCACTTACATGCGTCCGTAACGATTTGAGCAAACTCCAACTCTTTGCAATACCACATTGATGTGCGAATTCTTTAGCGGAAATCTCACTCGAACATACGACGGATGCGTGGGCACCTAAGCGGAGTGCAAAGGTTGCAGGTGACATCGGCTCGTTGATCACAGCAATGCATGCTGCTTGGAACGATTGTAGATTCAATTCAATCAGGGGTTCTTCTGGCTGATCCTGAAGCGCTGCCTCTTGAGGGATTGCTTCTTGAACGGTTTCTTCATGAACGGGTATCTCTTCTTTCATTTTCAATGAGATTGTTTGCCTGGGCGCAACACCCTCAATCATGACTTCATTTGGCATCTTGCTCAAGATCGCTTTTTTCAATCCATATTTCTTGTGGAATCCATGCATCACAAGGAAGGCTTCTGTCCCAGTGTGGTCCCATTGGTTCTTCTCTTGATATTTCTTCAACTCATGGCCAAAGACTGCCAATTTCATCGGTTCACGCCCTTCGAGAACATTACGAATTGTTTGTTCAAAGTCCTCAGGAATCACCAACACCTGTTCCGTTTGAATTTGAGTTGAAGGCGACTTTTTCTTCGACTTTTTCTTCACCGGTTTTTTGGTTTTTTCAGGGCTTTTAGGGATGCTGACTTTTGCGGGATGACTGCCATTCTTTTTGCCGAACACCCCTTTGAACCAAGAACGCAGTCTATTCTTTTTGGGCCGAAGCATCAGTTCAAGAATTGCTTTCTGAGTGTCCCTTATTTCCTGCAACACCTCGAGCATTTGCTTCATGTCGCTTCTGTTGGACACAGGATTTTTCATGCCGTCATAGCTTTGTTTTTTGCCCGCCGTGGTTTTGCTTTTTGACTTTGCAATGAAGGCTGCAAACAGTTCTGAGCATTCAGGATCGATCTTTGTCGAAGGTGTCCGGATTGTTCGAATTGACCATTCTATAAATCGGCCCACCTTGTCTCGTTCATCGTCAGTCAATTGACGTCCATGCATTTTGGCATAACTCGGAATCAACTTGGTCATTGTAGCGTTTCTGTACATGTTGCACTGATGGCACATCGCAACGAGGTTGTCGAGTTTATTGTTGCCGCCAAGGGTTCGTGAAACAACATGTTCAACGGTGATTGACCTTGGGTCTGGAGATTCCCCCTTCTTTGGCTGACGCCCCCTCTTGGTTGTGGGTTCCATGATCGTGTCACACGTTGGGCAACATTCCCCGACCTTGGCCTCGATGATCTTCCGATTGGCGGAACTGATCATCTTGCCGACCTCACCCTTGCCACCGGCTTCGATGAATGCGATGCAGTGCTTGGTCCACTCCTTGATGCGTTCTTGCACCTCAGGTTCTGTATCCATTGAAGAGAAGGTTTGCTCGAGTGTATTTAATTTGTTTTGAAGGGTCTGTCCTCGCATAAGGGAAAAAATCCTCTCAATGTTGGATGAATAAGATAATTGCATACTTCCATGACGCAGGGGCATGCACGCTCGAGCCGTTATGCTAGCCCTGCTTGTTGGTACGATGTCAATGGCAGGTTGTTTTGGCGGCGAAGAAGTGGTCATTGAAGAAGAGGAAGTGGTTGTTGAAGACACGCGAATCTTTGTCACCGACAAGTTCGGTAATGATACCAATATGGCACCGCTTGACATGGAATTTCAGTTCAGTGATGTAGGTGAAACGGGTAAAGAACCGAGCATCGGTATCACTTCCAGCGGTTGCGTCTTCTTCATCGCTATGGAGAAGGTGATGAGGTCCTGCGATTATGGTGAAGCTTGGGAAGAAACCCAAGATCCGGTGCAGTGCTCACCGACCACAAGCGACCCTTATGGTTGGGTTGACCCAATCACAGACCGCATCTTCAATGTCCAGATGATTGGTCTTGAAACTTCGTGGATTTGTTGGAGCGATGATGATGGGAACTCATGGTTGGGTAATCCACACGATTCTGGAACAACTCCAATCAATGATCACATCAAATTAGCGAGTGGGCCATGGACAAACACCGGCCCATACGCTGCTCTTGGCTCTTTGACGACGAATTTGTACGAAACGGCCGTGTACTACTGCTACAACAAACTTGTAGGTATTTTCTGTTTCACCAGTTTTGATGGTGGAGCGACCTTTGAAACAGGTGGACAGATTATTGGTTTGGCCACCACAAACGGAGGCTTGCATGGCGCGATTTCGACCGCTCCAGATGGCACAGTTTACTTGACGCCAAGGGTGGAAACACCAACCGTCATCGTTTCCAAGGACAACGGATTTTCTTGGTTTGAACGATCCATGGGATCCGATGCAGGAACACCCTATCCAAGAAAGAACTCCGAAGTTTCAGCAGACACCGCATCGAACGCTTATCACGTTTGGACTGGGGCTGATGAAGGCGTTTACATGGCACGTTCGATTGATTCAGGCGAAACATGGGAGCAAGAAAGCATCAGGATTTCCCCCGCAGGCGTAATTTCAACGGTCTTCCCTCAGACCGATGCTGGAGACCCAGGAAGAATTGCCATCACTTACCTAGGCAGCGAAAACACAGAAATGATTGGAGAAGCCAACATCGACGGAAGCCCTTGGGATGGAAATGCGCACTATGCACCGAACAATGCGACCTACCATCTCTACATTACCTACAGCCTGAACGCTCTGGATGAGAACCCTATCTTCCACACCCAACGGGTGACCGACGACCCAGTTCAAGTTGGATCAATTTGCCTCAACTCAGGTGACTGCAGAGACATTGGAGGTTCAAATCGAAACCTCCTCGATTTCAATGATTTGCACATTGACCGTGAAGGTCGAGTGTATGTCGCCTTCGCAGATGGGTGCACAGGCGATTGTGCGATCAATGAAAATGCGACCGCTGAAGATTCAAGGGATGGAAGAGGTTCAGTTTACTACCTCGCTAGCGGTCCAAGTTTGCTTGAAGCCTTCGACCAAATGGAGCCGCTTCTTGCCACAACAAGCAATGCCCAACCGCACGAACCATGTCAAGCGGACACTTGCAAGCGAACCCGTGAGGGTGACGCAGAAGGCGAATCAAACCCAACAGATGCTTGAAGTCAAGCCCCATCAGTCATCCATGTTCATTTGCAGATGGTCTGCTCCTGTGCCATTCTGCAAGTGTTGAACCATTGCAGCAACAGCGTCCTCGCCTTCCAATGTGTACCAGATTCCTTCCGGATAGACGACTGCTGTTGTGCCAAATTCACAGAAATCTAAGCAGCCAGATTTCTGAACCCGTACATTGTGTAAGCCTGCTTCCTTGGCTGCTCGTTTGATGGATTGCATGAGGGCTAAACTCCCACGTCGGGAACATGAGGGGCGTGCTGCACCTTCTGGTCGTTCATGTCCACAGACGAACATGTGTTGCCTGTAGCCAGGTTCAGTTCTTCCCTTTGGATCGGTTGGCACGCGTTCAAGCCTCCATTGAAGCGTTGATGCTTCCGGCTAAATCGATATCCTTCTGAGTGATTCTTCCCTCATCATGAGTGAACAATTCCACAACGGCATAGCCCCAGCCAAAATGAATCTCCGGATGGTGATTCGCTTCTTCTGCAAGAACTGAGATCAAATCGACGAATGTCTTCGCTGATGAAAAATTGTCAAACTCGAACTCACGCATCAACCGCTCTTCAACGACAGTCCATCCCTCTGGGATGTCCATTGGCTCAACCCCAAAGGTGAGAATCGTCGCTGCCTTTGCTTTCTTTCTCGACCTTCTCGTGTAAACTCGAGCGTCGCTTCATATCAGCTCGTTCGAACGCAAGCAAGTCCTTGTCATCGATGTATGCTGGTCGTGTGTGCGCAGTAAGGAGGATTCGAGCGATGGTTTCACGTGCTACGAAATGGGTACGGCCATCATCGCATAGGATCTCTAGACTTGATTTTCCAGAAGACAACAGGCGTCCTCTGATCCATGGTTCTGCACCTTCAACAAGCGACCGTGCATCGAGAAGAATTTCGATGAAGTCGTCACGGCGAAGACCATGCCTTCGCTTCAAAAGATCTCCATTCACAACATCAGCTACTTCATCGAGGTCGGGCGAACCCATATCCTTCCACATTGGTAGTGCCCATTCTGGGAGTTGAACCTTCTGTTGCTTCTTCGCCATGTTAGGTGGTGTACGGCGAGGCTACTTGAACCTCGCTCTTGCAAAAGGTTGACCGCAATGCACGAAAAGTCGAGTTTTAGGGGTATGCCTTCTTGAAGTGTGGGCGACCGGCGGAGATTGAGGGAGGAAGATGAAGGTCTCATGGCGAACACTTCCAACCGTTCTTCTCGAGGATGAAGTGCTCGATAAGGCGTTCTCGAGAGCGAGAAAAGCAGCCGACAGGGTCGATGACTCTGATCGGATTTTCCGGGTTCGTAAACAAATGAGCCGCATGGTCCAAACTGCAGCCGACGTCATTGCAACAACCTTCACTGATACGGTGAATGTGTGGCCTTCACTTGACCAGTCTCCCAAGTTTGACGTGGCCATGATCGACGCATGTGTCGGCTGTGATGATTACCGACACCACCTCTCTATGCTGCAGTGGGCTTCCAAGCAGGTTCTCAACATCGCAGGCCAAAACAGCAAGAAAATCATCCGAACTGCTCGCACTGAACTCATGCATGATGCTCGGAAAGAAGCCTATGGCCGAATCTCATCCATCATGCGTCGGGTCAAGCCATCACTGATTTGGCTCAGTGAGGCTCGAGAAACGCTCAAGCGCTTACCAACCATTGACCAAGTGCTTCCCTGTATCGTCGTCTGTGGTGCGCCAAACGTCGGTAAATCTGCCTTCATCTCTGCGCTGAGTTCGGGGAATATGGAAGTCAACCATTACCCCTTTACCACCAAGCAAATTCACGTTGGGCACTTCACCCATCGGAGATTGCAGTACCAAATGGTCGACACGCCAGGTCTTCTCGACCGTCCGATGACAGCGCGCAACACCATTGAACTGCAAGCGATTGCTGCTCTGGAGCACATCGGTTCAATCGTTCTTTTCCTTATGGATGAAAGCGAGGCATGCGGTACCTCCTTGGAAGAACAGATTCATCTGCTCGAAGATGTTCAGGCCATGTTGCCTGGCACTGACTTGATGGTTGTCACTTCAAAGGCTGACCTATTGCAGCCTCTCCCCGAAATGTGGGACATGGTCGCTGAAGCAGAATCCATGTGGCGCGAAGAGGGTTCGGAAGGCACGCCTGATTTGCCATTGCTGATGGATCCGAAGGGCCGTGTGACCATGTCGGCCACCGAGTTTGTCGGGATGGACGCCATGCGGATGGAAATCATTCGCCGCGTCAAAGACGCTCGTCAAATTGATCCGATGGCCCTGCCAGAGGGTTGGTATCGTCGAGATCAAGATTGATCTTACATGTGCTCAATTGGAGCGATGCCTAAACCTTCCATACCAGTGCGCATCAATCGACGAGCCACTTCTGAAACTTGGAGGTTGAAGGTGTTGACTTCTCCGTCAATTACAATCATGCAATCCCGATAAAACGCATTGAAACACGTGGCGAGGTTCAACAACTGGTTGGCGAACAGGTGAGGACGGCAATCATTGACGGCTTTGGCAAGCACGTCGTTGTGCACTGCGATTGAACGAAGCAAACCAACCATGCCGCTGGACATTTCAGTCGGAATTGAATTGACGAGCTTCGACATTTCGGCATCCACATCGACGCCCTCTGATTCGCATCGCCTCACAATGGAGCAGGCTCGCACGTGAGAATACATGACGAAGGGGGCAGAACCGCCCTCAAAGGCCAATGCTTCTTCCCAACGGAAGGTGAAGCCCTTTTCTGGACTCACTTTGATGATGTTGAATCGGACGGCAGATGTGCCTGCTGCATCGGCGATGGCCTTCACTTCCTCCTGTTCGTAGTCAGGGCGAAGGACACCGACCACCGCTGCTGCTTGTTCAGATGCCTCCTCCAACAAGTCATCCATGAACACAACATTCCCTTTTCGAGTTGACATTTTCCCTTCTGGGAGCTTGATGAAGGAGTAGAACATGACTTCAGGTACCTTTTGTCCCAGTTCAGTGAGGGTCATGCCAACTTGTTTTGCTTGCAGTTTGTGGTCTTCTCCAAGCACGTTGATCAGATCGTCGCATTGTTGCCACTTCCACATGTGGTAGGCAATGTCACGGGTGGCATAGAGTGAGGAACCATCGCCTCGTCGGAAAAAGAATTCTGTTTTCCCCTTGAGCCCGCGTGCACCAAGGTCGAGGAACTCAGCACCATTGTCCGCTGTTCCATGAATGTCAAAGCCTCTGAATTGTTCCATGAGTCGGCTGACGTCACCGTTGGTGACAAACATCGATTCCTTGGTAAAGGTGTCAAAATTGATGCCAAGGCGTGCTAAGGTGGTCAGCATTCCATCCAATACGGGTTGGTAGGCTGCTTGGAAATCATCCAATACGTCTTGATCCCCATGTTCACTGGCATGGACCATACGCCCAATTTCTTGCTCAATGGCTTCTTTGTCTGCCCGTTCTTGGCGAATCACTTGGGCCGCTTGATACCAGCGGACACGTTCGTGGTCAGCCTTTCCTTTCCATTTTGGATTGAGTGCTTCTCGCCCTTTGAGGGTTGCTTCAACTTCCTCATGGCTGAGGTGCTTTAACGCCCAAGCAAGGACGCCGACTTGTTTCCCCATATCATCCACATAGTATTCGGCGCGAACTTCATTCCCATACAATCTGTGAAGGCGCACCAATGAATCACCTAAGATGGCGTTGCGAGCTCTCCCGACGTGGAATGGACCATTTGGATTGGCCGAAGTGTGTTCAATCAAAATCTTGCGTCCAGTAGGTTGGCATTGGCCGAATGGATGCCCGTGAGTTTGTGGAGATTGAAGAATGGTGCTCGCCAGCCAGATTGGGCTGGCTTTGATGTTGAGGTAACCACCAACAGCGTTCACTTCGCCAACCGCTTCGTGAGTGGCCATGGCTTCAGCAACGGCTTCAGCGATTGCAGGTGGTGCTTTTCCGAGTTGTTTGGCGAAAGGAAAACACGGCAACGAAAGATCGCCTTGGTCCAATTCACGAGAGGGTGCAAGCATGCTTCTCCAGTGATCGTTGGTGATGCCGACTTGGGCAAGAGCTTGTTCGATTAAGGGCTCAACCACTGCCTTCAGGATTTGCATACATCTCACCTCACATCATTGGGTATCGGCACAGTGCAGCAAGTCCTCCAAATCCATGGAGAAGTTGCGAACCTTCTTCTGTATCAATTGAAATATAGATAATTTCCGTGTTGCTTCGCTCAGCCATTTTGCCAAGTTCATCGATGAGGGAGATGTTGCTTAGTTCCTTGGCTCCATCGCCTGATGCATCGCACGATGGGCAAGACGGAAGGGTTTCCATTCGTCCAACCGATGCTGTCCATTCATGCTTACATGAGCCGCATTGAAGTTCAACGGTGCTTTTCCTCAACCCTTCAGAAATCAATAGCCGGTCGATTGCACCTCGTTCAAGAGCGTCACGCACCATCATTTCTCCGTAGGTTGCTCGGGGTGAGGCTTTGATCAATTCAGCCAGGAATTTGGTCATGATTTGCCGCTCCGCATCGAGTTCGATTTCGCCCATGAGAGATCCAGCGTTTTCGACAAGTTCACGGACTCCACTCTCGTTTGAGTAGCCAACGTCAAAGTGAGTTTTTGCTATGCGCTTCGCCACTTCATGATGGAAGTAATCGTTCTTGACTACGAAGTCCTTGGTCGCACCAGGCCCCCCAATGATGATGGCTTGGATGTTTTCCAAATTTGGTAGCCAATAGGAACATGCGTGTTCGGTGGCGCGCTTGAAGAAATTGTGTGCAGCCTCCTCAATCAGTCGCTCGAACCGTTGTGCAGATTGACCACCTTGTCGGTGCTTGCCCATGATGTTTGAAACGAGGTGTTCTTGAACATGAATGCGTTTTCCCGATGCGATTCCATAGGCTGCTTCAGAACGGTCAATCACAAACAGGCCGTAGGACTTTTTGTCAACCAGCATGTCCTCGAGTTGAGTCAATTCGAAGACTGAATCGCACCGGTAACGGAAGGACATGAGCGGTTGAGGCGGTTCTTCAACCACGACATTGACCATTCTGTTTTTGTTGTTTCCAATGATGATTGAACCGACGAAAATCGCAAGGCCATTTTCACCCGGTTTTTTGTATCTTGAGAGGGTTGAGATTGCAGATTCAATGGCCCCTTGGACATTTTTTCTCGTGCCCTTTGACTTGATGTTTGCAGCCTGCCCGTGTTCGTTTTGCAACAAGGAGCGAGCGTCCGAGATGTGGCGGTCTGGCGGAATGATTAGGGTCACCAGTTCTGTTCCGAACCCTTTCATCTCCCTCAAGTCTTCTAGGGCGAGTTTGAGCCGAAGGCGACGCGTGGCGAGGGTTGCATCGTCTGACATCGCTTGGCCTCCGTATCAAGGGCGTGGTTGAGGGGTCTTCAATTCTCTTGTGTTGGTGTTTAGTGAAAGGGCCAAGGTGGGCGCCTGTATCGGGGTTGATAGGGATATGCTCAAAGCATGAGCGCGCAACGAAGGAACGATGACCACTCGTCATGTTGTTGCTTTGGGAGGAAGCCTTCTCCGGCCTGAAGAAGCTGAACAGCGTACGGAGTGGTTTGGACGGCTGAGGCAATTGGCCGTGCACATGGAAGGCAATGGGCGACGCTTGGCTTTGGTTGTCGGTGGCGGGCTGCCTGCGCGAGAAGGCATCACACTCGCTCAATGCTTGGTCAGTGATTCACGACGCCTCGACGAGGTGGGGATCGCCGCAACAAGGCTCAATGCAACCGTGATTCAACAGGTGTTGTTGGACATTGGCTGTGATGTAGCGCCTGTAATCCCGACCACCACAAGTGAGGCTGCTGCCCTTATGGACGTCCACCACCTTGTGATCATGGGCGGAACCACACCAGGTCATACCACAGATGCAGTGGCTGTCGGCCTTGCTAGGGACACGGGTGCAAGCCATTGCATCATTGCTACCAACGTCAGCCATGTCTTTGACAAGGACCCAAGGCATCACGAGGATGCTGAATCTTTTTCGACGATGAGCCTCGATGAGTTGGCAGAAATCACCGGGATTGGGGAGCCATTGGCACCCGGTGCATCAGCAGTGATTGATCCAGTTGCTGTGGGATGGGCAAAAGCCTGCGATCTGCGTCTTGCAGTTCTTGATGGAAGGGACCTTTCATTGCTTGAACAAGCCCTTGACGGCCAACCTTTTGATGGAACATTAATTACGCCTTAGGTGATGAATATGGTTGATACAAAGAAAGTCAAAGAAAACATTCAGCGAATGACCAATAGGGTTGCTTCAAGCACCTCTGGAAAGGTTCAGCCACACAAGCATTGCAGGGTTTGCTTTCGTCCAATCAAACTGACTGCTGAGCCCCGGGTTTGTTCAGACCAAGCATGCATTGATCGCAACATACGAGATGGGAAAAACGAACGCCAAATGAGAATTTGGATGTTTGTGTTTTTGGGCATCTTTGCCTTCAGTTTCCTCGGACCAATGCTGCTCAGGATGTTGTAGAATCAAATTCGTCTAACATTTCTTCTGAATCTTCAACAGAGACCGTCTCTGTGATCCCAGCGGCTTTGATTTGATCACCGAGGGCAAACAATTCAGTGAAGGCCTCTTCAATCGATTTCGTTTGTTTCAAGAATCTTAATGCAGGCCAACCGCAATCGATGACTCCAGGCTCATGTGTGCTTTCTTCGACCCATGCTGCGCATGCTTCACCATGACAAAGAGCGGAGAAATTTTCCAAATCGACCCAAAACGTCTGGCGGGTGCACACTGGACAGACTTTGCATTCAAGGGATGCCAGCACCGTTAATCCGTGTTCTCCGATCACATCGATGTCCCACACGACAACAGAAGCAGAAACCAAGAGCATTTGATCGCTCTTTTTCAAAAAACTGCGCAAAACACTCCATGCAGTTTCTTCACTGCTGAAGCACCCAAGTGAGAGGGAATTCCCTCCCTCTTCGATTGCAGAGGGCACGAAGACACGCTGGATTTGCTCCGCCATGCCCGATGGTTGTGGCTGAGGTGCTTGAAGACTCCCTCAATTGCGATGCCATTCGACCTCAATGACCGGAAGACCACCAGGGTGGGGAAGTGGTGCATTTGGTTTCTCGACCCGAACATGAAGTGCGGCGACTGTTTGGAATGCTGCAATCTGTTCAATCACCTGTTCAGCCATTTCTTCCATGAGGGCGATGGGTGCTTCAGATTCCAACATGACGTGGTCAATTGCAACTTGAATATCTGCATAATTCAGCGTGTTGGAGAGTTCGTTCCCGACTTTGGCTTTCGACAGTGTTGCCCATACGGTAAACACAAAGGGTTGCTCTTGCTCATGCTCAAAGGCATAATAGCCATGCTTGGCCATGACCGTGTAGCGTTCTAAACCGACTCGAATGGTCATCAAATCCCTCACTCTTCGTCGCGCTCATGAACCCAAATGAGGTGGTAGCCAAATTGTGTTTTGACAGGTTCGGACACGGTCGCAATTGGATTAGTCCACACTGCTTCTTCGAACGGTCGAACCATTTGCCCCTTGCGAAACCAACCCAGATCTCCGCCTTTTTGGCTTGAAGGGCAAGTGCTCTTCTTGCGCGCAAGTTTCTGAAAGTCTTTCAATTTCCCAATTTTGTCTTTCATCTGAACAGCCTCTGATTTTGAGGCGACAAGGATGTGGGATGCCCAAGCGCTTGGTGCGACCATGCTTTGAGGGCAGAACCGCTTGGTTTGAACCCGTCGATTGAAATTCAATCAAGCATCAGCGTTGTAAGCAAGCATTCGAACATAGGTGCCGTAGATGCTGATGGAAACGCCAAGAGATTCTGCATTGAATCGGTCCATGGTGTCGAGGTAGGTGTGGTATTCCCAACTTCCACTACCATAACAGACAACGGCTCGGCCACGCTTCTCATCCAATTCATAGACGAACGGACCGTGGTCTGAATTGTACGGCATTGCATCGGAATCACCAACGTCGCCTGCAAGCAAAGACAGCCCGATGTCGTATCGCTCAGCCATGTCCGGGTTTGCTGCTTCATACAGTTTTGTAATGCGCTTCATGTGTCCAAAATCATCAGCGTTATTTGTGAATAAGGACACAGAAGTGCCACGGCTTTCATCGGAATCAACGTGGTTCATGTCGAGGTTGACATACAGTCGGAGGTTTTCTTTCAGGAATTCTTTATTCGCTGCGACGTAGGCTTTGCTGCCCCATAACCCCTCTTCTTCTCCACCCCAGGTGCAGAACTGAATGGTTCGCTCAGGGGTTCCAGTTTCATTGACGATCATCTTCAATTGACGAGCCATTTCCATCACGCTCGCTGTTCCGGAGGTGTCGTCGACGGCGCCTTGGCCGTGATAGACGGTGTCGTGGTGAGCGCCAATAATGATCACTTCCGTTGATTCTCCTTCGATGATTCCGCACGGGACATAGATGGTCTGTTCTTGGTCGTTGGTGACATCAATGATCATCTCGAGAACCCCTTGGGAACCCGTTGAATTGAAAATCGCTGCTTCGAGGATATCACCAGCGTCCTTTGACATAGCAATAAAAGGCAGATCTGCGGGGATGGTGCCGCCGTTCGCTGCCTTGACATCATCAATACCGGTTCCTTTGAAAATTGGCACACAGTCGTTGCCTTCAATCATGCCACAGTTGTAATCCTTGTTGACTCGAATCAATCCCGCAAGATTGTTTTCAGCCGCTTTAGAAAACATCACTGTGTTGCCAATCTTTGAGCCACTGCTTCGAAGGTATCCAATGGTCCCGCCTGCTGTTGACCACAATGAATCATCGCTTCCGTTGCCCAAATCTGTTAACGGGACATTGTCCTGGAAAGTGTACTCTGACTGACCAGAAAAGCCTTGAATGACGTAATCAATTCTGTGTTGGAATTCAGTCACTTCAGAACCAAACGCAGTCGGTCCTTCACAAGGAGTATTACCAAAACCTACACTGCCTTGAACGCAGACGCGCAGGCTTGGTTCGCTGTTGACTTTGTGCATGGGGACCTCAAAGCTGTTGAGTTGGGTTGACAAGCCCATTGATGCAAACTCACTGATGATGTATTGTGCCGTTGCTTCTTCTTCAACAGTACCGCTCATTCGCCCCTCCCAATCTGGGTGTCCAAGGGCGACAAGGTTCTCAGCATAAGTTTCAGTTTGAATTGGGTCATAATCCATGAGGTCATATTCATAATCTTCACCAAAACCAAGCCATGCAGGTTGGATGACAAGGGTTGCGGAAATCATCAGAAGGGCAAGCACGATGGCAATGGCCATACCCATGTTCACCGGGCCATAGACTGGAGTCTTCATGCGAGACATGAAGTCAACGGATTGGGGAGGTAGAACATCTTCCTCGTCAAAACTAATTGAAATCGGCGGCTTTTCTTCCAAAGAAACTATGGGCGATGAAGCCAACAATCGGTCGACCAATTCTGACTTTTTCCCACTGACAGGTAGGCTTTGCTCAGCGAGCAACACCTTGAGTTCAGCGACGGTTTTAGCAGACAAACTTGCTTCGTCCATGGTCAGTGGTTAGCGTCGCTTGTTGATGAACTCGGCGGTGCTCTGTTTAGGGGATTTCTTCACCAGTCCAGCGGGTACCAACATTGTGGTCTAGGCCGATGTGATCAAGGATTCGGGCGACGACGAAGTCGACCATGTCATCGATGGTCTTCGGATGGTTGTAAAATCCGGGGGAGGCAGGAATCACAATTGCACCCCATTGGGAAAGTTTGTGCATGTTCTCCAAATGAACGGTGGCGTACGGTGCCTCTCGAGGAACAATGATCAATTTCCTCCGTTCTTTCAAAGCCACGATGGCAGAGCGAGTGATGAGGTTGTCACCAATCCCTGCGCCGAGTTTTCCAAGCGTGGTTCCAGAACACGGGCAAAGAACAACAGCATCGATGTTTGCCGAGCCAGAGGCAGATTTAGCGCCGATGTTTCTGTCATCTTCTAGAAGCGCTCCTGTGGCTTCAGCGATTGCTTCTTTGGTGGTATCGCATTCATGTTTGAGGGTGATTTCACCAGCGTTGGTCACGACAAGTCGGACTGGAATGTCTTTTGATCGGAGGTACTCAACCAACCGTTTTCCGTAAATGGCCCCGGAGGCGCCGGAAATCCCAACGACAATTTCGCCCATGGTTGCCGCCTGTGGTTCTGCCTTTTAGGCACTTGTTTGACAAACAGCCGCTTTTTATACAGGTTAATCCTCTATAGAAGTTGCTTCAGGATGCCGAGAGACGGTCTGTTCCATCGTGCTCAGCAGCGCTTCAATGATGGCGTTCTGCTCAACCTCATGCCCTAAGCGTTGAAGGCATGTTGTGGTTTGTTCATTCAGCCCACAACCCGCCAACCCCTCGACGCGACCCGGCGGTGTGTCGATGTTGATGGTGAATCCATGACGAGAGGTCCAACGGAGGAAGGAGAGTCCTATGCTGGCAATTTTATGCCCGTCAACCCAAACGCCTTGCATCCTTTCATCTCGTTGCGATTCAATGCCGCATTGCGATAAGGCCTGAATAATCCACGCTTCGATTCGTTCAATGATGGCAGCGACTGATGTTTCACCTTCTTTGCTCCATTTGAAAATAGGATACACGACGAGTTGGCCAGGCCCGTGCCATGTGAGTCCGCCTCCACGGTCCACTGGGTGGTGTGCGTAGCCCTCTGGCGGAGTGATTCCGTCGTTTCTTGCTCGCGGGCCCACTGTGACGATTTCAGGGTGTTCAAGGATCAACAGAACATCGGGTATCTCATCCTCAATACGCTGCTTTTGGAGTTCCTTCATTTGATCAAGAGCATCGGTATAGGCCACAGTTCCAAGGTGACGGACTTCAACCCGTGTCACCTCTCCCATGGTTTCACGCAGCGGGTCCTCCCCAATGATGTTTGATGGTGCCTCAAATCATTTGTCTCCATCAACCTCTGCATAATCGCGATGAATATGCTCGAAAACGGTTCTCGATATGTTCAATCTTGATCTTACAGTCAAACCATGCACCACCTCATGACTTTCCGTGATGGGCGCCAATTGGATGTCATTTTCGGTGGTGTTCTGGAGGCTAAAACCGCTCTTGTGTGCCACCATGGATTAGAAGCAAACTTTGCCATTCAATGGCTCGCCTCCATCGATGCTAGGAGAGCAATGTTGCTCCTTTCTGAAAAAGAACGAAGGGGAAGGCTATCAATGAGGAACTTTAGGGTCACATGGGCGTATCAGTGGGAGTCAGAAAGTACGGTGACAGAAACGTCATTGATTTATCAGAATGGGGCCGACCATTTGCCCGAGTTATGGCTCGATTTCTCAAAGACAAGCCAATATCAGTCATTCAGGTGACGAACCTCCATTTACTTCTCACAATGTTCTGTTCTTGGTTGATCGTGGATGATCAGGCCATCCTTGCATGTTTCCTCCTCATCGTAAAGGGCGTCATTGATGCAGTGGACGGTGAATTAGCTCGGATTCGCGAACGACCATCTCATGTCGGTCGTTATTGGGATACCGTTGCAGATACGATTGGATTAATTGCCGTCATGTGGGCGTTCGGGACTCTGTTTGAGTGGGATCCATTCCTCACATGTGCTTTGATTCTAGCCACTCTGTTCCAATATTCTCTGTTCAATCATTATTCCATATTGATGAGGTCCTTGGGTTCGGGAGATACAACCAGCCGCATTGATGAACGCGAAAAGCCAGTGGCTTATCCTTGGGAAAAACAATCCAACGTCAATCTTTTTCACACCATCTACCTGATGTTCTTTAGTTGGCAAGATCGAATTATTGCAGGATTGTCCGGTAAGGGTTCCAAGGGCCTCGTGTTTGAGTTAACCGCATCATCATCGCTCGGGTTTGGTATGCAGTCGTTGATCATTTTTGCATTGGCCTTGAGTGAAAACCTGGAGTTTCTTCCTGAACTGATCCTTGGCGTGAATATGGTTTTGATGGGTCTTGTGTTCCTTCGCAGTTGGATTTGAATTCAAATCTAGATTGGAATCGTATCTCCATGGGTACCCACGTATTCAGAAGAGTTTGATGTGTACCCCCCACTGCCATGAGGCAGTCAAAGCGTCCCTTTTCCCAGGTACTAGCCAACAAAGGACTTGCCGTAAATGCAAAATTTGGTGTTCCTGTTATTAGGTTTTTTTTTATGCGTGGGGATGGTGGGGCGAGCATGAGCGTGAAATTTGCCCCGGTTGGCGAAAGCGATTTGCGCTCAATACTAAGGTTGGATATTCTCCACTCAATTAAGGACCCATCTCATGAGTTGAGTAATTCA
>DAPR01000017.1:0-14774 GCA_002502605.1 Euryarchaeota archaeon UBA258
TCGCCATAGGTGGCTTCACCTGGCAAGGTCAAGTCGAACTTTGGCACCGTTCGCGTTGGCATGAATCCATCCATTGCTGCCCTGCGCTCTTTTGCATAGGCTACGAGTTCTGGAACGTCTTCGGGCATGACGTAAGGGTAGGCTTCCAAATCTTCATCAGAAAACGGCAAGCCAAGATCGTCTCTCATGTACTGCATGCTTTCCATGTCGGCTTTTTTCTTCTGATGTGTGGTGTTGCGACCAGCGAAAGCAGGACCGAGCCCATACCCCTTGATGGTCCGCATCAGCACAACGGTTGGCTGGCCCTTGTGAGCGGTTGCTTGAGCGTAGGCTGCGTGAAGTTTGAGGAAATCGTGGCCCCCGACATCTGCACACAAGTCGACGAGTTCATCATCGCTCAAATGGGCGACAAGACCAGAAAGCCCTTCTGAGTTGAACAGTTCCTTACGGATGATTTCTCCGTCTGCAGTCATGATGCGCTGTTCGTCGCCATCAACGAGCGAATCGAGGCGGGCGGCGAGCAAGCCTTGGGTGTCTCGGGCGAACAAATCGTCCCAACTGCTGCCCCACAGCACCTTGATGACGTTCCAGCCCGCACCACGGAAGCGGCCTTCGAGTTCTTGAACAATCTTGGAGTTGCCACGGACGGGTCCGTCAAGGCGCTGCAAGTTGCAGTTCATCGTCATCACGATGTTGTCAAGACCTTCGCGGCCGGCAAGAGAAAGTTGGGAAAGCGATTCTGGTTCATCTGATTCGCCATCGCCCATGGTGTACCATACACGGGAGTTGGCCGTTGAAACAAGCCCACGGTCCTCGAGGTAGCGGTTGAAGCGAGCCTGATGAATCGCCGTCATCGCTCCAAGGCCCATGCTCACGGTTGGGAATTCCCAGAAGTCAGGCATCAAGCGAGGGTGAGGGTAGGAGGAAAGGCCGTTGCCGCCTGTTTCTTGGCGGAAGGCTTCCATTTGCTCGTGCGTCAAGCGCCCTTCGAGCCATGCTCGTGCGTAAATCCCCGGGGAAGCGTGGCCTTGCCAGTACAGGTGGTCACCTTGCCCTGCACCGTCTTTGCCGCGGAAGAAGTGATTGAAACCTATTTCCCAGGCGTGCGAGGCTGAAGCATAGGTGGAGATGTGACCGCCAATGCCATCGAAGTATTTGTTGCCGCGTGTGACAACCATCATTGCGTTCCAACGAATGATGCCGTGAAGGCGTGTTTCGAGATCAATGTCGCCTGGATAGGCACCTTGTGAGCCCGGGTGAATGGTGTTCATGTAAGGGGTATTGACGACGTCGATTTCGACACCTGCGTCACGTGCAGCATCGACCGTTGAGAGCAAAAGACGGCGGGCTTCTTCTTCGCCGATTTGGTTGCGTACGGCCAAAATGGAATCGATCCATTCCTGTGTTGCAACAGGGTCTGGGTCAGGCAACGTACCTCGAACACCAAAGCGCATCTCATGCCCCTCCTTGTGCCCCCCTCCAACCTCGGGGTTTTCAACCCCTCGCTCTCAACGCGTCGCGTTTTTACCCAAGCCCGTATGGAATTCCGCATGAAAAATCCCCTCCGGCTCGCTGTCCATCGTTTCTCGAGAGCCATTTTCAAGAAAATCCGGCATAAGACATAAAGACCGATTGGACAGGGCGGGAGGTATGTCCGTCGAGGCTATGGTTCAAACGATGATTGATGATTTAACTGCTGCACTTGGAGATGCTGTCAAGCACGACAAGGGTAACGCCGCTGCTGGCACCCGTGTCCGCAAGGCTATGCAAGCCGCAAAGGCCGCCGCACAAGATGTGCGCGCAAAGGTCCAAGCTGACAAGAACGCTTGAGGTCAAGTGCGCGTCAACACGCGCCACTCGCCCCCTCCGTTGAGAAGATCTGCTTCTCCAGTTGATTCAACAACCCACCCAGTGGGAACGTTGCCTACATCTGGCGAGAGCACGATCACCGTCACTTGAGGCAAATTCTGCTGCAGATCATCAACCCAGTTCACGTCCGTCGATCGCCAATGACCGGTGATGTTGTTCGCTTCTGCATCCAGTGGTTCGTAGAAGGTGTACAGCCAATGCATGCCTAGGGTCGCATCTGAAACGAAGAGAAAGTGTTCATCCTGTTCGATCGGCATTGCATCTGCAGCTTCGTCCGTCCACATGGTTTGCCCGTGAAGGCCTGCGAGCAGACTGATTGGAATCAAAAGGAGCAGCGTCATGCTAATCGCTCTGACTTGGAGGCCCGGGGCATCGATGGTCGGTGCATCATGGGCCATGTGCATCTGATTCAAGAAGACAACAAGAGGAAGAAACAGCAACGTCACGTACCGGCCATTGTTCCCCATTGTGAACACCACGCCCGGCCAAGGCGCATCCCACAACACAGACTCATAGGTCCAAAGGGCAGCCACATAGAGCACAAGCGCGGTCATGGCAGCAGCGATCATCGCCAGCATGGTTGAGAGTTGAGCATCCTCAACCGCCCCTAACCGTTGAAGGGTTGGTCGCACAAGAGGCCAAAGCACCATGCCAAACAGAGTGAAAATCAACACCACATCGAGGACTGCCAATGCCACCGCCGAAGCATAGCGCAAGGGCTCGTCAACCATCACTCCCAGCGTAGGGGAAGAACGCGTGATGCCGACCACGAGAATGAAAGCAAAGACCGCTGATGTGCTGACGGTTGCTGCGCGAAGTGGGTGCTTGAGCCATTGAAGGCGTTCACGTTCTGATGTTTGGCCAATGTGCCAAAGCATACCACAGGTTCCCAAAAGAACCGCTCCGCCAAGCACATGCGAAGGTTCTGCCATCCCTTTGGAAAAAGGAATGAACATCAAGAGCAATCCGCCAAGAAGGTTCTGAGCAAGCGGTTGTTGTTTTGACCAGAGTTGTGTAAAGAGTCCAAACGCCAGCCCAAAAGCGAGGGCCATGTGCACTTCCTCATAGCCACGCCCAATTGAAAAGATCAGCGCCGGTGAAAGCGACAAAACAGCTGCGGAACGAAGCCCTACCGTGCGATGGACATACGCAATCAAACCAACAAAAATCATCAATGCTGTTGCCTTAATGACGCCTTCAGATGCTTGGTAAATGGGAAGCACTGAGCGTTCACCCACATCCGTAGGATCGCTAAACCCTGCAGAATCAGGGCGAAGATCGCCCCACGGCAGACCACCATTTTCATCGACTGCCATTTTGACATGCGTGTCAAGTCCCAATTCGCTTGTGAAGCAGACCATGAGGTTGAGCAACAGGCCCAACACGAGGAGACCTTTCCAGGTGCGGTCGTCATCGAGATTGAACAGCACCATAGGGGGTGGTTATGGGCGTGAGGTTCAACCCTTTCGGACACTTCGCCCCACCATGGGCGGAATTTTACAGGGCATCAAGGTCGTCGACCTTTCGAGAATTCTTGCGGGTCCTTATGCGACACAGATGCTGGCAGATTTGGGCGCTGAAGTTGTCAAGATTGAGGCCCCGTGGGGCGATGACACCCGTAAATGGGGTCCGCCGTTCACAACTGGTTTCGACGGCAACGAAGTGGCTGCCTACTTTCTTGCGTGCAACCGCAACAAGACCATCGTCACCTTTGACCTCAAACATGATGCTACCTCTGTTCGTTCAATGATTGAAACTGCGGATGTGGTGGTTGAGAACTTCAAGCCGGGAACCCTTGAACGCTTATTGGGCCCGCTTCCAGAGGATGTCATCGTGTGTTCAATTTCCGCCTATGGCGCCACTGGTCCTCGTCGGGATGAGCCCGGGTATGATGTGGCACTTCAAGCCCGTTCAGGCATCATGAGCATCACTGGAGAAGCAGGTGGCGCACCCGTCAAAGTAGGCGTGGCTTGGATTGATGTCATCACAGGATTAAATGCTGCAAACGCCATGCTTGCCGCTCTTTTCCACAAGCAAAGAACCGGTTTAGCAACGCACATTGACATCTCATTGTGGGATTGCGCACTTGCTGCTCTTGTCAATCAGGCACACAACGCCATGGCGAGCGGAGAAAACCCCGTGCCAATGGGTTCAGCCCATCCAAACCTCGTGCCCTATCGGGCGTTTGAGGCAAAGGACGGATGGTTTGTCTTGGGCGTTGGTTCAGATGACCAATGGGCCACAGTGGTCGATCGACTTCAACTCGAAACAGCATCGAGCCACCCTGAATGGAAAGCGAACAAAGGTCGGGTCGAGGACCGTGAATCGGTTGAAGCGTGCGTTGGTGAAGCGATTGCAAAATTGAGCCGAACTGAACTGGAAACGAAGTTGCAGGGGGTTCCGTGCGCTCCTGTCAATACGGTGCTGGAAGCGTTAAGTGACCCACAAAGTGTTGCTCGAGGCGCTCTTACCCAGCATCGTGGCGTGGATGTATTAGCGAGCCCGCTCCGATTCATGACGCCTCAAAACGAGAACAAGGACGTTTGACCGCCTTCTCGAATCAAGCCCGCTTCCCTGAGTTTATCGAAAGCGTTGTCCATTCGTCGCTGACTGAATTGGCGCTCGACTTGCAAAAACTGAATCAAACCCTCAGTGTTCACTTGGCCGGGTTCCAGCGTTGTTGGCTCGACATCATGCGCTGGATGATCGTGGAAGATTGAGCGGATTTCGGCGAGTCGTTCTGGAACTTCTTTTTCTTTTGCCGCACATATCGCTTCAATCGTACCGTGCGTTTTGATGAGTTTCATACCAGTTTTAGGACCAATGCCTTTGATGCCAGGATGGAAGTCTGTACCAATCATGATTGCAAGGTCGATGAGTTGTGAACGGGTAAGTTCGTTTTCTTCAAGCACATCGTTGAGCATAATCTTCTGGGCTTGTACCACCCTTCCGTGTCGCTTCGATCCGTGGCTCATGAGGTTTCGAACCAAGAATGGCGTCCCATACAGCAAGGCATCCCAATCTTGTGTGGCGACAACATCGAGTTGACCTTTTGCCGCCATCACAGCTGCTTGGCCTTCGCCTTCTGCCTTGGCATCAACCCAAGGAACGCCGAGTAAATCGAGCAATTGCTTGGTCTCAGCCACCATCTCAGGAGAGAAATGCATGATGCGCTGGGCCATTTTCTGAGCCAATGGAAAATCGCCTGCTGCCAGCGCCTCTTTGTGAATTCGTTCGGCATCCAAACGTCTGGCTTTTCTCTGAGCGATTTCATCCGCCTTCAGTTCAGGAGCCTGTCCGTCAAACACGAAGACAGGTTTGATGCCAGCGGCAAGCATGGTCGTGGTTCGATTAAGGAACCCCATCAGGTGTGAAACGACTTTGCCATTTTCAGCACGCAGTGGGCCGCCGTCTCCTTGCGGTGAACGGTCGCGCATGGTGGTCAAAAATTGGAATGCGGTCAAAAACGCATCAACGCCAACTCGTTTACCAGCAAGGCTCGTCAAATCGATGGTCTCTGGTGAAGTGATGTCACGGAGGTTGCAGCCCATGAAATCAACATTGGCATCGAGTATGTGGTTGTTCGCATCCGAACCCGTCAAGAAGTCCGGGCGCAAGCGCTTGGCATGGCGAGGCATGTGGCGTGTTTGCGAGGATGGCATCCCGCAATGGCTCGCGCTGAAATTGCAGCGTTGCTCCCCCAGATGGAAACTAACCCACTGAGCGGCAGAAGACTGCTCGAATTGAAAGGTGACGCATCCATCAAACACTTGGCTGAGGCCGTTGCGATCTCAAGCGGCTGCCAAGCCATTTTGTGCAACGCGGTGATTTGGTCTTGGGAGCAACACCAATCGCTCGATGCTTTGGTCACAAGCGTGTCTGAGCACATCGCCCTGCATGAACGTGAAGGCAGCGTGGCCGTACGCGCTTGGCGCCATGAAGGACGAATTGAAGGCCTCGGGCCAAGTCAATTGGCTCAAAAAATTGGTGGGCGGTTTCATGATCTTGGTTATGCTATTGATCTTGAAGAGCCTGACAACCGCTTTGGGGTTGTTCTCGATGCCAGTTCGAACACAATCGCATGTGGGTGGATGGTGGGGTATGGCGAAGAGTCTGATGGCTTAGCCAGTAGAAAGGCTGCAGAGCGTCCATTTTTCAAGCCCGTTAGCCTCGACCCCCGCCTTGCTCGACTAGCCGTGAACCTAGCTTCAGGCCCTGTTGCTCGCGGAACAACCTTGGATGTGATGACAGGAACGGGTGGGTTCCTCATTGAAGCAGCGCTCTCCGGCCGATCTGCAATCGGCTTAGATTTGGATGAAGCAATGGTAAGCGGGACGGTGCAGAACCTCGAGTGGGCTCTCAAAGAATCAGGTCAAAAAGAGCACAAGGGACTGGTTCTGCATGGAGATGCAACCGCTCTTGAACACCATCTTCCCTTCGCAATGCTTCCCATCGTCGGATTTGTTCTCGACCCCCCTTATGGAAGGAATTCCCAGGGCTCTCTCGCCCCCCTGTCCTTGCTTGAGCGAGTGCTCGAAAGTTCATCGCGCGTCGCGAGCGCAGACGCAGGAATGGTGCTTATTCTGCCAATCCATCCAATGGGTGAACATCCAGATTCACCCTTGAACGAGGATGAAGCGATCAACCTGCTTCATGGAACTTGGAAGGAGACTGAGCAGGCGCTTTTGAAGGCCGGGTGGAGTGTTCAGGCAAAGTGGGTTGAACATGTGCATGCTAGCCTAAGCCGTCTCATACTTCATGCAACAATTGTTCCTCGAGATTGAGCAAGGTAATCGCATCTTCCTCACTTGGTTCCGGAAATTGGGAGCGATGAGGGCACCCCTCATCCAAAATTGCCTCATCGTGTTCATTGAGCACGTTCGGGTATGTTCTGCAGCCACGCGGCCGAACCTCATACACTGAACACATGCCTTCTGCGTTGAGGTCGGCTGAGGCGGTGAGCAAAAACACGCAAGCACGGGTGGTCTCGTCGTTGAGGAGCGTCAAGACGCCGTTATTTTTCCAAGTGAAGGCTTCCGTAGCCATACCTGTTCGCCTCGAGAGAAGTGCCGCTTCAGCCTTTGTCAATGGCATCGTTGTTTCACGGCAACAGGCCGAGCATCCTGTTGGAATGCAGGGGAGTGAGCGGCCCATGTTCGATGGAAACCACCCGCCTTATTCAAGAAGGGGGGCCAACTCGGGTGGAATACGGGCGATTAGGGTAGCCTGGATATCCTGTCGGGCTTCGAACCCGACGACGCGGGTTCGAATCCTGCATCGCCCACCAGCACCCAATGCGAAGGCGTCATGCGTTCTCTGCTCAGCGCGACCAGTGTTGGACGATTTCATCGCCCCATTTCTTGTCATCAAAACGAAGCAAGCCAGCGTTGCTCAAAAGCTCTGCATTGATGCCTGCATCCACTGGCTCAGCGTGTTCAACTGTGCTTAGAACAAGAAAGAATTCATCGACCAATCCTGCCTCAAGGAAAGCGTGAATGGTTGTGGGTCCACCTTCAACGAGCAACCTTTGCACTTCTCGGTCTCCCAACTGATTCAGCAACGGTGTGAGGCCTCGAAACGTCTCCGTCACATGAAGCGTTTCTTCGCCGTCATTGAGCAAAATTGAGTCTTTAGGAATGCGATCGTTTGGGTCGATGACGATGCGAAGGGGTTGCCGATTTGCTTCGAGCCTTCGAACGGTGAGTGAGGGGTTGTCCCGCACCACGGTCTCTGCTCCAACCAGAACAGCATCGCATTCATTGCGCAGCCGGTGCACTTCATCGAGGCACCCTTCTGAGGTGAAACGACCAGCGTGTTGGGACCGGTCATCAACCGAGCCGTTCCGGTCAACGGCAACTTTGACTGTAACCATTGGACGTCGATGTTCACACCAATGCATGAAAGGACGCATCTGAGCGCCTGCTTCATCCTCCAGCAAACCTTGGCGGACATGAATGCCGGCTTTTTCGAGCACTTCAATCCCTGCTCCTCGCACGGTTGGGTTGGGATCTGGGTGGGCGACGATGACCTCTTTGATTCCAGCCCACATCAGGGCTTCTGTGCAAGGTGGAGTTCTGCCAAAATGGTTGCATGGTTCAAGAGTCACATAGGCTGTGGCTCCGTTTGGTGAAAATCCATTTGTTTCAGCGTCGTGAATCGCCATTTGTTCGGCATGCAGACCACCAAGGTGGTCGTGCCAGCCTTCGGCAATCACTTGGCCTTCTTTGACAAGGACGCACCCCACCAGCGGATTAGGGCTCACTCGCCCTCTGCCTCGTTCTGCTGCCATTAAGGCCCGGTGCATGAACTTCCGTTCATCGGTGCTCCAGGCGGTGGCCATGCCTCTTCCACATGGGTTGGGTTCAAGACATCTTGCTTTCCATCAAGGGCCCATTTCCATGTGCCTCGTCCGCTCAGTCGCTTGTTCATTTTCTTCTTATGCATAATGAATGAACATTTACCCATACTAAATTGTCCGTTCTGCCGCTAAGAACGGAGAAGGTTTCAAACCCCCAACCGGCCTGTTCCCACTATGCCCTCCAACGATGTTGCAGCAGGCCCTGCTGTTCTCGAATTCGAAGCAGACACCGCATCGAAATTGAAAAAGGGAGTCCACAAGCCAATTTACGCACGTGTTTTTTCGAAAAAGGCAAAGAAGGGAAAAACCACCAAACGACTTCACATGCTTGTGAACCCCTATGCGGGCAACAAAAAAGGAAGGAAGACCGCTGAGCGAGCAAAAGCATTGCTCGAGGAAGCAGGTTGCAAGGTCGAGACGTATTTTTCGGCATACAGTGGGCATCTGATCGAGATTGCCCGTACCCTTGAAGTGAAGGCAACCGATTCCTTTGCTGTCGTTGGTGGCGATGGAACGCTTTCTGAAGTGATCACTGGGCGCATGCAAGCCAACAGCGGTAAGAAAGAACTGTTCGGACTCATTCCTGCCGGGACCGGCAATTCGATGGCAACGGATTTGGGAATTGACGGCGTTGATGCTGCGGTGAAGTGCATCCTCCATGGTTCTCGACAAGCGCTGGATTTGGCCAAGGTGGAAATGGTTCAGGGCTTACCCGGTGCGGAAGATGGCACCATGGTGCGTTACAGCCACAACTTGGTCACATGGGGCCTTGGCGTAGATTCGACGATCAAAGCCGAACGAATGCGATGGATGGGGCCTATACGGTATGATGTTGGCATTCTCATGGCCATTATGGCCAACAACCGCCGCCACGCCACGTTGACACTCGATGGTGTGACCATGGAAGATGATTACACTCTGTTCCTGATCCAAAACAGCCAAACTGGCGGCTCCATGCTTCCACTGGCGCCCGGCGCATCGCTCGATGACGGCTTAATGGACATTGGAATTTTGAAGAAGATGACTCGCAGTGACGTTTTGAAAGCTTTTGGAATGCTCAAGAAAGAAGGGCGGCATGTGTTTCACCCGCGCGTCGATTATCACCGATTCAAATCACTCTCCATCGAAACGCCTTTGCCGACTGCAATCAATGTTGATGGTGAAAACATCGGGTCAACGCCCCTCCAGATGGAAGTGCTCCCTGGAGCAGTCGAGATTTGTGTTCCGCTCTCAGAATGAGAAATCTGAGAACTCTTCCTCGTTTTCGAAGGTCTCTTTTTGTGGAGGTGCTTGTTCTTGCACCTCAGGTTCATCTTGCTTTGAAACGGTTGCCTTTCGCTTACGGACCGCTCTTTTCTTCGGAGCCGCTTTTGGTTCTGGCGATGAAGATCGTGTTGGTGCAACGCTGCTGAAATGTTCCTTAGGCTCAGGTTGAGAGGTTGGGGTGACCACACTTGTTGGGGCGCTTGATGTTCGAGGGGGTGCATCCCAAACGTTGGCTGCGGGTGGGTCTTCAGAATGGAGTTGGCTGACGGTGTTCTCCATTTCCATCGCCGCTTCAGTGACCACCACGGAGGAACCTCCTCCAGATGTTTTCATCGGAGCAGAGTCGCTCTCATCGGCGAGTGCACTGTCGAAATCGAAACCGGCAAGAGCGCCTGAGGATTCTGACTTCTTCTGCGATTGTTTCTTTGGAGGGGCGCGTTGCTCTGCCCTGCGTTCAGTTGGCGACATCATACCTGTTGCTTTCGCCTTCTTGACATCCTGTTTGACCTTCTTGACGTGATCAACGCCAACTTGGCCAAGGAGAATTTTCATGGTGTCTCTCGCCCCTTTCATCACGAACATCTTGGAGAGGATAAAGGCGCCAACTGCACCACCAAGTCCGACGACAAAGAACATCATCACGAAACCTGTCCTTCCAAGCAAGGCCACATCACCGTGGACCCACTCGTCCTCAGCATCGCCGCTTGCGGTGACGCTGGCTCCATCCAATTCAAGACCCGTTACCATGACAAACAACTGTTCTCGGTTTTGACTGCCCACATCAAGGGTGCAATCATCCCTCACAGTTTGAATGGAGTGGTAGCCGTAGGCGTTGCTGGTGTTGCTAGCGACAAGGTAGCCCTTGACGGTCACAGCTTGGTGCCATTCACCAAGCGACAACATTCCATCTTGGATGTGTTCCGTCGTTGGAATCAAACCTAGAATGTACCACCGGCTGTCTTCATCAGCATCGATTTCATCGAGGTCAACGGTCCCCGAACCAGTTTGTGGATTCAACGGGTCGTTCCAGTCTTTGAGGTCCACCCGTGCACCCTCGCCTTCTATCATCTCATTGGCTTGCTTGAAGGGCATGGATTGAATGGCCGCACTTGCGGTCACGCTCAGTCCAATCGATTGAACCTGATCTGTGTGGGATGCATACATTTGGCTTGCTGCAAGGTAGCCGGTGAATTGGATGGCTTGCGTTTTGTCAACACCGAGGTCTTCCTCACCAGGTGTGCAGCCAACGGCTTGAAGGCCATCCATGCTTTCTTTTTGTGGACCAAGTGTGCTGGAGAAGCTTGTAGAGGCTCGGTCAAAGTCGACTGAGACAGCGTTGTCACCATCGCCCCAAGAGGCTGTTGAGGGGCCAAGGCACCCTGCGAGCAGCATCAGACCAATCAGGGTGAAGGCGAAAGCACCTCGGCGCATATTTGCCCAAGGGGCGCTTTAGTTTGAGAACTCTTCCCTCAATCTTGGCGATTGATCCCCGATGGAAGGTGGTGTAGAAATGGCGCAGAGAGAGGGATTCGAACCCCCGTGTCTAGGAGACAGTGGATTTCAAGTCCACCGCAATACCGGGCTATGCGATCTCTGCAACAAACCAAGCGGGGCACCACCCCATCATACCGTTTTCGGCTCGAGCCTTTGCAAGGTTTCACTCGTTTTCCTGCTTTCGTGGGGCGATTGCAACCGCCGCCAAACCGAGCGCTGAGAGCACAAGACCGGTCGTCATTCCCGGGATTCCTTCGTTGTCACTTGGACCAGAGGATTCGCCTAGAACCGCTTCGACATCCATTTGGAAATCATCAGCCCGCCAAGAATCACCGGTCCATGCCACAGTTGGTGTCATGCCCTTGATGATGTACGTGATCGTCGAGTGGCCTACGGAGTAATCAATGGCTGATGGATCGCTTGACACGCATGATAAGCGGTCGTTTTCAGCCCATTCATAGCCTCCATCGCACATGCAGTGCTTGGAATCTCCAGAGCCCATTTCCCAGCCGTGATCGTTGCACACGCCCGACTCGACCTCGTCACGAAGGGTTGCGCCTGGTGGGGGGATATCAGAGAGATTGGTTGAATTGGGAGACCATGCAATGTAGGTTGGCTCAACAAGGCTGTCCATGCCAACTGAGGAAGATTCCCATGCTGCGGAACTTGAATTCCATGTCGAAAGACTCCACCACCACGAGTAATCGGAGGGTGCGCTCACATTATCGATGGATTCCATGTAGTGCCCGTACTGACTTGCTGGCATCGATGTGTTGATGCCTGCTCCAGCAAAGGCGCCCATCGAAAGATGCCAACCATTCATGGATTCAATGGTGTGATTTGCAGTGGTGTTGTCTGGGAAGAGCACTTGCATTGTTGGGTGGTGTTCACTCGGTGGGTGAAGCAAAGAGGTGTTAGCGTTTGAAGCAGCCCACACCAATTGGTCGTGCTCAAGTGCATCGATTGAATCAATGCCAACGCTGGATTCCTCCCATGCTCCTGAGGATTCATTGTGCACAAGCAAACTCCACCACCACGAGGAGTCTGAGGGGGCCTCGATGCCTTCGATGGCGGTAATGTAGTGTCCGTATTGGCTGTTTGTTGCGTTGATGTCCCATCCAGCATCGTAGGCCATTGCCTGGTGAAGTTCCCATCCGGAAGGGCTGTTCATCAGTTCAGTAACATTCCCGGAGGTGTCGACGTACGTGACCGTCGCATCGTCGTTGACTTCGATGTGAGCGTCGATGACTTCCTGATCAACAAGAATACCGAAGTTTCCATACACATCGGTAAGGACTTCCTTATCGCCGGTGAGATGGGGCCAAGACACGCCGTGCCGTTCAGTGTATTCTGTGAGGACTTCCGGTGTGTCACGGTCGGGATCGACTGAAATCGAAACGAATCCAACGCGTTCAGCGTCCGAGGGGGAAAGGCCCTCTTGAACAAGACGAAGCGATTGAGTGATTACAGGACAAACATCGGGACAGGCGGTGAAGATGAACGACACAACCGTGACCTCAGTGTCAAGGGTTGAAAACGTGAAGTTCTCCCCGTTTTGATCGGTAAGTGTGAAGTCAATCACATCATTGCGAGACAATTGATGGCCTTTGTACGCGGTTGCGGTGGGTGTGGCCGCAATTAGAAGTGTAAAGCAAACTGCTACAGCAAAGACGCGACGGATATCCATGTTCCTTCCCCTCATGCGTGGGGTTTGAATGTTATGTCGGTTTGGATTATCGTTCGGTTGCGTAGGACCAATCTGGAGTGCACCAACTTGGCAGTCCTGTCACACCTTCAGGGTTGGACAGACCGATTCCCCAAAGCATGAGTGCCACAAAGATCCAAGGGAACATGAAGGTGATGTTGAACCACTTGTGCTCATCACGCAAGTGCATGAAGAACGCGGCGATACCGTATCCCTTGACGATGCCCACAACAATCAGGATTGCCCAAACGACAGACCTGCTGATTGCGATTTCTGTTCCTGGAACGGTCTCAAAGAAAACCGCTCCGACTTCGAACAATGTGAACACCATCAAAACGATGAAGTTCCAAAAGTAAATGTCTTTGCCCATGTATAAATTTGCGTGCTCTCCCATAATCTCACCTCAATACAAATAGAATGCTGGGAAGATAACCACCCAAGCCAGGTCGACAAAGTGCCAGTACAAACCGAAGTATTCGATGCCTTGCGCATTGTCCTCGTCATAGCCGACCGTGTCCGCTTTGAACACCAAGTACAGCATAATCACCAATCCAATGAACACGTGAAGACCGTGTGCGCCGGTGGCGATGTAGAAGATTGATCCTTGGACGGTGCCAATGGTGAATCCTTCAGCAACCAAGTGGCTCCACTCGACGAGTTTGAGCACGATGAACAGAGAACCAAGCATCAATGTGGCAATGAGGTAATTTCGAACCGCTGCCTTTCGGGTTGGCATGAGTTTGCCCATGAAGCCTTTTGGCGCCTCCCAGTTTGTGTTCTTGGCAGTCTTGAGTGCAAGAACAATGGTGTAGGATGAAATAATCAAGGCAAAGGTGTTGATTCCACCAGGCAATAGAGTCCAAAAGTCACCAACGGACTCGCCGAAGCCGTCCAACTTTGCACCGCCTGGGCGAAGGTAATCCGATGCGGTCAGCACCCAATCGTCTTCTGAGCGACAGCCGTCAAATCCGCCATTGCTGTTCTCAAAGGCCCACTTTGTGCACCATTCTGTACGCATCCGCAGATACGAGGAAAAGAACGTTGCGAACACCATGATTTCAGACATAATGAAGACCCAAAGACCAACCTTGCGGATGTGGTCGCCTTCAAACGGATAAGAGGTTGCGATTTGTTCACCGTGACCGATGAATGGCAGATCTTCGAACCACCAATTGGAGACTGCAATCACGATGATGGCCAGTCCAGAAACGCTGACGGCAAGCATACCAAGTTCTGCAGTTGCCGTTTCATCAAGCATAGCTTTGCAGGCGACAATGAAGTCCGGTAGGCCCATGAGGAAGACCATGATACCAAAGGCAAAGATGATTGGAGAGGCTGAGCCATGGTGTTCTTCATGCTCACCGTGGTGGTCGTCATGGTGGTCATCGCCTTTGGGTTTGCTCGCATTGAGGAACCCGCCGATGCCGATGAAGGACGCGTATGCTCCTGCAAGGAACAGCATGGTCACTCCGGCTGTGCGGTAGGTAAGGTAGGAGAGGTGGGCTGCAATTTCTGAATTGTGAGCCTCCTCCTTTGCGATGTAAAGTTCTGAGTCGTGGTCGTCACCATCGATGGTCCCGGCTGCAACTGCATCCTTCCATTCGGATTTAGCATCCTCATAGTGATGGTGCTCATCTTCCCAGGTGTGGTGCTTCTGATCGGCAATACCGACACCAAGCACTCCGAAACCGATGATTCCAACGGTGAAAATCATACCAGCCATCATGACGGCTCGAAGCCACGTGCTGTTTGCGACCTCGTTTCCATGTGCGCTCATTCTTCGACCCCCTTTGCAAGTGGTGTTACCAGCTTCTTCAGCGGGCTTTCCTTCTTTTGGTGAGAACCATGATGTCCGTACAGTTCGTTCATGTCGCCCTGTGTAGGGATGTCGTGGAAAGACGGTGTTGGTGGTGGCGATGTCGTCATCCATTCAAGTGACCAACCGCCCCAAGGATCGTTTCCTGCAGGTTCTCCGTGTCGGTTGGAGCGAATGATGTTCCAGACGAGCAAGAGTTGGCTTAATCCGAAGATGAAGGAGAAGGTGCTGACTGCCATGTTGTATTCCGCAAATCCACTCTCTGT
>DAPR01000017.1:14834-17625 GCA_002502605.1 Euryarchaeota archaeon UBA258
ATCAAGAAGTGCCAGAGACCTAACGTTTCGTTGAGTTTGCGTCCTGTCGCCTTGGGGTACCAGTAGTAGACACCGGAGAACAGGGCGAAGACCGTACCGCCGATGAACACGTAATGGAAGTGAGCGACGACGAAGTAGGAATCGTGGAAGTGTACGTCAAGTCCTGCGACAGGGAAGAACATTCCAGAGATTCCACCGAGCGTGAAGGTCACGAGGAAACCAAGCGACCAGAGGGTGTGGGTGCGCATGACGAGGCTGCCACCCCAAATGGTAGCGAGCCAGTTGAACACTTTCGCACCCGTTGGAATCGCAACCGCCATTGTGGTGATCATGAACGCAGCGCGCCAGAATGGATCCATACCGGAGGTGAGCATGTGGTGGCCCCAGACAATGAAGCCGACTACACCGATACCGGCCATAGCGAACACCATGGACTTGTATCCGAAAATCGAGCGCCGTGCGCTTGTTGCGAGGACTTCAGAAACGATTCCGAAGGCAGGGACAACGACCACGTACACTTCTGGATGGCCGAAGAACCAGAACAGATGCTGGAACAGCAAACTGTCCCCACCTGATGTGAAGAAGACCGTTCCAAGGGTGTGGTCGAACAAGAGGAAGGCGACACCGATGATGAAGGCTGGAAGCGACATGTAGAGCATGAACACGCTGACGAAGACCGACCAAGCGAACAATGGCATCTTCATGAAGCCGACACCGGGTGCACGCATGGTGAATACGGTCGTGATGAAGTTCACTCCACCAAGCGTGGATGAAGCACCAAGCATGAGGATTCCAGAGATGAACGCAGTTGTCCCTGGGTTTGAACCATATTGAGCCAATTCAGCACCGAGGTTTGCTTCAGTCAACGAGGAATAGGGCGGGTACATGACCCACGTGATGTCGGCACCCTCGCCCGACCAGATGCCTGCGTAAATCAGCGGGCTGGAGAACACCAAGAGCCACAGGCCCATGGCATTGATTCGAGGGAAGGCAAGGTCCTTTGCTCCGATTTGAAGCGGGAGGACGTAGTTCATGAAACCGGCAATCATTGGCATGGCTGCGAGGAAAATCATGGTCGTTCCGTGAAGCGTGAAGAAGGAGTTGTATTCCGTTTCAGTGAGGAATGTGTTTTCTGGTAAGGCCAGTTGGATTCTGAACAGAAGCGCCAAGACACCTCCAACAAGGAAGAAGATGAATCCGTACAGGAAGTACAGAATTCCGACTTCTTTGTGATCGGTGGTGGTCAACCAAGGCTTGAGGTACGCCCAGAAGTTTTCGATGGTGAAGGTGCTCGGAGAGCGTGCGTAAAAGACGTACAGCACACCGAGGAGGACAAGGCCGAGTGCAAGGCCAATCGCAGTCATGAGGACGACGAGCGCCCGAGCGCTTGGAGCGACATCGCCTGCGTTGAGGCCAGGAATCACGAGGTCTGCTTGGTTCCAGTAATCGCCACCGGAGCCTGCGCCACCGTTGACAGCGTTTCCATACACTGTGATTTCAACAACTTTGCCGTCATCTGCTGGCGCAACCCATTCAAAGTCCCAAGTGCGAACTGTGTTTCCTTCCATGGTGTGTGTGAGCCCACCATCCATATCGTGGCTCAGGGACTCGTTGACCGTTGAGACCATACCGGCCGAGGTGAGGATTCTGAATCCAGCTGCGTTGCCGTTCCATGGATCTGCTCCTTCGGTGCTTCCACCGTTGTGCAATTCCATCACATCATTGACCACGGTCACGGTGAATGGGTAGGTTTCGCTTGCGTTGAACCGTTCTGGTAGGCCTTCGACGATCACTGAGGTGTCGCCAGATGCGCCACCGTGGCAGGTACAACCGTTGTCACCAGCCGCACCGATACCGGTTGGCATGGCTTCGAATTGTGGTGCAGCAGCGAGCATCAAGAGCATGAGCGCCACGAGGGTGAGTGCGCGAGTTCGCATCAGTACCCACCTCCATCTGCATCGTCTGATTGGGATTTCTTGACACCGGTGTCAACTTCACAGGTTTCGCCCTCAGGAGCGACAACATCGACGAAGCCTTGCATCTTGGAGTGGTCAAGGCCACAATATTCTGCACAGCGGATTGGGAACGTTCCGATGTCATCAGGCTGTGCGTACATCACTGTACCAGCTTCAAGGCCGGGGACCAAGTCTTCCTTGACACCCCATTCAGGGAGCCAGAATGAGTGCTGTACGCCAACATATGCTGGATTGGAGGCGTCAGATGGACGGGAATGCAGAGTCATGATGTTGTGAACATCGCATGGAATAATCATGTGTTCACCACCTGCGGTGGAAAGAATGGTTCCTACCGGCAGGTGCTCCCATGTGTGAAGCAAGTGGTCCTCGGCATCAAACACGGTAATCTTGGAGTGAAGTTCAGCATCAAACATGGTGCCCATCAGAGTCAACATGCCCATTGATGCGTTCAGTTCGTAGTCCGTTTCGACCCCGTCAATGGCTACGGTGACGTTGGTTGCGGTCGTGTTGTGAGCGTGGATCATTAGCATGTTCCCAGCCCATTCGACATCGATGTTTGTGTCAACATCTTCGTAGGTGAGTTGCTCAGTGTAGTGGAATTCCCAGAACCATTGCTTTCCAACAACATCGATTTCGAATTGAGGTTCGTTGTCTGGGACTTGCCACACCGCTGTGTTTGAGGCGAGTGCCATCATGGTGAGCCAGACGACAATAATGGTTGGAAGCACATAGAACAGCACTTCGAGTTTTGTGTTGTGTGAATCAACCGGGAAGGACCCCACTTCAATGTGATACTTCTCCATGTTCTCGACTGG
>DAPR01000017.1:17760-33672 GCA_002502605.1 Euryarchaeota archaeon UBA258
AAGGGCCGAAGATACCGGACTTAAACCCTTGTCGACCGCGCCTTCGTGGAGTTTACCTTTCATTGCTTGAGTGTCGCGTTTGAACGGCTGGTTGTTCAATTTAAAAATGGCGAGATTTAGTGGCCCTTTTGAGTTAGAATTGTGCGCCATGGTAGGTTGATAAACGACGAAGAAAAAGACCTCATGTGACCCTCGCCCCTTGCTTGCAGATGACCTTCGATCAAGGCGTGCTATTGGCCATTGAAGTTCAACCGGGAGCGCATAACAACCGAATTGGTCAGGTCAACGAATGGCGAGCGCGCCTCGCCATCTCGGTGCGCGCCCAAGCGCAAAAAGGTCAAGCAAACACTGCCGTTCTTGAATTGCTGAGTGACGCATTAAACATCGCCAAAACAGACTGCAGCATCGTGAACGGCCACACCTCAAGAAGTAAAACGGTGCGGTTTGACAACATCGAAATAGCAACGCTGATCGAAACCCTAACCAATCTCATGGAGGAAGCATGACGCGCGACACGAAACATCGCTCGCCCGCCGGTTCTGGTGATGCTGCGCTTCGATTCAGACTGGCCGGAGAAGCGCTTGCAGAGGCTCGGGCGCTCAACAGAGAGCACGCTTGGCCGATTTTAGTCGAGGGGCGGCGAGACAAAATTGCCTTACAGGCACTTGAGTTCACTGGCCCAATCGAAGTGTTGAACCGGGGGTGGTCTCTGGAACGCCTCATCGCTTACTTGTACGAACAATACGGGCCACGTCGCACCTTCGATGGTGGCCCTGCTTTGTGTGTCTTGATGGACTGGGACCGGACTGGCGGCAGGCTGCAGATGGAGTTGAGGCGGAAACTCGAAAGCATGGATGTGAAGATTTCAGAAGAGTTACGCAATGTGTTGATGCGGGCGCTAAAGCCCGAAACAAGGGTGCTTGAATCCCTCAAAGGAATGGCCTATGATCTCGGGCCATTCATCGATGAATACGATGAACAACCCCTCGAATGATGTTCAATCCTCATTGGGGACTGGCCGGGTGCGACCGTCTTCTTTCACCGTGTTCAAAACCACATGCGTGTACGACCTTGCAACCCCTTCAAGAGTGAACACCGTCTTGGTCAAATCGTCCAAGTCAGCTCGGTCCTTGACCCTAGCAAGCACCATCGAATCCCAATCTCCCGTGACGTCGTAGACGGCAAACACCCTCGGGTCTGCAGCGATTTGTGTTTGGACATCAATCATTTGCCCCTTGACGATTCGAAGCCCCGCCATGATCGTCATTGACCAGCCCAAAGCGCTTGGGTCAAGCATAACGCTGTATCCTTTGATGACGCCAAGATCTTCCAGTCTGCGGAGGCGATTCAACACCGTCCCCTGTGCGATTCCTACCTTTCGGGCAAGCGCTCTCTGGCTTGTTCGGGCGTCTTCGAGCAGGACTTCGAGGATGGCGCGGTCGGTGTCATCGAGGTTCATGCATCATCACCGTTGCTTGGTTCGTGCTCACCAACTTCAACGCTTCGGAGCGCTTCTTGCGGCGATGCAAGGCGGAGGTATTGAGTCCAGGCGCCTAATTCCTCAACCTCAACGCTCAGCGAAATATGGCAATCTTCAGGCTCCGCTTGTTTGAATCGAATGGCGAATTCATGGGAACGACCTGCCGGAATACTGACCCGCTTAAATCCGCCTCGAATGGCCCACGGCTCGACGGTTGTGCACCCGGTAAGCGAGAGTGGTTGCGTTCCGGCAAGGATGCGGAATTGAATCGAAGGTGGTTCGCTTGATGTCCACTGAGCGTCGATTTTGGGCATCCCTTTCTCGCGCTTGAACGAACCCATTACAGCGCCTGAGGCGACAACAGCACAAAGCAAAAGCAAGAACATAGGAACGAAGAAATCCGAAGGCGCAGTTGAATCCCATGAGGTAGGGGCCGAAGTGTGATACAAGCCAAGCAACCGGTTTTCTTCACCCCCCTCAAGATCGCCAAAGAAGGCGAAGGTGATGTGCCAACCATGCGGTTGTTCTTCGAAATCAATGCCTGCGGCAGCCAAATGGGTTGAAGGAACCTTCCAGGTCGTTTTGGTGAGGTTGTTTGCGTCAACTGAGAATCCGACCTGTGGCATCATGTCGCGAACCAAATGTTCAGCAACTCGCCCGTGGTGGTCCATTGAGCGATCTTCACTGATGAGAATGGAGACGACCGTCGAGTCGCTTAGGTTCACCAAGGGCGTCAACTCAACTGCGATTGAAAGCGATACATCGCCAGTTTCCTCGCGGACCAGTTCAATGGTGCCTTCCAAATCAATTAAGGGAGTTTCAAATTGCATAGCGTTGGCCGTTTGCAAGTCGATTTGACCGTTGTACAGAGTGCCAGCCTCACCGCTTAATCCAAGTTGTCCGATTCTTGCTTTAGCGTCATCATCAGGCCAATTTGAACCAGTTTCATCGCTCCATGGCCACCATGTGAGTTGAACCCCCTCAGCAGACTCGCCAACTCGCTCTGCTTGTGGACCGAGGAAGGATTCAACCAGCACTACCGATGGGGCTTGTGCCTCAGGAATTGATTTTGATATGCCGGTTTCTTCCGGTGAAGATGCCTCTGAAAAAGGCGCAGCGATTGTGCCAAGCACCAATAATCCGATTGCCAAGATCATCATTGCACGCATGTCTTCACCTCACTCTTCTTCGACGGGTTCTGGCGGCATATCGAGTTTCATTCTCAGCACATTCCTGCCAATTCGATCGATCATCAAGGTCAACCTTGCGCCAACCCAACCTGAAACAAAGGCTTGTCCACACGGCAACGTGCACGACATCAAGACCGGTCCTACTTCTTCAAGAGGGCCGAATTCAGTGGTGTATTCTTCCATGAGAGGTGCCCATCCTTGGAGCATGCGACGTAATGTGTCCGGGGCGAGGTCGTGCATTGGTGCTGTCATGAGGCTTCGGAGTGCCGGTACAGACTCTTGGCGGGAGCGCCAAATTTTTCTCTTCTGTGTAAAAGCAGGAAGACCAACATGAATCAATTTGAGCGGATGAAAGGTCCCTGCAGGCCAAAGGTTTCCGCGTTTGTTGGGGCACTGTTGATTGAATATTCGCTCCTCGACGAGTTTTGGGGCGATGTTGAGGCGTTTTCCTCTGTGCCACCACGACCAATCGCTGTCGCTGATGCCGTAGCGTTGCTGAACTTCTTCGATGATTTCAGTTGGAGCAGGGAAGATTGAATGGCGGTTTGGGCGAGGTTGGTCGAGCACCAATGGCACCCACCCCGAATCTGGGTTTTGGAACCTCTTGGGAACAAACGAGCGCGCAACATTTTGTGGTGTTGCTTCTGGTTTGTGCCGCAATTGAGCGACGAAGAAGCCACCGGTGTCGTTGTCGTGATGATAAAGACGCACACAGTGAGGGAGGTTTGCCTCAATTTCAGCCTCCAATTGAGCATCCATTTCGATGTCCATGGCTTCGCTCAGCAACCTTCTGTGGCTCGGCGAAAGGTGTGAAGGGTGAATTGAGGGTGCGGTTTTTGCTTCTAATTGCGAGTATGCGTTGCCCTCTTGGTCGAGAATATCCCATGTGTTGAGCCCTGGATGGAGTGTGAGATTTCCTAAGTTTGCGCGGTCGATAGGAATCAATTCAAGCCATGGTGCGCGACGCAGGAGTTCCGCCACCACTGCCTCGTTTTCACAAGGATCCATGCTGCATGTGGAATAGACAAGTTTGTGACCAGGTCTGAGCAGATTCGCGCCCCTAAATGCGATTTCAACTTGAAGATTGAACAGGCTTCGGCCGTCTCTGGGGCTCCATTTCCACCACACATTGCGGTTTTTCCGAGACGTCGCTGAACCTGTGCAGGGTACATCGGCGACAATTCCATCGTACCCGGGCGGCGGGATTCGGCCTAAATGTCGGCCATCCTGCTGATTGATGAGCATGTTTGAGATGGCGAGTCGTCCTCGGTTTGAGACAAGCATGTTGACGCGCCCGGAGGCTGGTTCGTTGGCGACCACCACGCCTTCTGGATGAATGGCTTCCGCAATCTGCGTTGCTTTGGAACCCGGTGCCGCGCACATGTCCAGCACCAATTCACCAGATGTTGGGTTGAGCACGAGAACAGGCAGCATGCTTGCAGCTTCTTGCCGAGTGATTCGACCCGACTCGTGGAGCAGGGCCATGATGTGTTTGGCACGACCTTCGGGGGCTTGCCCTCGTCCAAATGGCATCTGCCAGGCAAATTCATTCTCTGCCCACGACAATGGCTTGCCACCAATTGATCGTAAGATGTCTTCTGTCCACGCTTGATCGTAGCGATTTGGTGTAATCCTGAACGTTTCGGGCAGAGTTTCTGTAGCGTATTGAAGCCAAGCATCGACATCTAAGCCTAAGTTCGCAGCAAGATTTGCGAGTGGCGTCCCCTTTGCCTCGGCAAGAAGGTCTTGCTCTTGCCATTCCCCCCGCGCCATGCATCGGGGTTCGGCCGCCTCACTATGTTGCTTCCGCCATGCTCAAGGGGTGAGTCCGCGTGGTGTGAATCATGTTGGGGGACACCATGCCATGGCTTTTCCCTCTCATTGCACTTCTGTTGTGTGCATGGCTTGTCATCGGCTTTCTTGAAAAAGGAAGACAGAACGAAGCGAATTCTGGGAAAAGGTTTCTTTCTCACATCACCAATTGGACCCCTCCAGCGTTGTTTGCTGGACTGTTTATTCATCGGTGCACTTCCATTCTGACCATGGATTCCACCCACATGGATGTGCTGCAATACCTTCCGGAAGGTGCGACGCTTTTCCAGCGATTGAGCCTCGTCGTAGCCGGCCAAGGAGGCATCGAATTGGCTGCTTTTGCCGCAACCACGTTTGCTGTTTGCTCAATCCATCTCCCAAGTGTGAAGGCAATGAGCAACGAAGCCGGCCGTGTTGTTCAACAGCGCATGATGATGTTCTGCGCCCTATGTTTGCTGTTAGGAATCATGGTGCTGTTTCCCGAACAAGCTTACACTGCAAGCCAGCCATTGCCTCAACAAGGCTCAATTGATGCACCGCCGCTTTCGAACGCTCTATTGCCGCTGTTGTTTTCATTGCTGGTGATGTTTGGAGGAGAATTGTTTGCTGCCTCAAGCGTGTACAGCATCGAAGTGAACTTCGATGCTTTGGGCAAGAAGGCATCGATCAAATGTCTTGCACTGGTTGGACTGAGTTTGGTCTGGCTTGCAACCCAGCCGCTGCAATGGGCCGCTTGGATGGCTGATCTTTCAGAGCCCACCAATGCAATGGCCCTGCTCATGATGATTCATGCCGTCGTAGTCCTCACATCTGTGTTGTATCCGTCGCGGCGAATTGAAAGTCGTTTACTGCACGGAGAAGGGCGGAGCATCGCATTGATTGCAACCTTTGCCACCGTGGCGGCCCTCATGACGGCGAGTGCCTCGCTCCTGCTCAATCATTCCACGCTCTTCTCGAACGGTACAGGTGCTGCATTGCTCGGGTTTTGGTTGTGCACCGGAGTGCTGGGTTCGATGCTTTTGGTTCAATTCATGCCAACCCTCGGTTTTGATGCTGCCCCTCGTCCCGAAACCTGGTGGCTTCGAATGATGGGGTTGCTTACGCCCATGTTGGTTATGTCCCTGACACCGTTTGGTGCTTTTTTGATCGCTGGCGTCTGGATTGGCCTTGCATGGAGTGCAGTTGTGCCTTGGATGGTTGAACGCGATGTCGCATCGCCATCAGCAGCGTTCGTGACGGTTCCGATGGTTGGGCTCACTGTTGCTGCCCTGACCCTCCCTCTCTTCACGGGCAACAGCCCCTTAGTATCCCTCTTCGCTGCGTTGCCGGTGTTAGCAGTCGCCCATGTAGGCATGCTCATTCACAAACCATCAGCGCAGCAACACACCTCGTAAAACCGGCACATTGGCGGCATCCATCGTCGCGCTTCTTATTAGCAAATCAGGAAGCCTCCGAACTGAAATCCGAGGATTTCATGGGATGGGACCCAAAATGGCACGAGCATTTAGAGAAGGCGTTGAGCAGAACAAACGAGTGAAAACACACGTGAGACGGCGCAGTTGGAGCCCTTTGAGAGATCTACGTGGCCTCAAGACGAGAACCGAACGCATTGGCGAGGCAATGGGGCCCTTGGTGGAAATCCCGGCAATGGTTCGCATCGAGAACGAACATTGGGTCTTTGAGCGCATTGAAGAAGGCGCTCTTCATAACCTCACTCACAAACTCATTTTACACGAATCTGACGGCGAGAAGGTCATCGGTGCAACAACCGATATGGAAACGGCCATGAAAGTCGCAAAATGCATGGCAATCAAAGAGCACAGAATCGTAATGATTCAGCCGCTGTGAGCGGATGAATGGCTCAGAAGAGGTCAAGAATTGCGCCGACGACACCTTGGTTAACAAGGTAAAAGAAGGCACCGAGTGCGATACAAGCAAAGTACACTTGGCCTGGAGTAATCTTCCATGCATCTTCAGATTCTTCATCGAAGTATCGAATAAGACCTGCTGCTTGCTGAATTCCGCTGCCGTCGGATTTCTTCTTAGAAGCCATGTGAACCAATCTCTGCGAGATGCCTCCCCTTTATCAACGCGACGCGGCGATGAAACATGGAGAAATCACTCTTCTTCTTCGCTCTGAACTGTGAGATCAACAATTTCAAGTTCGTCCAGCGAGACCGGGTGTTCGCTTGATTGGGTTCTCAGATTCATCCCATCGGGCATTGATGCTTGATAGTCTGAGCTGAGAAGTTCTGTTGATGGATCTGCCTCAATCAACGATGCCTCAACGCGGGCGAGCGCACGCTCGAGTCCGGGGGCGTTGTCATCTGCAAGGGCATTCCGAGCGATTCCTAAATCGAATTCTGCTGCTGCAAAAGACGCTTGAGCCTTCTCAAGGATCCATCCCTCACTGCCTTCGTGTTCCTTCATACGTTTCGCCACTTCAACAGAGCGCTGTTTGATCATTTCAATCGATGCCTCGAACGAGGCACGTGCTGACGCCATGCCTTCTCTCCATGAAGATTCATTGCCGTCAAGGCTCGACCCTTGATGGTGCTTGTTCAGCCATTTGATTGCCGACCTGCGATGCTTGAATTCCCATGGGTTGTGACCGAGTGAGGCACTGAGATCAAACAGAATCCGCATGCGCTCTTGGAATGGTCCTGTCAATTCGATCACGTTCACATAACCTGAATTAAACAACCCAAAACCCCAGTACGAATCTGAAAGAATTCGGACGCTGAGCGTCCCGCTCGTGGTGTTCATGGTCCATCGTTGCTCGTTGAATTTTGGAGGCGTTGAGAAATGAGGTGTTTCCGGTTGTGTGAGGTTGGCTAAAAGCGCAATGGCAACATCCCCAAGATAGACGGTGTTGCTTGGGAGTGCGAACCTCTTCGGTCGCAAAAGATGCGAGTCATGTTCGACTTTGTGGTGGGCATCGGCGCGCAGAACCTGAGCGAACACCCTTGTTGTTTCGTGCATCATTCCCCTCCTCTTATTGGCTCGGTTCATCGAGTGACCCATCAATGCAACGGTGATATGATTCGATTAAGGGAGAAGTATTGAAGAGCGTCACCTTGCATGGGGTGGCAAGTGAGACTATGGCTGCCAAGAAGGGTTCCTCAAAGATTGAAGCATTAACTGCACTTCCTGGCGTTGGCGCTGCTACAGCAAAGAAGCTCGTTTCAGCAAAAATTGACACCGTTGGGAAGTTGGCGAGCGCCGGCGCAAAGAAAATCGAAGACGCTGGAGTCAGTGCTGCTGTTGCTAAGAAAATCAGTGCTGCGGCAAAGGCGGCTGACAAGGTGACTGGGGCGGCAAAGGCGAAGGTTACAAAGGCAAAATCTGCTTCAAAAACATCAGCAAAGAAGGCAACCGCCGCTGCTAAGAAAACAGCTGAGAAGGCAACGGCGGCGACGAAGAAAACCGCAACAAAGGCAAAAGGCAAGGCGAAAAGCTCGGCGAGCAAAGCCAAAGCAGTGGCCAAGAAGACGGTCGCCAAAGCCAAGGACGCTACCAGCATGACCGTACCTTCTAAGAAGTCCGATGACGGACGAAAGGGGGCCACGCTCAAGGTTCCACGAAGCGTGCGCGACATGCCTTGGTTCAACAAAAAGTGAGATCTACCCTCGTCAAGCATCGCTATGCTTGAAAGCCGTCGTGATTCACAACCCAGCAATGCCTAGGAGAAAGTATGGCCGTTTGCGGAAAGCGGTTGAAGTCCCTCCTAAGGGAAATTGTTCTCGCTGTCGCTCTGGCAAATTCTGCCCGCTTGAAGGTCACTCGGGCCAGGGTGTCGTTCCCAAGCGAGCATGGGCAGGTCCGGCTTTTATCGCAAAACGAAAGGCAAAGCGAACGTAATCATTCCACGCCAAATGCGCTGGTTGATGGCGTGTTTTCTTCGACGGTGTCGACCGTTTCACTGGCCTCAGCTGCTGCTTCAAGAGTTTCGCGCGTGGCTTGGGCTCGGTGATAGACTTCCCTCAAGGTTTGATCTGAAATTTCAAGATACACTCGGGTCGTCGCGATGCTTGAATGGCCAAGCAAGCGCTGGATGGTGACTAAATCTGCACCTCGCTCCAGAAGCCCTGTCGCAAAATTGTGGCGGAGCACGTGGGGTGTCAGTTTTCCTTTCGGTAGAGAAGCATCTGCTGCGAGGTGATCCATGAGCCGTTGGACCCCTCGAGGTTGCAGGCGCCGGCCTGCGGAGTTCAGTAAAAAAGCATAATCTTCGCCCTTTCGCCGGGATTCCCTCACTGGGATCCAAGCGTGAATTCGTTCAAGGGTCCGGCGCGTAAACAAGACCAGTCGATCTTTGTCGCCTTTTCCTCCAAACACCCGAGCAGAACCGTCTTCCAAGTCAATGTCGTTGATGTCGAGGTTGCACACTTCACTCACTCGAAGCCCGGTATCCAACATCATTGTCACCACGAGGGAAGCCACGGGATCTTCGCTTCTGGCAGCGGACTCAAGCACCATCGACATCTCACGTCGAGTCAATGTGCGCGGTAAGCGCCGTCCTGTTCGGGCACGTACGAGGTGATCTGGCCAACGGTGACCAAGCCATTTCAGGAGATGCCGTGCTGCGGCTAGACGAGCGTTGTATGTGGTTGGTCGAAGTTCCGAAAGAGAAAGCGTCCAACGATCCAAGCGCCCGTTCAAGGGCTCCATTCGCTCAGCCAAGGCTTCCACGGTCATGGCATTGTATCCCGCTTCATCGAGGACATTCTCTTGAGGCAGTGTGGTCTCGACGAGGGCTCTTAAGCCACTGGCGTATGATTTCTGTGTGTTTTCGGATTTGTTTTCAGCGCGCAACGCTTGACGGTAGCATGTCACCCATGGCAGTTCTGCCATGTGGACAAGGCGAGGCGGCAAATCCACGCTGGACGCGACAAGCCTGCTTTGGCTTGGTTTCAGCGCCTTGCGTTGCCGCTCGTAAGTTCTCCGCTTTTCCATTGGCGTTCACCGCCTCCCGCCGAAGCGGGTGTGCATCCCGTGCTCCGAAGAGCAGTTTCAGTAAAGTACGCCCCCATATCAAACCATCGCGCGAACGCGTGGATTGGAAAAGCAACTCATGGGTGATTGAAAAGCGCCGAATCACGCATTGGTTTCTTCGGGCTCATCGAGGCTAAAGGCCTCGCTTGGAACATCCAGAATCGCTTGGCGAAGCGATGCCCGCAAGGCCGTAAGTTCGCCATAGCAAACCAGAATGTCATCCCAGCGTAGCTGTATTTCATTGGGAGGGTTCCAGATCAACGTGTTGTCCCGCGATAAGGCAAAGACTGGAATCTCAGAACCGGATTTGAACAAACTTGCAAGCGGTTTACCCACCACGTTTGGATGGTTACGAATTTGCAGAGAAAGCACCCCTGCGCCAGGAACTGTTCGGAGCAATTGATCGAGGTCCACTTCCGAAAATTCTGTTTCTGACATCACATAATCGATGATCTCACCTGCGACATTGACCCCGCTTGCCTTCTCGATGCCTTCTAAGCCTGGTGAAGAATTGACTTCTAACACAAGCGGCCCATCATCCGATTCGAGCAGGTCCACACCGGCAACATGCAGGCCAAGAACCCGTGCTGCTCGGCAGGCTGCTTCTTCAAACTCGGGCGTAAGATCGACGTTTTCAACCGTCCCGTTGAGGTGGTAATTTGAGCGGAATTCTCGGCCGCGGGCACGGCGACGCATGCTCGCCACAACACGGTCGCCAACAACAAGGGCACGGATGTCCTTTCCATGGGATTCTGCAATGTATTCTTGGACCAAAACGGCACGCCCCGTCAACAGAAGCCCTTGCACGAGGTTCTTTGCTTCCCGCAAGGTATGACGAAGGAAAACGCCCTGGCCCTGTGTCCCTTGGGTGACCTTGATGACAACTGGGAGGCCACCGACGAAATCGACGGCTGTTTCGACATCGATGATATCGCGGACATAGGTCGTCCGGGGAACTGGTAGCCGATTTCGGGCAAGGATTTGCGATGCGTGCAACTTGTCTCTGCTTTGTAAAATCCCACCACCGCTGTTGGCAGTCCAGATGCCCAATTGCTCAAGATGGCGCAGAACTGCGACGCCGTGTTTGGTGATGGAATGGCCGATGCGTGGAATGACAGCATCGAAATTAAACGGCTCTCCATTGTGAAGAACATCAATCCTTCCATCGGCCACAAAAAGTGAAAATTTCATTGGATCGGCAACATAGGGGTCCAATCCCCGCTTCCTGGCTTCTTCGACCAGACGCCGTGTGCTGTATAATCGCGGACCCCTCGAGAGTATTGCCAAGCGCAAATCAGAGTTGGAAAACTCGCTGTCGCGATTGGTCCCCCTCTCGGCGCTCATAAATCACCGTCGATGGAACGCGCCTTTCAAGTGCTCGCTCGGAATCGGGAGAATCATGTCAGAAGAGCAGGTTGAGGCGCAGACGGAAGTCGCAGTGACGGATGAAGACCGCGATGAGGCTGTTGAAGCCATGACGCTCGAGCAACGCCAGGAGGCCCTGAAACAGTCTCGATGGAATGTGTTTTTGTGGCTTGGTATAGCTGTTTTGATGTTTGGCTTCGCATTGTTCCCAATGTCATTTGACGAAACTTACGACGGATTTACCAATTCAGCCGAGAAAGATATTGGTTGGGTCTGGGGACCATCGCTTGCTGGTGAAGACTTCATGGATGTACCATTAACCATCGACGCAGAGGTGCAGAACCCTCCCGCGGCCCTCGATGTGAATTTGGCTGCTTACGCCCTTCAAGAGAAGGACTGCGCTAAGAATTTGGGTGCAGAAACTGAAAAAGCAAGGGATGGAAACGACCACGCCTATCAGTACCAATTGCTCGATGAAACCCCTGTTGCAGGTGGCGAATACACCTTCGATTTCCAGCTCGACTCGGGCCACTATTGCGTGATTGTGCAATTTGTTGACAGCGATGGCAACAACATTGGCGACAGCGCAACCAAAATGACGATTGATGGCGCAGTCTATCCAAACCAAGTGATTGCCGGGCTCTTTGGTCTGGTGTGTCTCGGGTTGTCGGCCTTCGCCTTTATTGGAGCGCAACGCCATGGTGAATCTGTCAAGAGCATGCTCGAGAAGGATTTGGAAACAACAGAAACCAAAGTGCTCGCATCAATTTCAAACGAACGGATCGCCGCCGGACCATCTGGTCCACCTGGCCCTGCAGGTCCTGCGGGACCTCCATCAGCAGATGGACCAACAGGCCCCCCACAATCTGAGCCAGTTGCTGAGCCAAGCGCTGATGAACAGAGTGCTGAGGCAGTGTATGAGCCAGCAGAGAACGGTTACTATTTCCGAAAGATGCCGGATGGCTCCTATGACCAAACGGTGTATGTCAAGAATGAAGATGGCACCTACGCCCCACATCAAGATTAACCGCACCCCCATTGAGGCGTTGAAACCCTCTCTTCGTCCCGCTCAACGAGCGCCACCCTTGAAAGGGATAGGCGTCAGGGCATGTATGGGGTTCAAACATGAGCGATGACGTTCCATCGACTTTGACGGTTGCAAAACTGAAGGCCCTGTGCATTCTCAATGACCTCGCCACATCGGGAAAGAAAAGCGATCTTGTCGAGCGTTTGTTGGAAGCTGGTCTTGCCCGAGGCGAGATCGGACTTCCAGAAGAGGTTGAATCAAAACCTGAAGAAGAACTTCCCCAAGAGGAGGTTGTCCTCTCCATGGAAGATGAAGACACACTCACGCCCGATGTTGAGCCTGAGAAGGAAGTTTCAGCACCGATAAAAGCAGATGATGATGAGGTCCTAGAAGCTGAAATTCTCGAGGCTGTTCTTGTTGAAGAAACAGTCATTGAACCGGTCAAGGTCAAACCGAAGAGCAAAGACGCTGAACCTGCGACCTTGATGGACATCATCAAGCGGCCTCAAGTTGCGGCGGCATTGATGACGCTGATCATCCTCGGTGCTGGTGGCTACTATTACATCAACAACCAACTTGAACCGTTTACTGCGGACCAACTACGCTATGGCGATGAGATGCGTTACACGGTCACCGAAGGCACCTTCGTTGCCACTGAAGAGTATGTGTCGTTGGTGTTGGATCAACTTGATTCGGACGATGAAACGTGTAAAATTCGTTTGGAGTTCGAAGGCGATGGAACCCTTTCCATCACCGAGGGAGGGACCGACCAATTGTTGGCGGAAGGGTCAACGGATCGCCTTGGTGCAGTGATTGCAAAAGGCGGCATGGGAAGTCAATGGCTTGCCGTTGAAAGCGTCAACAGCAACAGCCTTGACCGGTTCAAGATCACAACTTATCCCCCTGGCGTGCTCAGTGGATGCAGCACGTTTGGAACGAGCGCTGAAGGGAGTGCGCAAATCGAAACGAAACAATACACTGAACTGCGCGAACGGGCTTTGCTTTCCACCGAAGCAGATTGGGAATTGCGACTGCCCTCTATTCCCGCTGATTATCGTGGTACAACGGTCTCTTACGGTGTTGGGGGCCTGCTTGGTGGCTTGGACACCCTTGCCCCTGGTTTGGCCATGATGTTACAACCCATCGAAATCGAAGATTTGTTGGGAAACACCATGATTGAAACGGGAGCATTAGGCAGCAGCAACGGCTGGGACTGGCGCGTCGTGGGCAACGACGAATTCTCGAACAGCCCTGCTTGGAAAGTGGTTGCAACGCATCAAGACATCAAAACATACTGCTTAGGCTCTGCGACGATGGAATTGTGGATTGAGGAAGGTAACCCATGGGCTGCAAAGCAAAAGGTCGATGTGATCATCTCAAGTTCTCAAACGAACCAGCAAGATTGCTCAACAACATCACAACTCCTCAACGATTTGGTGTTGCCTGAAGGTGATTTGGAATTGCATCACGTCTTCGAACGCACAACCGTTGAACGCGGTCAAAAGCAACTTGATTTAGGCCGTTCCTATTCCTCAAGGCCGCAAGCCAATCAAATTCAAATCGATGATTCAGACCTCATTTCTTGGGGGTCAAACGGAGTGCACATGCCTGACGAGTCAACCATGAGAACACACACCTTTGAACAGGCAATCCAATGCTTCGACTATTTCCAAGGTGTCGCCCCTGGCGCTGCGAGTGCACTGGACGATGGTGGTTATGTCTGGCGCGCAACAACATTAGACACTGCTCAAGGAAGCGAATGGAACATGTCTTGGGTGAACACCGAAGAGACGTCTGGTTGGGTTAAATTCAACCTCACAGGAGCCCCTAGCGACACCACATGTGAGTATTGGGAACGGGGTTCATTCGACGATCCTGCTGCTCATAACCGTGAAGCAATCCCGTCCACATTGAACATATCAGGAATGGAAGAACGGCTGTCTGATCCCACTCTCTTCGGACAATTGACTGGCCCAGACCTCTTCTTCACCCCCGATGGTGCGTATCAATCTGAAGTGGAAGTCGGGTACTTGGTTGTCGTTCCCGGCGGAGACCTCAACTCGATTCTCTCAAGCCTTGCCAGCGACGCTGATGGAGCAGTTTCCATCGATATGTCCCGTTCTTGGGATGGCAATGATGGTTGGACAAATCAACTCAACCTGTTGGCTGATGCCAATGAAGGACGGTTGCTTGGTTGGAGCCTTATTCAACAGCCCCAGTGAAGCACATCAGCGGCGCGGGTCGTAAGGAGGCAGACTGCCCAAATCAGGGGCCGATGGCACTCCAGCAAACTGTGGCGGAACATACGATTGAGGTGCCTGTGTAAACGGGCTTTGCTTTGCTTGCTTCGGACGACGAGGGCGAGTGGCTGCAAAGGCAAGAAGCGCAACGAGGAACGCAATTGCTGATGCAACTAAGATGGCGTTTGATTCCAGTGTGGACATGACCGTTGACTCATTTTCAACCGCTTTTTCCTCGACAACGGGTTCAGGAGGTGGTGGATTCCAAACTTGGTAGGTGATGGCCCAAGTGACGCTGAGTTCCTTTCGGTCGTCGCTGAGGGTAGCAGTAATGGATTCAGGGCCGACCGTCCCATTGGTGTCGCAAAGGTACTGTGCGAAGTCCGAGGAAGGAGATGAACAGTTGACCGCTTGTTCTTGGAAATTAAAACCCGTGCCAATCAGCGTGTCGTTTCGATACCACATGACTGAAACATTGAGTTTCTCCATTGTGGACATGTCAAGCGACACAGACAAACCGACCTCAAGAGAATCATTTGTGGCGTTCAAGTTGAGATTGCGACTTTGTGGAAAGGCCGAAATGTACGCTGAGCGGTCAATGTTTTGATCGATTTCGCCGTCACAATCATCATCAACACCATTCCAACGTTCCGTTGCGCTTGGCGAGATCAAGCTGTCATTGTCATTGCAATCATTGAACCAGCGGTACCCATCTCCATCACCATCAAGGTCTGGAACGAGGGGATTGGTCTTGGTTGAGAACAATTCAACGCCATCGAGTAATCCATCGCCATCGGTGTCGGAATCGAATGGATTTGTCCCGTGTGTGAGGTATTCTTCCATGTCCAGTAGTCCATCTAAGTCTGCGTCTGTGCCGATGAAATCTTCATCGATTTCATCGTTGCAGTTGTTGTCCAGCCCGTCCAAAACTTCCGCGATGGAGGGGTTCAGAGATGCATTGGTGTCGTCGCAATCCTCGAACCAGTAGAATCCGTCCATGTCTGAATCATTGTCTTTGACCAAAGGGTCCGTCAGGGAGGTGAACACTTCTTCGCCATCTTCAAGCCCATCGAGGTCCGTGTCACTGTTCTGCCAATCGGTGCCGTAGCCATGGTATTCTTCGTAGTCTGAAAGTCCATCGCTGTCTGCGTCGGTGAGGTTGAATCCTTCATCCATAGTGCCATTGCAATCATCGTCAATGCCATTCAAGACCTCGATTGCCGAGGGGGATATGTCGGCATTGCTGTCATTGCAATCTTGGAACCAATAATACCCGTCTGCATCCGCATCGGCATCGAACACCAGCGGATTTGTACCGTAGACATTGACTTCATCGCCGTCCGAAAGCAAATCATCATCCGTGTCGTTGTCAAGGGGATTTGTTCCGTTCACAAGAATCTCAGTGCCGTCTTCCAACCCGTCCCCGTCTGTGTCTTTGGAGAGCGGGTCAGTCCCGTAAATCAAAACTTCAAGGCCATCGTTGATGGAATCGTCATCGGTGTCAATGTCGTTTGGATCTGTGCCGTAAACATCGGTTTCATTGGTGTCCGAAAGGTTGTCTCCATCCGAATCGAGGTTCATTTGGGTGCCATACACGACCAATTCCCACTCGTCAAACGAACCGACATCGTTGTTGCCCTGATCCTCGACGGTCAGGGTCCAATCGCCTCGGCTGTCTTCATCCCAATGATGGACGCTTGAAAAACGCCAGTTGCTGAAATCTGAGTTGTCGTCATCGTGCTTTTCGCTCAGGACGCTTTGAGTGCCTTGTGGGCTTGTCAAAATAATCTCTAGATCCCCTCG
>DAPR01000028.1 GCA_002502605.1 Euryarchaeota archaeon UBA258
CTCATGCCACCGTGGAAGAGTTGAACGAGGCTCAGCGCACCATGCGCTCGCAACCCCTCAGCCATTCGTGTTAGGCCAGGCAGTTGATGATCGCCCCACACACCCATTTCTCCATCCCAGCCACGCCCCGTCTCGGTGACGTTCGCTGCTGCGGTGGTGACGATTCCAAACCCGCCTTTTGCACGCATGGTGAGCCAATGAATTTCTTCATCCGATAAGGCCCCGTCCTCGTGGCTCTGCTTGTTGGTCATGGCTGCGAGAACCGCCCGGTTGCGAACCTGCACCCCGGTGCGGGGCAGAATGTACGCATCGCTTGGCTTCGCCATAGAATCAACACGTTATTCTGATTCAAGACCGTTTTCCTGTACGGGCTCCTTGTGAGCGCCAAACAGGTTGTCAAGCCACTTCGGCGACCACCAGTTCCATTTGCCCATAAGGCGCATGGTTGCGGGGACCACCAGCGCTCGAACCAGCGTTGCATCGATGAAGATGGCAAGTGCTAGCCCAAGTCCGATTTGTTTGAGGATGACGACTGAAGAAAGACCGAAGGCGCTGAACACAACCACCATAATGGCCGCAGCGCCTGTGATAAGGCCACCAGTTTTCTGCAGACCACTTGCCACCGCCTGGGTGTTATCGCCAGTGCGCTCCCACTCCTCGTGGATGCGGCTCAGCATCAGAACTTCGTAATCCATCGAGAGTCCGAACACGATACAGAACATGATGACTGGATTCCCTGAATCGATGGGTTGGGCTGTGAAGTTCATCAAATCAGCACCGTAGCCCCATTGGAAGACCCACACGAGCATACCAAAGGACGCAGAAATGGAGAGGATGTTCATGGCAATTGCCTTGACGGGAATGATCACTGAACGAACCTGCATGAAGATGAGGATCATCGTGGCAATGAGAATGAACGCAAGGGCCCGTGGAAGGTTGTCAGCGATGGCCTCTAAATTGTCTGCATTGTATGCCGCGAAACCAGCGACCATCAATTGGTCTTCTTCACCGGTGAATTCGGTCAAGAATTCGTTTCGGTTGTCTCGAATGTCCTCCACGGCTTCTCTTGAAGCAACGTCTGTCTGTGCTCCGACCAACTGAACGGACATCAAGGTTGCATTGTCACCGACGAGTGCGGTGCGCAAACTTTCACGCACGGCAAGCTGTTCTGCCGGCAAAAACTCCGCAGGTGCTGCCCAGAAGTCGAGCACGTCCTGGACGCTCATCTCAGGACTCGGTAAGCCGACCCCAATGCCACCTGAAACACGAGAATCGTTGAGCAAGTCAACAAGGTAAGCATGTTGGGCGCGCAAATTCTCTTCGCTGAGTGGATCTGCTCCATCCGTCTCAATCACGATGACAATCGAATTTGCTGCCTGGTCCGGCCATTGTTCGTCGATCAGTTCCATCCCCATTCTTGTTTCATCATCAGGAGGCAATGCCGCCCATGAAGACAACGAGAATTCAGCATAAGCGAATGGAACACCCGCACCAACCAAGAGGATGAGCACTGGAATGAGCACTGCCCACGGACGGTCCATGACCTTCTTGGCCACCGATGCCCATACCCCGTCGTCCTTTGCGCTCATGTCAAGGGCAAACGGGACCTTCCATTTGTTCACCCTTGGACCGAGCATGGCCATGACAGCAGGCAACACAATGGTCGAATAGACCATGGCAATAAACACGGCAATCGTACCACCAATGCCGAGCGAAGGCAATGAGGTGTTGGTGAAGAAGAGCATGCCCATCAAGCCAATTGCGACTGTGATGCCAGAGTAGAACACCGCTTTTCCAGCCGTTGCGCTGCTCATTGCGGTTGCCGTTCTCACGTCATGGCCCCTGGCTAATTCTTCTCTGAATCGATTGACGAGGAACAATGAATAATCTATAGAAACGCCAATTCCAATCAAGGAAATGATGTTCGTGGCGTACACGGTCACATCGGTAACGTTGGAAAGCCAAATCGTCATTCCGATTGCAGCAAGCACCGTTCCGACGCCAACACCAACTGGGAGCAAAGCGGCCATGATGGATCCAAAGACGATGCCGAGGATGAGGATTGAAAGCGGCCCAGAGACCAGTTCAGCCTTGACCAAGTCGTTTTTGATTCGTTCATCAAACATCCAATCGATGGCGATTCCATCTGTTGCTAACCCTTCGAACGGTGCGTCGATGTCGATGGTCTCGTGGAGTTCGCCCATGAGCAACTTAGCACCTTTCCGATCGGTATCGAAGCGGATGGTGTTGAGTGCGTATGCCCCGTCCTCATCGCTTGCAATGACGTCTTTTCGGTCGACTTCATCGACGGACCATGAGTAGGTGACGGTAATGTCCTCATGTTCTTCAAACTCCGACAGTGCCTCTTGAACAGCAGTTTGCCAAGCCTCATCGGTGTCGTTGTAGGATGGGTGATACACAACATAACGGAAGAACGGACCGTTGGAGTCTCCATCGCTCTCAAACCGTTCTGAGATGAGTCGACCAGCGTTGACTGACTCAACATCGTCTTCGCCGAACCCTTCAGCCCAATCAGCACCCATGCCAATGAGGCCGGTCATCAACACACACGATACAAGGCCGAATGCGACCATGAATTTGCGTCGGTCGTGGATGAATAAACCCAACTTGAAGAACATCCGGTCTTCGAGCATTTTCGGGTCAGTGGCTCCTTCCATGGCCGGCTCGGGCTGTAATTGGTTTATCAAGCAATGTTTGGGCAACCCAGCACAAATCCTCGGTCTCGAAAGCCATTACAAGAGTTCAAAGGCTGGCGCACTCACCTCGCATCATGGAGAGAGCGTTGCTTGGTGGCGGATGTTTCTGGTGCACTGAAGGCGCCTTCAAAGGTATACATGGCGTTGAATCTGCGCTACCGGCCTACGCGGGGGGATTTGACCCACGTCCACATTACCGTGCTGTATGTTCCGGGACCACAGGTCATGCAGAAATCGTGGAAGTCGTGTTCGACGAAACAATCGTACCCTTCGAAACGCTGCTCGAGGTCTTCTTTACCGTTCATGATCCGACACAACTCAATCGCCAAGGCAACGACATAGGAACACAATACCGCAGTTGCATCATGCCGACCACTTCTAAGCAAGGCGACGTTGCCCGTCGAGTGATTGATGAAATGCAGCCGCTGTTCGATGCAGATATTGTCACCACCATCGAAGAACCAACGCACTTCACCATCGCTGAAGAAGAGCATCACGATTACTACGCACGCAACCCAGCTCAAGGCTACTGCATGGCAGTGGTCGGCCCAAAAATCAGCAAAGTACGCGCTAAGCACGCTCATCTCTACACAGCGTGATATTCAAAGGGCGTCTTCCCCACCCCTGATGCATGGTGAACAACGTTCCACGCCCACCGACCCCAGTAAACGAACCCGTGCTTGGCTATTTGCCCGGCAGCCCTGAACGAATTGCTCTGAAGAAGGAACTCGCTCGGCAGTCCTCAGAAGTGATCGAAATTCCATGCATCATCAACGGCAAAGAAGTGTTCACCGGCGATGTCGTTGAACAGGTCATGCCCCACGATCACAGCCACGTCATTGCCCGAGTGCACATGGCAACCAAGGCCAACGTCGAGGAAGCCATTCAAGCATCACTCGATGCACACGACATGTGGTCGACCATGCCTTGGGAAGCCCGTGCAGCGATTTTCCTCAAAGCCAGCGAATTGCTTCGGGGCGAATACCGAGCGAAAATCAACGCAAGCACCATGCTCAACCAGTCGAAAACATGCCACCAGGCAGAGATTGATTCTGCTTGTGAATTGATTGACTTTTGGCGTTTCAACCCACATTATGCTCGCCAAATTTACGACGATTTGCAACCGCCGGTGTCGCCTTCAAGCATGTGGAATTCAAGTGAAGTGCGTCCCTTGGAAGGCTTCATCTTCTCCGTCACTCCGTTCAACTTCTCCAGTATTGCGGCAAACCTTCCATCGAGTGCAGCGATCATGGGCAACAC
>DAPR01000016.1:0-11076 GCA_002502605.1 Euryarchaeota archaeon UBA258
GCTGTCACCTGAGAAATTCTTGATAGCAATGATGAGTGAAAGACGCTCTGGGAGGTTGCCTGGGAACCCTTCTGCACCGGGTGCTTCGCCGATCATGGTGAATATTGCTGCGATTTCCTCTGTCGGCATCGTCCCAGATGGAAGACCGCGAATCCAACTTCGCGAATCGGTGATGTTACCGAACGGGCTGTCGCCTTCCGGGATGTTTGAGCGGTCTTCGAAGTAATGCAGGTAGAGGTCAACCCCGACATCGGAATAGATTTCAACGGTGTCAAAGGTGTTTTGGCCCACGTTGTCGTTCCTCAATGTGATGTCCACTTCTTCGGGAAGCCGGGTCTGCCCCTTCTCAGGATGGAAGCCGACATCGATGTAGGCGGTCTCAAGTATCGGTGCAGCGGTTCCGCTGCCGTACCCATCAAAGCGAATGAATCCGACACCGACCCCTAATCCACACTTGTGATCGTCGCTTCGGGCAAGGTGATCGGCGATTGGATCGAAGTAAGATTCATCCTCGCAATCGGTTTGTCTGTTGTCACCTGGCGCATCTGGATTTGAAACACGAATTGCGTATGGGGCGGAGATGGATGTGAGGCTCAGGTCGCTGGAACTGATGGTCCCCCCAAGCAGGCCAGAAATGAAGCCGAGGGTGTTTGTCACAAGCGTATTGACTGCAAAAGCCATGCGTTGAAGGCCAACTGAAGTGGTGTATTGGTGCGGAGGTTGTGTGAACTGTGTGTCAATGACGACCGCATAGGATTCCGAGTCCTCCAAAGTCAGATCAAAGGCAAGACCCTTCATCAGGCTGACTTGTAGGTGAGAAAGATCGTCCCAAAGCGGATCGTTTTGATCCAATGCGGTAACGGACCATTGGAAGGTTGGTCGAACCCATAATTCCTTGATGCATGGAACCGTTACCGCCGGGATACCCGGTCCCGGGCTTGGCGTGATCTCGCAGTCACCCACGTCGATTCCGAATCCATCGTCTTGAGTAATGAGTCCTTGAATGGTCAGGCCAACCGAAAGATCGTCTCCGCCGTCGCCATCGATATCGATGTAATTGTTGAACAGAACCAAGTCGGTACCAACCAGCAATTCGCCAGTGAAGGTGCCATTTTGCCAAGCCTCGAACGACGGGCCGTTGTTGCGTGATGAGAAGTTCACATAGATGGCATAGGTGTTGATACCGATGCCCAATGGGTTGTTGAGGCCCAAAGAATTCACTGAAAAGAGGGTCTCAAAGAGATTGTAAGGCCACCCATCTGGCTGGGTTGATGTGTCGATGAGAAATTCATACGGGCGAGGGTGGTCGACTTCGAACGGGGAACTGTCGCGCAGTGAAACGTTGTCCAAGTAGGCACTTGCTTCACTCAAAGCATCGTTCTCGTTGAGCGGGCGAGCGTTCAAGTCCACAGCGTTGAGTGCGAGAAGGGCTTCTTCTGTCGCCAGTTCGCTTTCTCCGCTTTCGGTTCTCGAGTTGAGGGTCTCTTCCAACGCATCCAGAACGCCAAAGTCGTCGCGTGTCACTGACAAATCTGCTTCAACAGGTGTTGCGATGGACGCAAACATGAGCACAACGAGGAACACCGCCATGCGTCGAGGGTCCCGTTTCTGAGGCAAACCGACCCGTAGTACACGAACGGCAACCTCATCCATGCTCCAAGGAGGAAGGGCCACTATGAGAACCCATCCCCTTCATGGGTCGTTTCTAAGAGAATCCGGCGTGCCAAACCAAGGTCAAGCCTGAGCGATGTTGTCGGTGTTGCACGCAGGGCAGGCGACAATCGCTTTAGGGACGCCGTCTGGCAAAGTGACCGCATACTTGTGGCCGCATGAGGTGCAGGTAAGATGGGTGAGACCGTCGCTCTTTGGAGGCTCAGGCGTGGGTGCTTCCACCTCGGGTTCAGCGGGTTGTGTAGGGCGGGTCGATGGCAATTGCACCCCACCGCTCTTGACCACTGTTTGTGGCGCCTCAGCGGGCATCAAATCATCGGCCACGGAAGCCATTTGGGTGGTCGGAGAAGGCTCGTTGCGTGGTTCTTGATCATTCAGCAGAGCCAAGGCATCGGCAGCCGCGGCTTGGCTTCCAGCGCTAAAGGCTGGAGCTGCTGTTGGTGGCGCAAAGGCCGACATGACCGGGGCTGATTGCGTTGACCCGTAGATTGACTCAAGTTCTGCTGCTTTGGATTGCTCTTCTTGGACTGCCCCAGAAGTAACATCGCCCATATCAAGGCCAGCCAGCACCACGGCGGACGCAAAGAGAGGTGTTTTACGTGCATCGATCACATGAGCGATGTGTGCCTTTGCTTCTGCTGCGTTTAATCCACGGCCAATGAGCAATTCCACCGCAAGCCCGTGTTGCCACCGACGATGACCTACAAGGGCGATGCCCATGGTGAGTGTACCGATAAACAGCACCACCAACAGCATGCCTGCGATGCTTCCCTCTTCCGCAGGTTCGCCAATCTTAATCGAAAATGCGTGGCTGTCGGAATTGTTCGAGGGGTCAAAGACAGTAACGACAACGGTGTATGTGCCTGGTTGCTTGAAGGTGAGATCTGCGCTGCTTCCAATGCGATCGGGATCGTCGCGTTCATCGCCATTCCCATCGCTGTCAAGTTCCGGATTCAAATCCCAATGGTAGCGGAGCGCAATTGAAGAATCAAACGGATCGTTTGCCGTCACTGAGCACTTCAACGCTTGATCAATCATACCGCTTGAAGGCAAGACGTTCAAACTGCTTTGCTGAAGGACAGGGAGCGTAGCGTCAACAACGACGACCGTGGTGCTGGCGCTGTTTGTGTTGCCAGACGAGTCGGTCACGGTGAGCACAACCTCGTGCGAACCGATGGTCTGCCATGAGACCAAAATTGAGTTGTTTTGGCCGTATAGAGTACCGTCAAGGGTCCATGCGCACAATGAGACTTCGTGGTCATCACTGCTGCTGTCACAATTGAGCGTTAATGCATCATTGACAAGCAAACGCCAGCCGCCTGCATTGGGTTGGCCATTTCCACCGATCCGTGCCACAGGTTCGACCACGTCGTTGACGTCAATCGATGCCGTGGTTGAAGCCATTTCCCCGGTTGGAGAAACGACCCAAAGCGTCACTGTTCGCTCGCCGGGCGTGGCCCAACTGGCCGTTGCCTCCCAACCGGTGGCATCAGCGTCGTTGTTGGCGGTTCCATCGTTATCCGAGTCGACCGATGCATCAAAGTCCCATAGGGCTGAATCGATTTGATTGAGGCGGTTTGGTGTTGACATCGCATCGAAAGCCACCGATGCTCCGATTGTTGTCGAGCCGTTCGCGTCGGTGTTGATGATTGGATTCAAGGTCGGTGCAAGTTCAACTCGAACGGTCATTCGAACGTCAACTGTCCCATCTGCCCCCCCAACAGGCGTGTCTGTGTTATCGGCAATGAGCACCAGAACTTCGCCGTCCAGTTCGTTTGGCACAATCCAAGAAAAGGAGGATGAACCTTGCACGGATTGAAGGGAGGCTCCAGTGATCGAAAGGGTCCCGACGCCACCCGAGGTGTAGAGGTCGTTCATGTTCTGAGTTTGGAGGTAAACATCGCCTTGACCCTCGAGCGACCATGCAGTGACGACCACGGTGGTGCCAGCATCAAGACGCAAATCGTCGCCTGAAAGAAGGGTCGAGTAACTGTCAGCCTCCATTCCAATGAGGTCATGGAACGGAGTCCAATAGGCCTCATCGATTGCATTGACGCTTAGACTCGCTCGGCTGTCGTTCCCGCCTGAGTCACCCAAGCCTTGGTCGCCGTCATGGTCGAGGTTATCGAGGACAATGTACCAGGTCTTTTGTGAAATTGAGGATGGAACCTTCCAATGGAAGGAGAACGAACCAAGGGCCGATTCTGTAGAAGGCACTGGTTCGAAAGAAGTACGGTAGGATTGGCCCAAATCATAGGGCTGAATGGTGTTTTGATCAAAGACAAGGACGTCCATTGCATCGTCGATGATGTTGATGTTGATGTCAAACACATCGCCAGGCATCAAAACGCCGAGCGACACTTTGACGCACTCGCCATCCGAGATTGCATCAGAACTGGAAAATGCAGCAACCGTGGTCTCCGTGCAGTTTGGAGCGGCCCGGCCGGAATCTGCGAATGCAGATGGAGGCACCAAGAGCATGATGAACAGCATAGCCACACAAACAGAGGAACGCATGGCCTGCTGTTGTTCATCGCCCACTTGAATGATGTGGAAGAATGAGTCAGGCAGCCCAGCCATCGCCCGTCCATGACAGATGCGTCGTTTGGCCGCTTGAACCCAAGAGAATTCGGTCGCCATCCTTTGCTACTGAGATGGTCAAACCGTTGTTTGCATCTTCCTCGGTCGCTTCATCCAAAGGCACAGTTGGGTCCTTGATTCGCGCACTGAAGTGGGTTAACACCAGATGGTTAGCCCCACACGAAAGTGCGGTTCTCGCAGCCCCGGTTGCGGTGGAGTGCAAGTGTTCAGTGGCGTGATCTTTGGTGTCGTCCAAAAAGGTCGCCTCATGAATGAGGACGTCCACTGCACTCAATGCTGTGATCCCCGGGGCTTGTTCGGCTGTATCGCCTGAAACCACCAAACGCCTAGGTTCGATTGCTGCTGAACGGAATGAGGATGCCGCAAGTGACTCACCGTTGGCGAGGGTGATGTCTCTGCCCTGACCCAATTCTGTTTGTTGTGCAGTCGTGAGTCGAAGTTCAGCTGCTTTGAGCCGGTTGAACTTGCCTGCTTTTTCTTTGGTTTCAAACATCCAAGCGCAGGACGGAACCGTGTGCGTGGTGGCCAATGGAACGATGTTGACATGACGCCAGCCTTGCGGTTGTGGCAAGGAAGAAATCCGAGCAGCCGTTTGTGAAATTGGGTCAAGTTCAATCCATGAGTCCGACTGAACATCACCAAGAATCCAACGAACTTCGTAGCCTAATTGGGTGCTTGTTGCACCGAGCGAATGCCATGATTGCATTTGACGGGCGAGTTCTGCTGGAGGTGCTGACTCTGGAATCACCCTGCCATCTGCGAGGGCGTCAAGCACCTCAGTTGATGTTGGCCCAACAATGAGCAGGGGCCGTGTGCGTCGGTCCAAAGACATGGTTTGCAACCAAGGTAAGAGCCCCCATGTGTGGTCGAGATGACCGTGGGTAAGGCACACCACATCAATCCGTGCCGCCCTCAAGGAACCGGTCGGTGTGTGAAGTTTCAATCGCTTACGCTGTTGAGCGTAGCGGATCTGAAAACCCTCGCCTGCATCGATGACAGCAATGCCATCTTCGCACGAGAGGAGGCTCCCGCTGACATCACGAGCACCTGCGGGCCGAGCAGAGGCGGTCCCAAGAATGTGGAGTTCCAACCAAATCACGTCCTCAAGAGTTCATCGGTATTGGCGTTGGGGGGAACCACCGCAGCAGCACAATTTGATCCACCGCACGAATCCAACGCCATGGAATGGCAATGTGAACAGAGCCCTCAACAAGAGCTTCATCAGGATCTCGAACAAAAAGATGAGTGCATTGCAACCCATTGGCATCAACGACGGCGTCGTGAACAACACCCAAGCGGCGTCCGTCTGGCAAGAACACCTCGAGACCCGTCAAGCGGGAAACTGTGTCTTCACCTCGAACCATGGTTGAGCCTCGTATCTGCGAAGAGGGCACGGGCGATAAATCAAACCCGAGTCAAAATGAAATCGGCGCTGTTGAGCGCCTGTTGCAGGAAACAGCGAAGAGAACTGCTTCACTTGCCGCGGTTGAGGTTTGCCTTGAGCGAAGGTCGCAACTTCTCTGCGCCCTTCCCCTTCTTGTGCAATCCACGTCCACGCTTTCCGGCGGAGGTCTTGCCTCGGTAAGCTCGTCCACGGTGGGACTTGTTTCCGTTGGCTCCACAGAACACACCGAGTTGCTTATCCTTGATGATAGCAGGGTGGTGTGTGTCGATCATGATGACTTCGTAGAACTTGTGCTTACCGTCCTGGCCAACCCAGTACGAGTTGAGAACTTCGAGGTTAGGGAAGTGACGTGCAACACGCTCTTCGGCCATGCGCTGTGTGTTCTTGGCCATGGTGATCTTCTTGATACCGGCCTTGGATGGCTTACGCTTCATGTGAATCTTGCCCTTTCGCAATCCACCACGGCGGATGCGGGTGCGGATGAGAACGACGCCTTGCTTGGCTTTGTATCCGAGTGAGCGTGCTGCGTCCAAGCGAGTTGGTCGCTCGATGCGGCAGTTGACAGGCTCGCGTCGCCACTGGGCCATGCGAGTTTGCCTGTACATGTGAGGCAGTGCGTCATTTGGACGCTTCCATGTTTGACGAACGTGTTGGTACAATCCTTGAGCCATGATGAACACCTACGCTTCTCAGCATCCTGCCGACAAAACTCCCCTTTATGAGCCTGTCCACGCGACCGTTGGATGTGAATTTGGCTAAAACGCGTACTGCTGAGGGGAATAGCGACTCCTTTTATGGCTCGGTGAGAAGGCCTTCAGCCTGAATCCCACGCCATCCGCCCCAGAGTGAAAACGCATTGCTAAAGCCCATTTCTTGCAGAGAACGAGCGGCGATGGCGCTGCGGAAGCCCCCGCCACAATAAAGCACCATTCGAGTGGCGTCACTCACGTCGTGCTTCTCAATGTCCCGTTCCAAGACCCCTTTTCCGATGTGAACTGACCCAACCAAATGACCTGCTTCGTACTCATGGCGTTCGCGAACATCAATGACCATCAATGGCGCTCCATCCTCAAGCATCACCCGAAGTTCCGCAGCCTCGCATTCTTGGATTTTTGATCTCGCCTGTTCGACAATTTCGAGAAACTTTGGACTGTGGTTCTTGGCCATGAACCTGCGAGTTCGGATACCCTCATGAGGACTACGGAACACCCTCCTGCATGGCGGGGCAAATCACCGGGGCAGAAGCCGTTTTGAAAGCCCTTGAATCTGGTGAGCCAATTTCGCTGGTGTTGGTCGATCGAGAAAAGGACACTGCGGCAATCCGAACGGCGTGTGAAACGTTGGGAATCCCCCTTGAGGAGGGCTCAACCAATGACCTGTGGCGAATGTCTGCAGACGGACATGTCGATGCCTTGGCCTTGATTGGGCGTGTGGCAAAAGCGAACCTCGAAGAGGTGTTCGAGCGTGGAGGAACGATTTGGTTTTTCGACGGAGTCACCTACTCGACCAACCTTGGCTTTGCCATTCGAACGGCTGAAGTTTCAGGTGCTGATGCCGTGGTGCTCAATGTAACAAAAACCCATGAAGAACGCAGAACAATTCGCCGTTCGAGCATGCGCGCAGACCGGTTCATTCCGGTGGTGTACAGCACGACTGCGGAAATCTTAGCTGCTGCAACGACCCATGATGTTCGCATTATTGCTGTGGAAGATGTTGGCACTCATGGGCCGTGGGACGAGGATCTCACCGGTGATGTGCTGCTTGTTGTCGGGGCCGAAAAAGAAGGCATTAGCAAAGACGTCCTGGATGCTGCTGATGCTTGTGTCCTCTTGCCAATGGACGGGTTCGTCCCCTCGTACAATCTCCAAGTGGCCGTTAGCGTTGTTGCCGTGGAAGCGCTTCGGCAGCGAAGAAGCACCTCAATCGAACCGCAGTGAAGCATCGATGCTGGATAAATCATCAACAGGTTTCGTGTGATTAATGTCAAGAAGGAACTCTGTTGCTGCTCGCTCTGAATCGCATGTGCATTCTTCAAGCAGGGCTGTAGAAATTATGGTTTGAATATCGGGTGCTGCCTTTGGGTAATGTGCAATAAGCACCTGCTTTGATGAGGCTGAAGCAATCTCACACAAGGCGTGGATGATGTCGTGTTGCCAATCTTCATCGCGGTGTTTGAGAAGGAAGATAAAATCCTCCACTGCGTCCGAGCCCGCCATTCGTGCGTAGTTGTTGAGAATGAGGTGTTGAACACTGTGGTGGTTAATGCGAACCAATCGACGCATGACTGGCAACAGTTCCTTATTTCTGACATCCACAGTGAGTCCAAAGAGTTCGATCGCTCTGACCATAATGGCGTGGTCGACATGGCGAGTGTATTCAACAATCAACGGGAAATAGGGTTTGACTTTGATGCTGTGACGTCCAAAAACGATGGCTTCCAATGCAGCCATGATATGGGTCGGCTTTTTGGCCTGATACACGCACTGCTTCAGCAGGCGTTTGGCCGCCGCACCTTCTCGGGAGCCAAGGGATTCAATGGCACCTTCGATGACAGATTCATCCTCGTGCACGAACATAGACTTGATGTCGTCCAAAGGCAGGCATGAGTACAACGTCGTCGGCAAATGCTCTGGTTTTACACCGTCTGCATTCATCAACAAAAGAAGAGCGACACAAAGATCGAGATCCGGGACCTCGGAGTGCGCCTCTTCGCTCATTTGGATGCAGATTTCCGCTCCATCGACGAAGGCCGGGACATGCCCTTGCATGTAATTGAGTTCCTCAAGCGAACGTTCTGCACATTTCAGCACGTCGACTTTGACTGTTGAATGGCCAACAACGCCAACAACGAGGGTCCGGTCGTCTGAGACTTCATACTCGAGGCCACCGTTTGACCCGTCGACAATTTGTTCAATCCAATCGAGAGCTCTGAGGTTGCGCTGGACCTCGTAAGGGTCGATGTCCCCTCTCATAGGCAAAGAACCGAAGAAGGTCTCAATGATGATTTTTGGCGGGGACTGCGTTTGCTCTGACTCCATGGGAAAGCAGCGCTCGAGGTTACTTAAACAGCAGAATCATTCCGATTGTGACCAGAATTCATCGATCTCTGCTTCGTCGACCATCGGGCCGATGTGCTTGTCGATGACCGTCCCATCAGCACCGATCAAAATCAGCGTTGGGGTGTTGTTGATTTCGAATTCTTGCGCCAGCTCGAGGTTCATACCAAAGGGAGCATCAACAGTGCTGTCTTCCTTGCTCTCATTGACTTGAGTGTGCCAGTTCTGGAGACTTTCTAGGTCACCATCCCCCGCATCTGTAGAAACAACAAGGTAGGTTTCATTGTCGAGATGGTTGGTCACAGCGTGCATGGTTGGCCGGCACTGATTGCACCATGAAGCAGAAAAATGCAGAATATAGCTTGTGCCGATCAATGAATCGCTCCCATATTCTTGCTCATCATCCGCCACCAAGGTAAATTCCGGTACCATTTTGCTGGATTCAGACCCTTCGCCTTCGAGGCAACCAGGGGAAAAACTGAGCGCTGCAAGCAAGAGGGTGAGAAGGAGGGCTTTGATTCTCATAGCCGTGCTATGCGGTGGTCCTTTTCAATGCCTCGCCTTTGAGGGCAATCGTGAGGCGAGAAGTGGTGGGTTTGATAACCCGATGAATTCACCGCTTTTCATGCGCAAGGGACCAGTTTGGATTTGCCTCATTTTGCTTTTGGGTCTTTGCGTCCCCGAATTCAGTGGGGGTGAACCGATTGAACTGAGTGATTGGAGCGCCATGAACAGCGACAGTCAAGCCAATGAAACGGATGATTGTCCTGGAGTCAACGGAACATCGACCCATGATCGACACGGCTGCATCGATTCGGATGGCGATGGCTATTCAGACCCTGATGAAACGTGGAATGTGAGCATGGGCGCTGACGTGTTTCCCGACCGCCCCGATGCATGGAGCGATCTGGATGGTGACCTGTTCGCAGACCAACCCAACCTCGACATCACCGATGATTGTCCAACGCGGTACGGCACAAGTCGGTCCGTCTTGTTTGGATGTTCAGACATGGATTTTGACTGGATTCCAGATGTCTTAGATACCGACATCGATGGCGACGGTATTTCGAACGAACTCGAAATCGCTTCCTCCGGTGCTCTGTTTCAATACGATCCAATGGATGCCAACTCCTACCCCATCGATTCAGATTATGACACAATCCCTGATGCGGTGGATGAAGACGATGACAACGATTTCTGGCCCGACACGGTCGAGTTGGACCGCGGCTCGGACCCTCTCGATGCCGAACAGACGCCCTTCAATCGGTACTTTGGAGTCACGACCGGATTCTTCTATTACGGCGGTTTTACCACCGATGACAAGTATGACGCTGAAGCATTGGAACTCTCGTTGTCTGGCCTGATGGAAATCGTGACTGAAGAACTGGTGATTCCGTTCCTGCTTATTCCAATTTATTTCTATGTGTTCTTTTCTCGCCGTCAGCGGTTTGAAGTCCTCAAGAATGAGATTTCAGAGGCGAAAACGGACAAAGAATTGTTCAAACTTGAATCGAACATCAATAAACTGATTGAAAACCGTAAGATCAAGACGCTGCACGGACTTATTTTGAGAAACACCATTGAGGAGCAAGAAGGAAAAATTCGAGCCTCCATTTCAGTTGAAGAAGAGTAATTCTACTCTTCTTCGAGTGATTTCTTGACTGGCGAGCGTCGGGCTACTAACAAGACAAGCAGAAGCACTGCCGCACCTCCAGTGCCAACAGCGATGTAGAACAGCACGTCTTCAGGCGTCAGTTCTTCGTTTGCTTTTGCATCGTCCACCGGTTGGTCGTCATTGTTTTGGGCCACTCCAAAACTGCTGCCAATGCTTGGAGGCGTTGATGCATTATGGCTGTCCATGTCTTTGAACAGACGGATCGTTGCGTTCACCACTGAACCATCCGAGCGCAGGTCTTGGTAGCCATAATCGCCCTCGGTCCAATTGGCGTCGAAGACAACAAAGAACATCGTCGTGCAGTTGGCGTCGAGTTTGGTGTTGTTCTCATCGGTTTCGCAGTACGCATGCAGTTCACCAGAATCCCAATCGAAGGTACCGTTGTAGAGCCCATCACCATCATGGTCGTAAACCAGACGGTGTGTGAGATTTGACCCGTTGTCGGTGTTGTACCAAATGATGGAATCATTATGGAAAATTTCTGGGGAACTTTGCGAAAAGCCGTCGTCCTCGACAAGAACGGTGAAAGCACTTGCTGTGTGGGCGTTTGCGATGCCAGGGAGGGCCACTACGCTTGCTAAGAGAAGCACAACAAGGACCGGTCCTGCAGTACGATGCATGGTATGGGTGGCTTGGCCAGCCATAGATAAAACATAGCAAGCAAAGAC
>DAPR01000016.1:11101-11872 GCA_002502605.1 Euryarchaeota archaeon UBA258
GTCCATGCAACCCCGTGGTTTACTGAAAGACAGTGAAGCAGCAGACCAAATCATCACCTACGCCTTCGTTGGACTTGTCGTGATCAGTCTGCTTTCTGCAACCGCATACCTCGCCCTAGGCGGCGACAAAAACGTCGAAGAAATGGCCGCTGCCGAATGGGTCGATCCTGTCGTCGAAATTGAGGATGAAAATCACAGCCACACGGACTTATTGGCCCACCGATTGCAGACCGACAACATGGTTCTCGTTGATTACCACAACCTCAACTGCGACGGAAATGTCGCCCCGCCCCCTGAACTCGACAACGTTGCCGGACGGCCATGTTTCCCTGAATACAAGAACGTCGGACCGACCCCCGGCGACTCCTCCGAAATTGCAATCGAAGGCAATTTCATGGAAGATTGCGTCAAGAATCCTGATGGAACCGGTGGCTGCTACGCCTATGTGTCTTCGTACAACCAATTCGAAATCTTGGACATCTCTGAGCCAAACAACATCGTCCTTCTCTCGACGTACTACGCTGAGGTTGGCCGCATGATTGACATCAAGGTCACCCCTGACAACAACTGGGTGCTTGTCAACCACGAATTGACCAACAGCGACCTTGACCCGATTCCAACCGATGATGACGCTAACAGCGGTGCAAACCGATTGGACGTCATCTCTGTCGTCAACAAGAACGAACCAATCAAGGTCGCCGAGTGGAACAACCCCCCTGCAGGGTTCCACAACCAAGACATGCATGTGGACTGTGACTGGGAGCCAGCCAA
>DAPR01000016.1:11934-12639 GCA_002502605.1 Euryarchaeota archaeon UBA258
ATGGTTGAAGGTGATTCAGGAACCTTCTACAAAGGCACCCAGATTTTCTATGTCCCTCTCGGGTTTGAATCATGGAACCCCACATCCACCGACGAGCAACAGAACGACAGCCGCCAAATCATTCGCTGGGGTGGCTACTCACCTGAGCCAGAAACAACATGCGGTGGCTCAATTTTCAACCACGACAACGTCTTCCACATTCACCCAATCACTGGACAGAAACTCCTCTACATCTCTTACTGGGACGCAGGATTGAGGATCGTCGATGTCACGAACCCTCCAGAAGTTCCAGACCCGGAAGGCATCACATGGCCACAAGACAATGAAGTCGGACGATGGCTCGGTTGCCCAAGCGCAGATGATGGATGGTACGGTCCTGACGGCGGTGGCCATGCCAACCTGTCTTCAGAAGAATGGGGTGGCAGCACGGGCGCTCTCAACGGGAACGGTTGGATCCACTATGCAGTTCCTTACGACCACCTGTTGTGCAACGGTGCCAAAGACACCGACCCAATGGAAACATGGGACGCAGAATGTGGCACAGGACCAAGCGATGCTGAATTTGGCATCAACTGGCGCCACTTGACCATGATTGCACCGGAATACGGCACGAACACCAACCACACCGGCTACATTTGGACCATTGACACCACCGATCCAGCCAAGCCATTCTTGGTGAGCAAGTGGAAGCTCCCTGGTTCAAGC
>DAPR01000016.1:12656-13068 GCA_002502605.1 Euryarchaeota archaeon UBA258
CGAACACCCTCACCACTACATCCCTGGCGGCTACATCTACAGCCCCCACAACGGCGACACCGGCACCAACGGCAACGTCTACTGGACGCATTACCACGCAGGCAACTGGGTGACCGACCACAGCGACATCTGGCAAGACCTCGTGTGGGTTGACGGCGTGCCAGCACCTGAAATCGGCTTCCCTGCCATCGCTCAAATGTCTGAAACCAAGACCATGGGTTACTTCCTGCCTTCGGGCCCTACGTGGATGGAAGACCCCAAGGAAACGCTCGGCTATGACATGGCTGACTGTTGGGCATCGTGCATGATTCCGTTCGATTGGGGCTTGCAGTACGATCCTCGTGGCTACCTGTTCATTTCAGAAATGGTGTCGGGTGTTTATGTCGTGCAAATGGATGAAGACAAGAATCCA